>JAYZKD010000068.1:0-18735 GCA_036163815.1 Pseudomonadota bacterium | reverse complement strand
GTTCCATCTTCATCCAAAGGATAATCAGCTAGAGATTCAAACGATGCTTTTAATTCAGATAACCCTTCTAAGGTTGTATTTGGTCTCGGAAATTCTTCATGGTCTAAAGCAAGTGAACCGTCTTCTTTATAAACTGGAACTAGGGATTTATCAAAATGTCCCCCTTCTAATGCCTTAGCTGCATTTTGCTGACTTACTAAAGCTAATTTATCAACATCTTCACGACTAATATTTTCTAAAGTTGCAATTGCGTCAGCACAAACTCCTTGATGAGGCTGAGGATGTACACTTCTTAGTCTTTCATTTCCGCTATCCATAAAAGGAGATGAATTACTTCCGCCTTGTCCATAAGTTGACATCATTTCTGTGCCGCCCGCAATAACTAAATCTTCCATACCTGACATAACACTACTTGCAGCTATATTCACGCTGGTGATACCTGAACCACAAAACCTGTCAAGTGTAACTGCACTAGCTTTGATATCATATCCAGCATCTAAAGCCGCCATTCTTCCTAAATCACCACCTTGCTGACCTCTTTGAGAACTAGTTCCCCAAATTATGTCGTCAACTTCTGCAGTATTTAAATCATTTCTTTCTGCTAATGCTTTTAGAACTGTTGCTCCTAGGTGCTGAGGGTGAATTCCAGTTAAAGCTCCTTTGCCTGGTTTTCCAATACCTCGTGGAGTTCTACACCCATCTATTATCCATGCTTCAGTCATTGTATTTCCCCTTTTAGAATAAGAATTTAAAAACGCTACTCACAATATAGTATAGAAATATTTAGTCTATAAATAATTACTTTGCCATATTTTCTTCATAATGTAGGCTCTTAATAAAATTATTGATTAGAGGAAGATATGGAATTTTATCTGCCTATTGCAGAAATGTCGATAAACCCAATTGGTTTCTTATGCCTCGGCATAATTGTTGGGACTTTGTCTGGAACTTTTGGAGTTGGTGGTGGTTTTTTAATGACACCATTGCTAATTTTCCTGGGAATCCCTCCTGCCATAGCAGTTGCCTCAGAAGCTAATCATATTGTTGGTTCATCATTATCTGGAACAATAGGACATTTAAGAAGAAAAGCGGTCGATATTAGAATGGGGAATGTGCTTCTTGCTGGAGGTATATTGGGCTCTTTCGTTGGTATTTATATTTTTAATTCCCTTAAAGAAGTTGGACTCGTAGATTTGCTTATCACATCAACTTATTTCCTTTTCCTTACAGGTATAGGTTTTTTCATGCTTTATGAAAGTTTAGATAGCTTAGGTCTGCTAGGTCACAAAAAAAGAACAAGATTTTATCATCATTCTTGGATTATGGGTCTACCTTTTAAGATACGTTTCAGAAGATCAGGGCTTTATATATCACTAATTCCACCCTATCTCGTAGGATTTATAGTTGGTATTTTATCCTCAATCATGGGGGTTGGTGGTGGCTTTATTATTATACCAGCCATGATTTATATATTAAGGATGCCCACTTCTGTTGTTGTAGGGACATCACTATATCAAATAATATTTATAACCGCTTTTGTAACAATTCTTCATGCATCAACCAATCAATCTGTGGATATAATTCTTGCCTTTATCTTATTATTAGGTGGCGCTATAGGGGCACAAATAGGAGTAAGATTGAGTAGTAGATTTAATGGCGCAGGTTTAAGAATAGCTCTTTCTATTTTAGTTCTGTTGGTAGGGGGTATTATGGCTTCAGAATTATTTATGGAGCCTGAGAATCTTATAAATATGATTTCTGGGAGTAATTTAGAATGATAAAAAGATTACTCATAACATTTTTCAGTATTTTTATTCTAATGGGACAAATGCCTCCTAATATTGTTATTGATGAAGGTGAAAAAGATATAAAAATTAGACCTAATATTTCAGGAACAGAGATAGTTCTCTACGGTGTTATGCCTTCGGGGAAAAAAGATATAATTATTGAAGTAGTTGGTCCTGCAAGGAATATAACTTTAGAAGAAAAAAGAAAATTGTATGGTGTATGGTTAGGTCTTGGAAGAGCAGATTACTATCAGGTACCAAGTTATTATAATATTTTAAGTTCAAAAAAATTAGATGTCATAGCTGATCAAAAAGTTTTTGATAAATTGGGCCTTGGATTAAATAATCTTCCTTTAGGAGATGCTAAAATTACTAACAGTAAGACAAATCAGATTGTTTTTAATAAAAACCTTAAAAATTATATGATAGATAAAGGACAATTTGTCGCTAGTGAAGAAGATATAGCAATCAAATCTGGACCTGGAAAAGTAGGTATTTTTTCTACAGAATTCTTACTTCCGTCAAACTCTCAACAAGGAAAATATTTTATACGATACTTTATATTTCAAAATGGTGAATTTATTTCCTATGCAGAAAATAAAATCGATCTTAAGCAAGCTGGTTTTAGTAGATTAATTTGGTTAGCTTCAAAGAATTTTCCGTTGCTTTATGGAATTCTTGCGGTAATCTTATCAGGTTCCTTTGGGTGGTTAATTTCAACTATCTTCAGGCGCCTTAAAATATCTTAGGAGAATTAAATGTTTAAAGACACACTATTAAAAGGAAAAAGAATATTAGTAACTGGCGGTGGTTCAGGGCTAGGTAAAGAAATGGCTAGTGAGTATGCCAAGCTTGGTGCAGAGGTTTATATTTGTGGCAGAAGAAAATCGGTTTTAGAGGATACCGTAAAAGAAATAATTGATGCAGGAGGAAAAGCAACAGCACATGCTTGTGATATTAGGGTATCAGAAGCTGTAAATGATATGATTGATCAAATTTGGTCAGATGGTGGTGCCCTAACTGGTTTAGTCAATAATGCAGCAGGAAATTTTATTTCACCAACAAAGGATTTAACTCCGAAAGGTTTTGAGGCAATATCAAATATTGTTTTCCGAGGATCTTTTTATGTAACTCATGCTTGTGGAACTCGCTGGATAGATGAAGAAATTAAAGGATCAGTAATATCCATCCTAACCACATGGATTTGGAACGGAGGTCCTTATACAGTCCCTTCAGCAATGTCCAAAGCAGGTATTAACATTATGACAAAATCTTTAGCCGCTGAGTGGGGAAAATATGGAATTAGATTAAACGCTATTGCTCCTGGTCCTTTTCCTACAAAAGGCGCTTGGGAGAGATTAAGCCCTGGACAAGATACCGATGAAAGCGCAAGCGGTCTTAGCATACCGATGGGTAGAAATGGTGAAATGCAAGAATTAAGGAATTTAGCTACATTTTTAATGGCTGATGGGTGTGATTATTTAACTGGACAAACTATCGCAATAGACGGAGCAATTCACTTATCCTCTGGCGGTAATTTCTATCAAAGCCTTGATAAATTAAGTGATGATGATTGGAATGGAATTAGAGATATGATTAGATCCTCCAATGATGCTGATAAAGCAAAAAGAAGTGTTTAAATAATTGTGGAGTAAGTCAACAGTATTAATAAAAGTATGATTTGAATAACATTAATTGAAACACTTATTTTATGGAGTGAGGAAAATTCTTTCACAGCTTTAGGATTACCCTGCATCATCAAATCACGATTTTTGTTTATCCTTGTAACTAAATAATATCTAGAAAAGGCTGCCATCGATGCAATTATAAGCATTACTAGGAATCGAATGGTGTTTCCTTCAAAAAGGTAGAGTAATCCACTTATCAAAGAAAAAATAAACCCCCAAAAAAAATATTCAGGAAAAAGGATTCTTAATAAGATTCCTGCATTTTCTTTATCTAATGCTTTATGAACATTTCGGGCAACAGAAATACTAAAGAACAACATTATAAATAATGTCCCTGCTGCTAAAATATTTGCTAAAACTTCCACAAATCTGATTTACTAAAATTCTTAATTGTATTCAACAGAATTATGAAGCACGAGGTAACTCATTCCATTTTGTTGTATATCTAGGAGATAGATGATGCGTACGGGATTGCCAATCACCATCTTTTTTTAAACCCGCTGCCGCATAAAAAAGTGTACCAGGACCAAACCTTTCGTTAATACCATCCAAAATCTTCATTCTGGAGTCCGATCTTTGGTAATCAAAAATTTCAAATAAATCTTCTTGGTAAACGCTATCAGAGACCAAATCCATTAGCATAACTCCTGCTTGTTGATACAAATAGCCGTGTTTGAAAATGGAAGATAAACTCTCTTTAACTTTCTTTATGATATATCCGGTATCGCTACACGGATTGTTAAAACCAAAAATGGCACCGGCACTATACTGGGGCTGATTTCTAGAAAACCTATTAGTCCTTACAAAAATATATGCAGCCTGTGTTCTGCTTTTTTGTAATCGCATTTTTTCACAAGCCTTGGTCGTATAAAGTGACACAGCTTGTTCTAGATCGGTTAAATTATTAACTAAAGTACCAAAACTTCTTGAAATCATTATATTTTTGCGGGGTTTGAATTGATCAAGGTCTAAACACGATATTCCTCTTAACTCATAAACAATCCTTTCTAGCACCACACCTAAATATTTTCGTATTTTTTGAGGTGATGAGTTTCTTAACTGTAAAGCGTTGCCTATTCCTATTAATCGTAATTTTGCTCCCCATCTTTTAGATATGCCCCAAATATTTTCTACCTGGATATCCTCAAGAATTTCTATCTGTTTTGCCGGTGAACTTAAATCAAAAACAGAATTAGTATTGGATTTCTTAGCAAGAGAGTTGGCAATTTTTGCCAGTGTTTTTGTTGGAGCTAAGCCTATTGAAACAGGGATACCTGTCCATTGAATAATACTGTCTCTAATATTTTTTAAATATTCAGTATAGTTTTTTTTATCAGAATACTTGAACCTGACGAATGCCTCATCGATCGAATACACTTCGACATCAGGGCTAAATATTCTCAAAGAATCCATAACTCTCCCAGACATATCACCATAAAGTTGATAATTTGAAGAATATATATAGACACCTTTTTCTATTAGTGTGTGCTTATAATGATGAAAAGGTGCTCCCATTGGAATACCTAAAGCTTTTGTTTCATCTGATCTAGCAATTATGCAACCATCATTATTCGATAACACAATAATCGGCTGGTCCAACAAAAATGGGTTAAAGACACGCTCACAAGAAACATAGAAATTATTGCAATCAACAAGAGCAAAAACTTTTTTAGGATTAGACTTTGTGGATAACACTAGTTACAACTCCCCAAATCTTTACATCATTATTTTCATTTAATTCTATAGGACGAAATTTTTTATTTTCAGGAGCTAAGAAAATTTTTGGGCCTTTTCTCTTCAGACGCTTGACTGTTAACTGTCCATCAATCGCCGCTATTACTACTTGGCCTTTCCGAGGCTCTAAACTTCGATCAACAACCAAAATATCACCATCGTGTATGCCTGCTCCTACCATAGAATCGCCAGAAGCTTTTACAAAAAATGTTGCTGTTGGATGTTTCACAAGATATGTATTTAAGTCCAATTTTCCTTCCATATGATCATCAGCAGGGGATGGAAACCCTGCTGGAACCTTGCTACTATATAATGGGAGCGAAAGACTATTATTGTTGATAAAATTCATAATACTATCAACCTTACTAATGGGAACGCGTATGGGTTTAGTTTTTTCGCCAAATTTACCTTGACCCTTTGGCCTTCCAGCTCCAACCCTAGATCCTCCTCGCGGCAAAATGACTCCTCAAAAATTTATTATCTAATATTTGAATAATGTACACTATTCAAAAAATTATGCAAGAAAGAAATTAAGGCTTGATGCAAATCTTTCCAATAACAGTTCTGTTTCTAAGCTCATTTAGGGCCTCATTAGTATTTTCGAGAGAATACACTTTATGTATGTGAGGATTTAATTTGCCAGACATTGCTAACTTATCAATCGATTCTAAATTTTGCTTACCTTTTTCAGGATCTCTTCTTCCATATTCACCACCGCGTACACCTACAACTGAAAAACCTTTGATAAGTGGCATATTAACATTTACGCTCGGTATTCGACCCGAAGTAAAACCAATAATAAGAAGGCGACCATTCCACCCAATACAACGAACAGATTCATCAAAGACATCTCCGCCTACTGGGTCGTAAATAATGTCAGCTCCACTTCCTGAAGTAAGCTCCTTAACCTTATCCTTAAAGCCTTTATCAGGTAACACATGTTGGGCACCATAAGTTTTTAAGAATTTTCTTTTTTTAGAAGAGGCAGATGTTGCAATCACATTGGCACCAAAATAATTTCCAAGATCAACTGCTGCTAAACCAACACCGCCAGCAGCGCCATGGACTAATAAACTCTCCCCATTTTCGATATTACCTCTGCATACAAGAGCAACATATGCCGTTAAATAAGCAACGGTAAATGACGCAGCCTCCTCCCAGTTTAATGATTCAGGTTTAATTCTAATCAAATCCTCAGTAGCAATAATTTCTTCAGCAAAAGAACCAGTCTTTCCACTTACAATTACTTCATCACCAATTGAAAATGTACTTACGGTATTTCCTTTTTCAATAATTACACCTGAAGATTCCATTCCAAGAATGAAAGGGGTTTTAGGTTTATACTGATATAAGCCTTCAGTCATTAATAAGTCTGGAAAATTAACGGATGCTGCTTTAACCTGTATACGAATTTCATTTGATTCAAGTTTTTTTCTTTCAATATCCAATATTTCTGTTGAAGAAAGATCATTTGAAAGTGAATTAACAACAACGGCCTTATACATTTTATACCGCCCTGATACCAGCTACGATAAAATCTGTACAAAATTTAATAGCAACATCTATGTCTTCGTCAGACATTTTTTTTCTAACAAGCGTAAAGGCTATACCCTCAGTAACAGATTGAAGAACAGAACAAAAATAATCAGGATCAACATCTGGAAGTATTCCCTTTTCTATTCCATCAATAATATCAACTTTTAAATATTCTAATTCCTGCGTAATCATTGGAGTCTCTACAGAAAAACTTTGAACATCATTTAAGTTACTGCTCATAATTATAAATAAATCAGGATGATTCTTGGCAAATTCAAAAAAGGGTTGGACCTGAGAAAAAATAAATTCATCAAGATTTTTTGCATTTTTTCTTCGAGGTCTTAATTCTTGACCAAGTTCAATAGCTGAATCATCTAAAGCCGCAATTAAAACTTCTTCTTTAGTTTTGAAATAATTGTAAAAAGTACCTGAGGCAAGGTCTGTTTTCCTGATAATATCTCTAACCGTACTTTGAGTTATTCCCTTTTCCAAAAATACATCAATCCCAGCCTTTATAATAATTGCTCTATTGTTTTTTTTGTTTTCTTCTCTTTTGCTTGTTTTTATATCTTTCTTATTCATCTTATTATTTTTAATACATTCTCTGGCGGTCGACCTATTATCGCTAAATTGTTATCAAAAACAATTGGCCTTTCTATCAATATAGGATTTTCGATCATATAATTTATCAATACTTTGTCAGTAAGCGCATCATTTTCTAAGTCTTTCTCTTTATAAATAGGCTCACCTTTTCTAATGATATCTCTTGGATTAACATCTAGGAGTTTAATAATTTTAAGTAAGTCATCATATTTCAGAGGTGTTTTAAGGTATTCAATTACCTCTACCGAAACGCCCTTACTATTGATTATTTCAAGTGTTTGTCTTGATTTTGAACATCTAGGATTATGCAATATTTTAAGACTCATTTTACCTTTACCTCTGTGTTAATACCAATAGCTTCACTTATATTACTAAATCCATCTTCTTTTAAAAGCCTTGAAACACCTTCATTAATTTCATTAATTAAACCTGGGCCCTGATAAATCATACCAGTGTATAATTGCACTAAACTTGCACCATTTTTAATCTTTTCATAGGCTTTTTCAGAAGAGTCAATTCCCCCCACACCTATTAAAGGTATCTTACCTTCAGTATATTCGTAAACATTTTTTAATTGTTCAGTTGAAATTTTGAATAAAGGTTTGCCAGATAGACCGCCAGCAATCTCCTCACCATAACCTTTATAGGGTCTTTTAAGCGTGGTATTTGAAATAATAATTCCATCGACTGAATTCATCAATATAATATCGCATAAATCCTTAAGATTACTGTCTGTAATGTCAGGAGAGATCTTTACTAAAATAGGTATATTTTTTATATCATTGTTAGCTTCAGAAACCTTTTTTAATTCCTCTGTTAACTCCGCTAAGTTATTTTCTAATTGTAGATCTCTTAGACCAGGTGTATTCGGAGAGGAAATATTTATAGTGATATATGATACACAATCTGAAAAAAAGCTTAGCCCTTCTAAGTAGTCATTTATAAAATTATTACTTTCTTTGTTAGCCCCGATATTTATACCGACAACTTCATTGCCTGAATTTTCTAATAATCTTTTTTTTACCTCCTCAAATCCCTTACTATTAAACCCAAGACTATTAATCACTCCTTTATGATCTTTAATCCTAAAAACCCTTGGTTTTGGATTTCCCTTTTGAGGTTTAGGAGTAACAGTTCCTACCTCTACAAATCCAAACCCCAGTTCTGACATTTTGTGAAAAGCTTCACCATCTTTATCAAAACCTGCAGCAAGACCTACTGGACTTAAGAAGTTTAGCCCAAAAACATTATTGTTCAGTATTTTATCTATATTCTTTCTACGAAAGGGAAATAGCCTCAAGGCTAACAAAGTTAATTTATGAATTAACTCTGGATCAAAAAGAAAGAGAATTGGCTTAAATAAATAATACATTTACCTCTATCCTAATAAATTATAAAAATAATTGGAATAATTAATATTGTTATATCAGGAAGTTACAGAATCTCTAATATAAGGGATAAGCTCTTTATCGGCAGGTAAAAGATTAAAATCATATAAATCTTTAGAAAAAGACCATTTTAATTCTTGATTTTCTTTAGCTATAATCAAGCCTTCCCACTCTCTACAAATAAAAAGAAGTAGCAATATATTAAAATCGCTATATTCATTTAAAGAAAATGTTAAAGGCGAAATACAAAAATTTTCTAAATCAAGATTAATTTCTTCTTTTATCTCTCTTATTAAACACTGTTCAGGAGTCTCGCCCGCTTCTAATTTACCCCCAGGAAATTCCCAATAACCTGACATAAATTTATTTTCAGGTCTTTTGCTAATTAAAATCCTACCATCGCGATCAACTAATGCTATTGCTGAAACAGTAATAATATCTTTCTTTTCCATATTAAGATCTATAATCGGAATTAATCTTTACATATTCTTCAGTTAAATCACATGTCCAGAAGGAACTAGATCCACTCCCCAAACCTAAATCAATATCTATTAATATATTATCCTTTTGCATATATTTTTGTGTCTTTTTTTCAGAATATCTTTTAGCTAAAGCTCCATTATTAATGATTAAATTATTACCAATTTTTATTTTCAATTTTCCCGCTTTGAATTGTTCTTTAGTTTTTCCAATTGCCATTATTATTCTACCCCAGTTTGGATCTGAACCAGCAATTGCAGTTTTTATTAGAAGGGAATTGGCTATAGATTTTGCAACTTTTTTTGCTGATATTACGCTTGAAGCTCCTCCAACTTTTATTTGTATTAATTTTTTTGCCCCTTCTCCATCTTTAACAATCTGTATTGCTAAATCCTTCATAACTTTTTCTAGAGATTCTCTAAATTTTATCAGCCTTCTATCACCAATTTTATTTATGGGTTTTACATTCTTATCTTTCATAGCTCGACCTGTGGCAAAAGCTAAAATTGTATCGTTAGTAGAAGTATCGCCATCAACACTTATTGAATTAAAGCTATTCCTTAAACTTAAATTGATTAGAGTTTGAAATAATTTTGGTTCTATTAGAGCATCTGTAAAAATAAAAGCTAACATTGTAGCCATATTTGGAGCAATCATTCCTGAACCCTTGGCTATTCCTGAAATAGAAATATCCACATCATCGATTTTTACTGTTATCCCGCTTCCTTTGGGAAAAGTATCAGTTGTCATTATAGCTTTAGCTGCAGATTCAAAATTTTTAGATCTTCCCTTAAATGATCTTTTTATAGCTTTTAGAGTTTTCCTAATTGGGATTTGCTCACCTATTACTCCAGTTGAACATATGTATAAATCTTTTTGCCTGCAATTAAGTATTTTAGCAGAAATATTAGCCATTGATTTTGTATTATCAATGCCTTTTTTTCCAGTATAACTATTTGCAATTCCTGCGTTAACAACAAGACCTCTTGCAGAACCATTTTCAATATTCTTTTTACAAAATTGTACTGGTGCAGCTAGCATTTGTGATTGAGTAAATGCTCCAGCAACCGTAGTACCTGCATCAAAAGAAACTGTAAGAATATCCTGTCTTTTTTTGTATTTTGTATTTGAAACGGATGTTCCTATGGTCATTCCCTTAATTTTGGGTAAAGAAGGGAAATCATCAGGTGCTAATGGTGATTTTTTCAATTTCATTTTTAACCTTAAAAATAACTATAATTAATGATTTAATAACCCAAACAAGCTTATAGATAAACATGAATTTTTTTTGTTTGGTTGACAATCTTTGATTGTATTCCTACATGATGTTTAAAAATAAAAGAGTAATTTAAGAAAATGCCAAGTTTAAATTCATTATTGAATAAGATTTTCGGTTCAAGTAATGATCGAAATCTTAAAAAGTACATTAATCGTGTCACAGAAATAAATGCATTAGAATCAATTTATGAAAATCTAAGTGATGAAGAATTAAAGCAGAAAACAAATGAATTTAAAGATCTATTAGAACAGGGTATTTCATTAGATGAAATCTTAAATGACGCATTTGCTGTCGTAAGAGAGGCTAGTAAAAGGACACTTGGTCAACGCCATTTTGATGTACAAATTATAGGTGGATTAGTACTGAACGAAGGAAAGATAACAGAAATGAAGACTGGTGAAGGAAAAACACTAGTGTCGACCCTTCCTGCATATTTAAATTCTCTTACAGGTAAAGGAGTTCATATTGTAACTGTTAACGATTACCTTGCTAAAAGAGACTCTGAATGGATGGGTGTAATCTATAAATTTTTAGGACTTGATGTTGGTGTAATTTACTCTGGGCAAGATGATAAAGAAAAAGAAGAAGCTTATTCGGCAGATATAACTTACGGAACAAATAACGAATTTGGTTTTGATTACCTTAGAGATAATATGAAGCATTCTATTAACCAAATGTTCCAAAAAGATAAAAATTTTGCCATCATAGATGAAGTTGATTCTATTTTAATTGATGAAGCAAGAACACCGTTAATCATTTCAGGTGTGATAGAAGATAAATCTGATCTTTATGTTAAGATTAACCGACTAATCCCATTAATCAATGACGAAGACATTGATATTGATGAAAAATCAAAATCCATAAATCTAACTGAAGAAGGTAATGAAAAATTAGATAAGATGCTAATCGATAAAGGATTCTTGGATATTAATTCTTCAATTTATGATATTGAAAATGTCGCCCTTGTTCATCATATTAACCAAGCTTTAAAAGCACATAAGCTGTTTCATAAAGATACAGATTATTTAGTTAAAGATAATCAAGTTATAATTATTGATGAATTTACAGGTAGAATGATGGAAGGAAGAAGATTTTCAGATGGTTTACATCAGGCATTAGAGGCAAAAGAGAATGTTCTTATACAACCTGAAAATCAAACACTAGCCTCAATAACTTTTCAGAATTATTTTCGTTTATATGACAAATTATCTGGAATGACTGGAACGGCATTAACTGAAGCAGAAGAATTTATGGATATATATGGATTAGGTGTTGTATCTGTTCCTACAAATGTTCCAATAATGCGAGAAGATTCAGATGATGAAATATATAGAACTGAAGCAGAAAAATATGAAGCTATTATTAAAAATATTTTGGAATGCAATAAAAGAAATCAACCTGTTCTTGTAGGAACTGTCAGTATAGAGAAATCAGAGATTTTATCTAAATTACTTAAATCGAAAAATATTAAACACAATGTATTAAATGCTAGATATCATGAACAAGAAGCCCAAATTATTTCTCAAGCTGGTAAGCCAGGCTCTGTTACCATCGCTACTAATATGGCTGGCAGAGGTACCGACATTCAGTTAGGTGGTAACCCTGAGAATCTAGAAAATACTGAAAAAAATACAGAAGAATTAAAAAAAACTGTAATTGAATCTGGGGGTCTTTTTGTAATAGGAACCGAAAGACATGAGAGCAGAAGAATTGATAATCAATTGAGAGGTAGATCTGGAAGACAAGGTGATCCAGGTGAATCAAAATTTTATTTAAGTCTCGAAGATGATCTAATGAGAATTTTTGGATCGGACAGATTAGACACTATACTTCAAAGACTTGGACTTGATGAAGGTGAAGCGATTGTCCATCCATGGATCAATACCGCTCTTGAACGGGCACAAAAAAAAGTTGAAGCAAGAAATTTTGATATTAGAAAAAACTTACTAAGATTTGATGATGTAATGAACGACCAAAGAAAGGTAATCTTTGAACAGAGGCTCGAGATATTAACCCAAATCGATTTGTCTGAGATCGTTAAGGATATGCGCCATGAAATACTTTACGATATTTTAGATGAATCTATCCCAGAAAAAACTTTCATCGATGACTGGGATGCAGATAAACTTGACAAGGATATAAAAAGAGTTTTTTCGCTACAGTTACCAATAAATGAATGGTTTGAAGAAGATGGCGTAGATTCAGATATTATTAGGGATAAATTGATTCAAAAGATTGATATAGAGTACGAAAATAAATCTAAAGAATTTGGTGAAGAATTGTTAAAAAACCTTGAAAAAACAATAATACTTCAATCAATAGATCAAAATTGGAAGGATCATTTGGGTCAGCTTGAAAATTTAAGACAAATAGTTGGTTTAAGGGGTTATGGCCAAAGAGATCCCTTAAGTGAGTATAAGTCAGAATCCTTTGGATTATTTGAAGAATTGTTAAATAATTTTAGAGAGGATGTTACCAGAATCTTATTTCATATCCGCATTGCCTCTGATGAGAGTCTAAATAAAATTAACCAAGAAAATATAATTGATCATAAAGCTTTAAAAGAAAATGCATCCCCAAATTCTAGAATAAAGAAAAAAAACAAAACCATAAGAACTAGAAATAATAATGAACCTATTAACCCAAATGACCCATCTACTTGGGGTAAAGTTGGGAGAAATAATTTATGCCCTTGTGGATCAGGAAAAAAATATAAAAATTGTCACGGTTAATCTTTAATTACAAATTTTGACCAATCCTAATAAATTTTTCTCTTCTTTTTTCAATTAATTCTTTTTCATTAAAATTTTTAAGTTCATTTATTGATCTGATAATAACTGATTTAATTTGCGAAATCATTTGAGTAGGCTCCCTATGAGCACCACCAATTGGTTCTTCAATAATCTGATCAATTATCCCTAATCTTAAAAGATCTTGTGCAGTTATTTTCATTGCGCTTGCAGCTTCTTTAGCTTTTTCAGAGCTTCTCCATAAAATTGAAGCGGAAGCTTCAGGAGAAGCTACTGTATATATTGAGTGCTCAAGCATTAAAACATTATTTGCTGCTGCAAGTGCCATAGCACCGCCTGAACCTCCCTCACCTATTATTACTGAAATAACTGGAACTTTAAGTGAAAGAGTACAATCTGTTGAACGTGCTATAGCTTCAGATTGCCCTCTTTCTTCCGCACCAATCCCTGGATAAGCTCCTGGAGTATCAACAAATGTAATTACTGGAATGTTAAACCTTTCAGCCAAGCGCATAAGTCGTATTGATTTTCTATATCCTTCAGGATGAGCCATACCAAAATTGTGCCTTAATCGTGAGTCTGTATCGCTGCCCTTTTCGTGTCCTATTAACATTACAGAAATATCATCAATTTTTCCTAAACCACCTATTATAGCTTTATCTTCTCCAAATAATCTGTCACCAGAGAGAGGTATAAAATTATCAAGCAAACCCTCAATATAATCTGAGAAATGAGGTCTATTCGGGTGTCTAGCAACTTGAGTTTTTTCCCATGTACCAAGGTCAGAGTAAATTTTAGTGAGTAATTCTTGAGCTTTTTTTTCAAGTTTTTCTATTTCCTCTAAAGAAATATCATCCTGTTCAGAACTTAATCTTGCCTCATTTAATTCTCTAATTTTTCCTTCAATTTCCGAAAGAGATTTTTCAAAATCTAAATAACTAGCCATTACTTGCTCACAATATTAGATGTAAATTGCAACTGAATTCATTTTAAGTCAACCAAGAGATTTTTCTAAAGGATGACTTTTTTTAACAGATTCAATTGTTTCTGAATCAAGAACATGTGTATAAATCTCAGTAGTTGAAATATTTGAATGCCCTAAAAGTTGCTGAATTATCCTTATATCAGCACCTTTCTTTAGTAAATGAGTTGCAAAGGCATGCCTCAATTTATGCGGAGTTAATTTGTTTTTACTAAATTCAAGTTTATTTGATAAACTGGAGAGAGTTTTATTAATAGAATCTCTGGTTATATGTCCTAAAGCACCATGTGAAGGAAATAAAAAGGAGGATGAAGATGATGGAATTAAAGTCATCCACTCTTCTAATGCTTCGGAAGTATCGACAGTAAAATAAGCATTTCGTTCTTTTCGACCCTTTCCAAAAACTCTTAATACTCTTCCATTTATATCAATGTCTTCTATTTTGATATTAATAAGCTCACTAACCCTGACACCAGTCGAATAAAGAAGTTCAATTAAGCATTTAATTCTTAATCTTTTATTTTTTTGGGATTCACTTTCATTCTTTGGCGGACTTCGCCTTATATATTGTAATAATTTTTTCATTTCTGATTTAGTTAAAACTGGAGGTAATCTTTTCATTATTCTTGGTTTTTCTATAAATTCCATAGGGTTTTCTTTTATATATTTTTGTCTAACTTCAAATTCAAAAAATTGTTTGAAAGTTGAGTGGAATCTAGCCCTAGATGTATTTTTAAAACCTTTTTTTTCTAAATTTTCAAAAAAATCTTTTAAGTGACTATAATTTAATTGTCTTAATGATTTCGGTTTAAGGCTATCGTTATACCTATCAATGAAATTGAAGTGATTTTTTTTACTTCTTGAGGGAAAGACATATTTTTTAAACCATTTACGATTGTATAAGTATGTACTTAAAAGTTTAAAATCCCTTTTATAAGAAAAAATCGTATTATTACTTAGCCCTTTCTCAACACTTAGATAATCAAAAAAAATTTCTAAAATTCTATTTTGATCTCGCCAATATTTTTTCCAACTTAAATTTATCATTTTAAATCTTTAGATATATTGAATTAATCTATAAATATTTCTTTCTCATTTAAAACTTTTTTTATTTCTTTAATCTCAGGCTGACCATTCTTTTCAATATATGAAACAAGAAAAAAAATAGACCCAAAAACAAACAAAAATATAATGTACTTCTTCATTAACAACCTCAATTATAAATTATATATGTTTTAAACCTAAATTTGGTATAAAAATAACCTATTAGATAAATTTTATCTATTATTAGGACTAATTTAATGCCAAATAATAACTTCAATAAAATTACTTTAACTGGGATGATGGGTTCCGGTAAAACGAGCATAGGCAAGTTGTTAGCAAAAAAAATATCCTTACCTTTCTATGACTCTGATAAAAGAATTGAATCAAAATTAAATTTAAAAATCTCAGATATTTTCTCTGAATTTGGTGAAAAAAGATTTCGCCAAGAAGAAGAATTAATCTGTAAAGAACTCTTAGGAAAAAAGAAATTTATTTTAGCGCTTGGAGGAGGAGCGATTTTGAATAAGGAAATACACAATCTAATGTTGGACAAAACATTGTCTATTTGGATAAAAACAAATATGGATGTTTTATTTAATAGATTAAAAAATGATAGGTCTAGACCTCTACTTAATGGAGTAGATTTAAAGAAAGAAATTAAAAAAATAAGTTCAGATAGAGAACAATTTTACTCTAAAAGTGATATATGTATAGAAAACAATGATGATGATCTCGGTGAAGTTGTTGAAAAGATTATATCAAGAATAAATAAAGTTTAAATATGGGAAGCATCAAAAAGATACAAATAGATTTAAAGGATAACCCTTATGAAATAATCATAGGCTCAAAATTAATTGATGAGCTACCTGATATTCTTTCAAATTTTTTATGTAGGAAAAATATTTATATCATATGTGACGAAGACATAGGTTCAATTATTTTGCCAAAAATTAGAAATGTTTTGGATAAATCTGGCTATAATGTTTTTGTCTCTTTAATCCCGTCTGGAGAAAGCAGCAAGAATTTTAAAATAGTTGAAAATACTATATCTGAGCTCCTTGATAAAGGCATAGAGAGATCTGATGCACTTATAGCCCTCGGAGGCGGAGTTATTGGTGACCTAACTGGATTCATTAGTTCTATCATATTTAGAGGTATTGATTTTATTCAGATTCCAACTACTCTTCTCGCACAAGTTGACTCTTCTGTTGGAGGTAAAACAGCTATAAATGTTCAACAAGGAAAAAATTTAGTTGGAACTTTTCATCAACCTAAAATAGTAATATCCGATGTTAGTTTACTTTCTTCTTTACCTGAAAGAGAAATAAAATGTGGCCTAGCAGAAATCATCAAATATAGTGTTTTGGGAGACAGAAATTTTTTTGATTGGCTAGTAAATAACAGAAACGACCTACTAAACTTAAATCAAGAAAAATTAACTTTAGCAGTTGAAAATTCTTGTTCGATGAAGTCAAAAATAGTACAAAATGACGAATTTGAAAAAGGTGAACGAGCATTATTAAATTTAGGTCACACATTTGGCCATGCTATAGAAAAACATTTTTCTGATACTGATTTACTTTTACACGGAGAAGCAATATCGATTGGTATGGCATTTGCAGCAAAATTTTCTTCTTCTCATGGTGAATTATCGCAAATGGAATGCGAGGAATTAATTAACCTACTTAAAGATTATAGCTTACCAACATCTTTAGAAGATATTGACGGTAAGATTTCTCAAGATGAAATTATGAAACTAATGAAGCATGATAAAAAAAGAATTAATGAAAAAAATACATTAATTCTTTTAAAAGAAATTGGAAAAGCTTACATAAGTAATGATATAGATGATAAAGATCTTGTAAACTTTTTCAGTCAGGAGAAAATTAAATAATGCTTATATCAATAAGTATTCTTATAGGATCAATCTTCGGTTTATTAATTTTATCAGCATTCTTTTCCGGATCTGAGACCGCATTAACTGCTGTCTCAGAAGTTCGAATGAAGCATCTTTCTGAAAAGGGTGATAAGAGAGCAATTATTGTTGAAAAATTAATTAATCAAAGAGCGCATCTCATAAGCACAATGTTGTTGGCTAGTAATTTAATTAATATTCTTGCATCTGCAATAGCAACAAGTCTTTTTATTGCATTATTTGGCGATTTTGGAATTATTATCTCAACTATTATAATGACTTCATTAGTTGTTATTTTTGGAGAAATTCTTCCTAAACTTCTTGCTCTTAAGTATATCGATTATTGGGTTCTTGTATCTTCATATTCAATTGAATTAACCATGAAAATCCTCGGGCCTATAGCTAATATCGCGACAAAAATTTCCTATTTATTTGTTAAAGATAATGGAAAAATATCTCTTCTTGTCGATCCTCATGACGAAATAAGGGGTCAAATCAATTTACACCATGAAGAAGGAATAGTTAAAAAAGGAGATAAAGATATGCTTGGCGGAGTATTAGATCTTCCAGATGTATCAGTAGAGGATGTTATGACTCACAGAAAAAATATCTTAACCATTGATTGTGATACAGATCCACAAAAAGTCTTATCTACTATGTTAGAAAACCCTTTTACTCGTGTTCCTATTTGGAAAGATGATAAAGATAACTTTATCGGGATATTACATATTAAAGACCTCTTAAAAAAAACTATTTCAGATCGAAACTTTAAGTTAGATGAAATTTTGGTAGAACCCTGGTTTGTACCAGAAACAACAAGTTTAAAAGAACAGCTATCGGCTTTTTTAGAAAAAAAGACTCATATGGCTTTAGTGGTAGATGAATATGGTGCATTAATGGGATTGATTACTCTTGAAGATATTTTAGAGGAGATTGTTGGGCAAATTACCGATGAACATGATGATGATGATGATGATGAATTACCTGAGCAGTCAAACATAATAAAAGTAGATGGTGATGCAAGTATCAGAGATATAAATAGAGAATATGGATGGAAACTTCCTGATGAAGAAGCTGCAACAATAGCAGGTTTAATTATCCACGAAACAAGATCAATACCTAAAGCCGGAAGTATTTATAGCTTTCACGGCTTCAGATTTAAAGTCCTAGAAAGAAAACGAAACCAAATTACATCAATAAGAATTCAAAAAGAATCTTAATTAACGAATTAACTTCACTCCAACATACATTAATCTTCCTCTTGCATCATGCTGTCTTGAATCATAACTGAAATTCGCTGCATCAAATACAAGTGGCGGATCTTCATCTAAGATATTAATTCCACCAACAGAGAAACGTATCTGGTTATCATCAAGATCTAAAGTATAGTTATACTGTAGATCAACACTGAACCATTCATCGATTTTTTGCGTATACCCTCTTGCCTCAGCTGTCGAAGATAACGCTCTTGTTGTTTTATAATCAGAAATATGTTTTCCATAAATTGCTAACTTATGAGCGCCACTATTTAGAACAGCAGATAAAGTCA
>JAYZKD010000067.1:0-8700 GCA_036163815.1 Pseudomonadota bacterium | reverse complement strand
AAATACACAATTTAAAATAGTTAACATTTATTAAAATTTTAATATACTCTTTTATAAGGATTTAAAGGAGATAAGCTTGGATTTCGATATACCGAAAGAAATAAAGAATTACTTAACCGAATTAGATGCTTTTATTGAAAAAGAAATAAAACCCTTAGAAGATAAAGATGATAATATTCGTTTCTTTGATCATAGAAGAGAAGATGCAAGGACAGATTGGGATAGAGATGGACTTCCCTCAGAAGATTGGGAGTCTTTACTAAAGGAGATGAGAATAAAAGCTGATCAAGCTGGGCATCTTAGATTTGGACTTCCGAAAGAATTTGGTGGAAAGGATGGATCAAATTTAGCAATGGCAATAATTAGGGAGCATCTAGCAACTAAAGGGTTGGGATTGCATAATGATTTACAAAACGAGAGCTCTATAGTGGGAAATTTTCCTCAGGTGTTGATGTTTAGAGATTTTGGAACGGAAAAACAAAAGGATGAATTCATTAATGGTATGCTTTCTGGCACACACAGAATAGCTTTTGGATTAACGGAGCCAGACCATGGTTCGGATGCTACTTGGATGGAAACAAAAGCAAAACCTGAAAAGAGAGATGGTATTGATGGATGGTTGATAAACGGATCAAAAACATGGAACACTGGAATACATAAGGCCAACTACGATATGATTTTTGCTAGAACAAGTGGTGAAGATGGTTCAGCATTAGGAATTACTTGTTTTCTTGTTCCGGTCTCATCAGAAGGATTTGAAGTGGAAGAATTTCTCTGGACTTTTAATATGCCGACTGATCATGCATTAATTAGTCTTAAGAATGTATGGGTACCTGATGAATCTATATTTGGGAAAGTTGACAGAGGTCTTGAACTAGCACAACATTTTGTTCATGAAAATAGAATTAGGCAGGCTGCATCTGGAGTCGGCGCAGCTCAATTTTGTATTAATGAGAGTGTTAAATATGCGAAAGAAAGAAAACCTTTTGGAAAGCCATTATCCACAAATCAAGCTATACAATTCCCCTTGGCGGAGCTTAATACTGAATGTGAGATGATAAGAAATCTTGTTTATAAAACTGCCTGGCAAATGGATCAAATGTCGAAACCTGAAGTTGCATTGAATCTTTCTGATAAAGTCTCGATGTGCAATTATAGAGCTAATAGACTGGTGTGTAACGCCGCTGATCAAGCTATCCAAGTTCATGGCGGTATGGGTTATTCACGCTACAAACCTTTTGAGCATATTTATAGGCACCATCGTCGTTATCGAATTACAGAAGGTTCAGAAGAAATACAGATTAGAAAAGTAGCGGGTCATTTATTTAAATTCATCAAAGGAAGGAAATAAGAAATGAAAAAATTAATATTTGCTATATGTATTATCTTTCTTTTTACTGGGGATGTTTTTTCTCAATTATCTATTAATAGTGATATTAAAATCTTAAAGGCGCAATCTGATGAAGGAAATGCAGAAGCAAAATTTTTTCTAGGAGCTTTGTATTATAGTGGGCAGGGCGTTGAACAAAACTTTTCAAAAGCTATTCAACTCTTTAATGAGTCTTCAGATTCAGGTTATTCGAGTGCAACTTTTAACTTAGGGGTGATTTATGCAAAAGGTAGGGGAGTTGATGTTAATAAAGAAAAAGCTTTTGAATATTATGAAAAAGCTGCGATTGGTGGTTTAGATAGAGCTCAATATGTTTTTGCTACATGGCTAAGGGATGGAATTGTCGGAGAAAAAGACGAAACTTCTGCCATGGAGTGGTTTAAAAGATCTTCTTTACAAAATTATGGACCAGCATTATTTGAGGTAGCTAAAGGATATGAAAATGGTTTGTCAGGAAGAAGGGATTATAGAGAAGCTGTTAAATTGTATAGGCAAGCTAGGGCTCATGATGATGGTCGCAACAATTACACTTATTTTAATGCTACTCATAGATTAGGACTTTTATATTATAAAGGTTTGGGAGTTGAAAAGGATCAAAGAAAAGGAATCAGGTTTATCAAGGAAGCTAGTGATAATGGAGTTGTTGAAGCTAAAAACGATTTAAAAAAATTATCGAATAATTAATTTTACTTAAACTTGACTGGATTGGTTAAGAGATATAGAAACTTTTATTAATTCTAAGGATTATGAAATGTCTAGGATATGTGAACTTAGTGGAAAGAAAGTTATGACTGGAAATAATGTTAGTCATGCTAATAACAGGACTAGAAGAAGATTTTTACCTAATTTATGTAATGTAAAATTAGTAAGTGAAAAGTTAGATATCTCTGTAAGATTCAAAATCAGTGCTTATGCCTTAAGATCTGTTGAACATGCTGGAGGTTTAGATAATTTTTTATTAAAGTCAAAAGATCACAATCTTTCGCCAAAAGCTAAACGCCTTAAGAAAAGGATATCGCAAAATTAAGAGGCGAACTTAATATTTCTTTTAGAAAAGTTATTACTATTTTCGTCAAAAAGATCCGCAAGTTGTTCAGTAATAGCTCCGCCAAGTTGTTCAGCATCTACAATAGTAACTGCTCTTTTATAGTATCTATTAACATCGTGACCAATTCCTATTGCAACTAGTTCAATTGCCTCATCTTTTTCAATTTTTGAGATCATGTGTTTGAGGTGGCGTTCTAAGTAATTTCCCGCATTAACAGATAAGGTGGAATCATCGACAGGAGCTCCATCAGATATAACCATTAATATCTTTCTTTGTTCAGTTCGAGTTTGAAGGCGTTTATAAGCCCAGTCGAGAGCTTCACCATCTATATTTTCTTTTAGAAGTCCTTCTCTTAGCATCAAACCTAAATTTCTTTTTGATCTTCTCCACGGCTCATCAGCTGTTTTGTAGATAATATGTCTTAGATCGTTAAGCCTGCCTGGTGCTGGTAATTTACCTTCTTCTAACCACAGCTCTCTTGATCGACCTCCTTTCCAAGCCTTAGTAGTAAATCCTAGAATTTCAGTCTTTACGCCACATCTTTCTAGTGTTCTAGCTAAAATATCACCACACATTGCGGCAATAGTTATTGGCCTTCCTCGCATAGAACCAGAATTATCAATTAATAGAGAGACTATAGTATCTTTAAATTCAATATCTTTCTCCATTTTAAATGATAAAGGAGATGTTGGATCTATTATCACTCTAGTAAGTTTTGAAACATCCAAAAGGCCTTCTTCAAGATCAAATTCCCAAGAACGATTTTGTTGGGCAAGTAATTTTCTTTGTAATTTATTTGCGAGTCTGGTTACTGCCCCTTGAATGTGCTGCAATTGTTGATCTAAATATTCTCTCAGTCTATCAAGTTCATCAAATTCACATAGGTCTAATGCTTTTATTTCTTCATCAAATTTATGGGTAAAAATTTTATAAGGAATTTCTTTTTTTCTAACATCTTCTTCCCCATGATTTCTCATTGCTTTAGTAAGTTCTTCATTATCAATGTCTTCTTGATCGCCTATTTCAATCATGTCGCTTTGTAAAATATCTTCTTCATCACTCATATCCATATCAGTTGAGTCAGATTCTTGATCGCTATTTTCACTATCTTGGCTTTGATCTTCTTGTTCACTTGAAGAAGATTCAGATTCTTCTTCAGATTCTTTGTCTTCTTCATCAGGTTCTTCACCAAGCTCATCTCCTAATTCTAATTCACCAATAAGCTTCCTAATAGTTTTTGCATAAGAAGCTTGATCACTTATTTCTTTTGAAAGGTGATTTATTGTATCTTTTGCTCTATCTTCTATCCACTCTTTCCAATTCTTGATTGTATCTTCTGTTTCGTTTATTTTTTCGCCAGTTAATTTTTCTCTAACTAAGTAACTTAATGCTTCTAAGAAATTATCTTCATCCTCTTTCTTTGCATATCCGAGTTCACGTTTTTTCAAACGCGCTTTTTCCATTTGATTTAAGTTTTTTGCTACACCAGCCATTTCTTTTGAGCCGATTGCTTCGCATCTGATTTTTTCTAAAGAATTAAATATATTTTTCGCTTTTTGACCCTGAGGGAGGTATTTGCTTGAAATATCATTTTTGTGATGTGCAATGTATAGCGCTATTGAGTCGGCTTCTCCCCTTAACGAGTTCAGTTGTTTAGTTGACATGCTCTTATTAGGTAAAGGTAATCTTGCTTTTAGCCCGTTAACACTTCCTGTTTCAGCCCCAAAACTAACAGTTAATTCGTCTTCTTTAGAAATTGAACGCATTGCCATTGTTAGCGCTCTTTTAAACTCATCAATCTCATATTGATTATTTTGTGACATTTTCCTCTTCTTTTGGTGAAGATTCGTATCCAGGTAGTTCTTCACCAAAACATCTTTGATAAAATTCAGCTACAGTATGTCTTTCAAGTTCATCACATTTGTTTAAAAAAGTAAGTTTAAAACTCAAACCTATGTCATTAAATATTTCAGAGTTTTGCGCCCAGGTGAGGACAGTTCTTGGACTCATGACAGTTGAAATATCCCCATTGACAAAACTGTTTCTCGTAAGGTCAGCAACTCTTATCATTTTAGAAATTATTTCTTTACCACTTTTATTATTATAAGAATTGGCTTTTGCAGCCACTATACCGAGTTCGTCTTCATGAGGTAAATAATTTAAAGCACTTACAATTGACCACCTGTCCATTTGTCCTTGATTAATTTGTTGAGTTCCATGATACAAACCTGTGGTGTCTCCAAGACCGACTGTATTTGTGGTTGAAAAAAGTCGAAAATACGGATGAGGCTTTATAATCCTATTTTGGTCTAAAAGAGTTAGTTTTCCTGAAATTTCAAGTATTCTTTGTATAACAAACATTACATCTGGCCTCCCAGCATCATATTCATCAAATACCAAAGCCACTGGATTTTGTATTGCCCAAGGAAGCAAGCCTTCTCTAAATTCAGTAACTTGCTTTCCATCTTTTAGAACAATCATATCTTTACCAACAAGATCAATTCTACTTATATGGCTGTCTAAATTTATTCTGACGCAAGGCCAGTTTAATTTTGCAGCTACTTGCTCAATATGAGTAGATTTCCCAGTTCCATGATAGCCTTGTATCATGACTCTACGGTCATGTTTAAAACCAGCTAAAATTGATAAGGTTGTATCCTTATTAAATAAATAATCATTATCAATTTCAGGGACATAGTCATTACTTTTTGTGAAAGCCGGTACTTTCATATCAGAATCAATCCCAAAGACTTTTTTAACTGATATTTCTTTATCAGGTTTACCAATATCTAATGCTGTGTTTGTATCAGTACTCATAAATTTTCCTTTTGATTAAATTACATGATGTTTTACCAGAATTAAAAAAAAAGTTAACATAAACCTGAAGTTTTTAATTTATTGTATGCATTAATTACAAGTTTAAGCTTTTCCTCATTGTTTTTGTCATTTCCATTAATGTCTGGATGAAGAGTTTTTACTAATTCCTTAAATTTTATTCTTATTTCTTTTTTTGAGGGTTTTCCTTTTAAGCCAAGTTGGTCTAGAGCTTGGTTAATTGAATTTTTATTTTTAGAATTTGATTTACTTTTTTCTTCCTCAAAAAAACCAAAGGGATCCTCAAATTTAGAATACGGATTTGATTCATAATGATCTTTTTGACCAGAGTTTATATTTGAGCTCATTTTCCAAGTTGGTCGGTGTCCTGTCATTGATGATACTTGGAAATCAATTATTTCATCTTCAGACATATCAGAAAAGAAGTTGTAATTTTTGTTATGCAACCTTATATGCTCGATACAATAATAGTTCACTTTCCCTTTTTTACTTTTAGCAATATATTCTCCAGATTCTGTACAGCCTAAGCTTTCACAATTTCGTATGTGTTCTTTTTCTGTTTTTTTTGATCTAATTTCGTCAAAATATTTTGAACTAAGTTTCATAAAAATTCCCAAATTGGTATTTAATGTACTAGAATAGCTGAAAATTTTAATAAAAACTATACTGCTTTTTAATGAATAAAATTGAAGAAATTATATTAGCTAAAATTAAAAAAGAATTAAGCCCATCTTTAATTGAGATAGAGGATGAATCTTACCTACATGCGAATCATAATCCTTCAGCAAAAGAAGGAGGGACACATTTTAAGATCAAAATTGTTTCTAAGAAATTTAAAGGAAAATCAAGGATTGAAAAACATAGAATAGTTAATACTATCCTAAAAAATGAGTTTAAAAATGGTTTACATGCTTTGACACTAAGCCTAAGTGATATAGAATAGTTGATAATAATTATTAATTGATAATTTTCGGGAGACTTAATCGATGTTAACTTTCAAACATGTATTTTTTGTATTTACACTCATAATATTTTTTAATCCTATTTTTGCTCAAGATAATACTTCTATACAAGATCAAGAAATAGAAGAAATTGTTGTTACGGGTTCATATTTAAAAACCAGTCCAACGGATGGCGCTTCACCCGTGGATGTTATTGATAGGGAATCAATTGAGAATTTTGGAGTAAATACTGTTGCAGATTTAACTAGGAATCTTGCATCAAATAGTGGTTCTGAGAATGTACCCGATTCATTTACTTCTGGAGCTACGCAAGGAACATCAAATATAAATTTAAGGGGTTTAGGTTTATCATCGACATTGGTTTTACTAGACGGAAGAAGACAAACTGTTGCTGGAGCAACAGCTAATGATGGCAGCGTTTTTGTTAATACCTCCATTATTCCTCTAATTGCCATAGAAAGAGTCGAAGTTCTAAAAGAAGGTGCGGCTTCAGTTTATGGTTCTGATGCAGTAGCGGGAGTTGTTAATTATATTTTTAGAAGAGATTTTACTGGACTTGAGGTTAGCTATAACCACCAGTTTTCTGATCTTGGCAGCCAAGAAGACGATCGTTTCAGTGTAATTTTTGGTACACAGTTTGATAATACAAATATTGTAATTGCTGCTGACATGCTCGAAAGGTCTCCTATGTCTAGTGCTTTAAGACCAGAATCTACTCAGCTTGGAATAAGCGGTTTAGGAAACAGTTTCTTATTATTTGGCCCATCATCGGTTGCAGCCGGACCTTATGCAGGAACATATGCGCCTTTTACCAATGTACCTGATGCAAATTGTGTTGAAAACAAGGGCTTTTTAATTCCTCAGGCAAGTGGTTCAAGATGTGGCTTTTTATATGGACCAAGGTTTAATATTGTTAATGATGAGGAGCATCAGAATATTTATGGTTCAATTAAAAGCAGTTTATCAAACGGAATGGAATTTAATGCGGATGTTTTATTTTCAAGTATAAAAGTTAATGATAATCCTCAGTCCCCTTCATATCCTGCTCTTTCTTATTTAAGTCCTTCTAAAGCAATACTACCAGGGCAAGCAGGAAATCCATTTGGCGTTCCTCTTTTATGGTTAGGTAGACCTCTGGGATCTGCTTTTCCATCACCAAACGCACCAAGAGATATTGATAATTTAAGATTTTCTGTTGGTTTAACTGGCAATCTAGGTGGTTTTGATTGGGATTTCCGTTATACACACAGTGAAACAGAACATTATTTCAGCCAACCTGATACCAGTACAACTAGATTTAGCGCTGCTATAAAAGGGCAAGGCGGAACTAGTGGTACAGAAAGCTGGAATCTTTTTGATCCTTCAGCGAATTCAGCTTCACTTAGACAATGGATATCAACAGCACAAGAAACATGGTCTGATAATGAGCTTGATGTTATTGATTTGGTTTTTTCTGGTGAAGTAGGTTCTAATATTGATATCGCTTTTGGGCTTCAATACAGAGAAGAAGCTTTTGATTTAAAAAGGGACAAAGCCTCAATTGTTGAATTTGACGCGCAAGGAAATCTTACTAAGCCAGCTGATCTTCTTTTCTTAGGTGGTGGTCTTGAGTCGAGCGCAAGTAGAGATGCAACAGCTCTTTTTGCAGAAGTATCTGTTCCAGTATCTGATTCTTTACAGATTAATGGAGCAGTAAGATATGAGGAACTGGAAGATGATAGTACATTTGATCCTAAAATATCATTACGTTATGAAGTCTCAGAAAATTTAATTTTAAGAGCTTCAGCAAGTACTTCCTTTAGGGAAGCGTCATTGGCACAACTTTATTCAAGTGGAGTTGGACTACAAGGTATTCAAGATTTTACTGTTGATGGTGCGCCAAAAGGTGGAACAACATTTATTCGTATTGCACAAGATGGTAACCCAAATCTATCACCAGAAGAGTCTGATAACTTTAATGTTGGTGCAATTTGGCGTCCTCAATCAAATTTAGAATTTAAGTTAGATTATTGGTCTATCGATTATAGTGATGTTATTACTATTGAGAGTGCACAAGGCATAGTGGCTGCTAATCCTTTAGATCCAAAAGTAAAGCGAACTATTGATGGAACATTAATAGGTGTTACAACAGGCTACTTTAACGCATCAAATGTGAAAACAGATGGAATAGATTTCGAGGTTAATTATTCTTTTGATACTGATATAGGGCAGGTTGAATTAGGATTAAGTGGTACGCATATGAATAAGTATGAAATTCCTAATGCTAAGGGCGAAACCCAAGATGTTGTTGGTTTATTTAACCATGATAATTTTGCACGATCATTACCTGAGACAAAAATGACTTTATCTGCTGTTCTAAATAGTGGCGCTCATAAGTTAGCAATTTATGGAAAACATATTTCTGATTATAAAACAACAAGAGCGTTATCTTCGACAGCTGAGGCAAGAGGGTATACGCAAAAAAT
>JAYZKD010000066.1:0-7297 GCA_036163815.1 Pseudomonadota bacterium | reverse complement strand
TATCAATAGTTTTATGATAATGACGGAGTCTTATTTCTTGATAATTCGCGTAAGTTAAAGCCTTCTTTTTTGAGGCTCGCATTCCAGCTTCTACTTCTGGTATATTTGACATATCTTGATCAAATATAACTCCTATTCCTGTTAATTCTTCAGCATCGTCCCAATTTTGGTCTTCATCAAGATAATGGATAGGGATGGGTTCATATTTCTCTTGCTTATCGGGGTCTGCATGATTTCTTTGAAGGAAAATTGCTTCCATTATGGCTGAATCAACTCTTGTACCATTTGGTCTGAATCTATATATGAGATTTCTTGGAAATCCTCCCCAAGGTGAAAAATTAGGAAAAACATTATAAACTAGTGCATCCAACATTTCTGCATCAGATTTATCTGAATAATCATGCCCATCAGCTTCATTGAAACTATCTCTCATTGCTTGTGCTGCAACTTTTCTAGCTTCAGAGCCTTCAGGAACAAGAATTTTATCTTCATTAAAAACCCTTCCAGTTCCGTAAAATATCGTATCTAGAATTTCTTGTTCATCAACATCATGACAATTTGGGCTAGGTTTACCTACAAGTGATAGGTTTCTATTCATATGGTCCCCATAAATATCATATCTTGCGTTTTCATCTGCTTGAAATGGCATAATTTCAGGATGGATTTTAGTTGCATGAAAAGATTCCATGAACGCTTCTTGCACCGTTTTCCAGTTGCCTGGAACAACTTTTGAAACGTGAATAACCTTTTTACAATTTTCAAGATTCCATCTTTTATGGTGTTCAGGTAAAGGGGCCAAATAATCTTCAAGTGATTGAGCATTGTCATCCATATTTATGAATACAAATCCTTCCCAAAGTTCAATCCTTACTTCAGGTAGATTCCATTCTTCAGCTTTAACATGAGGAAAATCCCATTCAGCAGGTGTATGTTTAAGACTGCCATCTAAATTCCAACAAAAACCATGGAAAGGGCATTCGAGATCTTTACTAAATGATCTTTCAGTTTTAATTTTTCTACCCCTATGGAGACAAGAATTATAATAACCTTTTATAGTATTTTCTTCTGTCCTAACTATTAAAAAGGAATAATCTAAAATGTCATATACAAGGCTATCTCCTATTTCTGGAATATCTTCAACTCTGCAAGCAAATTGCCAAACCCTTGTCCACATACATTCTGCTTCTTGTTTAAAAAATTCTTCAGAGGTGTATCTATCCATTGAAATATCTTCTGAGCCAAGAAATTCAAAACTTTCTTCTATCATAAAGTCTGGGACTTTTTGTGAATCTTGCTCAAGATATTCAGTATAACTTGTGTCCGGAGTTCTTTCTTCTCCACCTTTTTTGTCTTTTATGGCTTCGCTCATATTTTCCCCTCTAAGCACCTAATATTTTGTTTAAATCATTATTTAACTTTAGTAAATAATTATAAAAATTTAAATATTTTATAGATATGTTTAACTTTTGAGGATAGCTTTAACTTTAGTAGATATTTAAGGGGAGATTTTATGAATGTGAGTGAAGAAAAATTGGCGATAAGAGAATTATTAGATCGCTATTGTGATGGTGTAAATCAAAGAGACCCTGAAATTTGGGGAAGCACATGGTCAGAAGATGCTTTATGGGAGATACCTCATTTAGAAATAAAGAATGAGGGTAAAGAGAATATCGTTAATGTATGGAATGAGGCTATGAAAGGCTTTCCGTTTGTTCATATGATGGCTCAACCTGCTTATATAGAGGTAAATGGTAATAAAGCTATTATGAGGAGCTATACTCTTGAAACAGCGGTTTTACCTGATGGAACAGAAATTCATCCTTGTGGACAGTATGAAGATGAATGCGTTAAAGAAAATGGTAAATGGAAATTTTCTAAGAGGTCATTTACTACACTTCATGGTGAATAAATATGAACAAAGTTATTCCTACCCCAAGAGAAAAACATCCTGATCCAAAGCTAAGAGGCGATAAAATATCGGGTGAAAGATATTATTCTAAAGAATTTATGCAAAATGAATGGGATCACATGTGGACCAAGGTTTGGCAGATTGCAGGAATTGCATCAGAAATCCCCAAGCATGAAGATTTTTTCATTTATAAGATAGGGATAGAGGAAGTTTTAGTTGTACGACAAAAAGACAAAACAATTAAGGCATTCTATAATGTTTGCCCACATCGAGGAAATATTTTAGTTCATGTAGAAAATGGTTCATTAGATAGATTCAAGTGTACTTATCACGGATGGGAATATGACACAGAAGGGGTCCTAAGAAATCTTCAGGATCCAGAGGATTTTGATAATGGAAGCCCATGTGGGAAAATTAAACTAAAAGAAGTTCATTGTGAAGTTGCCCTAGGTTTTGTTTGGATTAATTTATCTGAGAAGCCTCAAAAATTTGAAGAAGCTTTAAATCCTATTTTAGATCATATGAGACCATATCAACCTGAAAGATATGTAAGAGTTTTAAATTTAACTTGTGAAGTTGACTGTAATTGGAAAATTATTCACGATAATTTTAATGAGTCTTATCACTTACCAACGCTTCACCCAGAATTGTCGGTACATATAGAAAATGATTATAAGTTTTCTCAATTTGATATGTATGATAATGGGCATAACAGAATGCTAATGCCTGGACATAAACCTGCTCTAGGAGATGAGTCTCCCGATGAGGTAAATTTTCCTTTGGATGCGGCTTTAGAGGCATGGGACTTAAATCCTGCGGACTTCAAAGGAAAAGCTCAAGAAACAAGATTGGCAATTCAAAAACAAAAAAGAAAATTAGCTAAAGATAGAGGTTTTTGGCACTATGAGTTTCTTACCGATGAACAGTTAACTGACTATTATTTTTATAACTGTTTTCCAAATTATGATATAACTATGACTCCTGATGGAATACAAGTTCAAAGACCTCAGCCTCATCCTACTGATCCAGAGAAATGCCTATTTGAACATTGGTGGCTTGTTCCAGACATGGAGAAATTATCTGCATCTGCAACTTTTATGGGATCTGACACGACTGAAAATACAGCGGGTGAAAATATGACTGAAACACCTCTTGGTCCTAGACCTTTAAGACCTGCAGAACATGAATGGGTTGTCTATCCAGAAGGATCTATGGGTTTTGTCACGGATCAAGATATAAGTATGGCTATTGGCCAACAAAAAGGTATTAAATCAAGAGGTTTTGATGATGCGATTCTAACAAATCAAGAGAGAAGAGTTAGAAGGTATCATGAAGTTTTAAATGATTATATTGAAGGCAGAAGATAAATTCATTTAATGCTTTTAAAGATTATCAATTTAAAAATTTTATCCTCTAACAAGTTTATCCTAAGTATTTTAATTCTTTTGATAGTCAGTTCAATTGTTTTTCAAAATTTACCCAACAACATTTATCAGAATATGCTCGATCTATCCTTTGGCTTTAATACTTTGGATGTCCAAAAGACATTTGATAATTTGGGAGAAAGAGGAAGGATGAATTATATTTATTCATCGTTAATTCTTGATACAGTTTTTCCAATTCTTTATGTCTTATTTTTTATTTCGATATTATTAAAACTTAATGAAAAGAGTCCTTTTATCTTATATTTACCTTTAATAGCCGGCCTTTTTGACATAGGGGAAAACATTTTTATATCTTTGATGATGTCATCTTCTTCATTTAACAATATTCCAGAATCACAAATATTTTTTGGGAGTCTTTTTAATCAATTTAAGTGGATATTATGTGGTTTTGGAGTTGGTTTTATTTTGTTTAAGTTTATTTTAAATAAATTTAAAATTGGTTAGTCAATATCTATAAAAGTGCCAGGTAAAACTGTATAAAAGTTGATATCTTTTTCTATAGAAAGCTTATTTAATTCTTTTTTAGGTTCTAAAACTGGTTCATCAGTTAGAATAAATGTCCCCCAATGCATTCCAACGCTTTCTTTAGCATTTAAGTCTATTGCAATCTTTATTGCTTCTTCAGGATTAACATGCGAATAACCCATAAACCACCTAGGCGCGTAAGCTCCAATTGGAATCATTGCAAAATCTACATTACCTAATCTTTTGTGAATCTCTTTAAAATCTTCTGAATAACCAGTGTCACCTGCGTGAAAGATATTTTTTTTATCATGTTTTACATGCCAACTTCCCCATAAACTTTTGTTTCTATCCCCTAAACCTCTCGCTGACCAATGTTGTGATGGGGTGAAGGTAAGTATTGTTTCTTTGATTTTTATACTTTCCCACCAAAGGAACTCTTTGCCGTTTTTTAGATTATGTTTCTTTAATAATTTGCCATCACCTTTGGGAATAAGAATTTTTACATTAGGATATTTATTTTGAATTTTTTTTAGGCTTTCAATATCCAAGTGATCATAATGGTTATGGCTAATAGCTATGATGTCAATTTTGGGCAATGAAGATATATTGGTTGCCGGTCTAATTAATCTTTTTGGTCCAGCAAATTTTAATGGAGAAGCTCTTTCAGAAAAAATTGGATCAAATAAAATATTAACATTCCCATTTGAAACGAGAAAACTCGCATGACCTATCCAAAAAGCATAATTCCTTTTTTCTTGAAAGATATTTGGATCAATTATTTCTTTAACTTCAAGATATTCAGGTATTGGACTTTCTCTATTGAAACTCCACTTTAGTATTTCACTAAGATTTCTATTATTTGATTGTCCATCAGTATTAGTAAATGTAGTTTCAGAATTAGACGGAATACTAATAATAATAAGCAAGAAAAAAATTGATAGTAATCTCATAAAATTTATATAGGCTTAATTTAGTAAATTATCAAATAGGGGAGTAAAAAAAATGGAATCAATAGCAGATTTTAATGATTGGCGAGGTAAAGCAAGTTTAGATGATGGAGAATGGACAACATTCGTAGATCCAGAAACATCTCCAGATTTTTTCGAACATATGACTGATATAGTAAAGGTTAAGTTTATGGGGGAGAATTGGGAAAATGGTCCATGGATAGTGCCAAATAAATTTCCCCCTAACACAAAAGCAGATAGGCATGCGCATGCAGCTGATACAATTTATATAATTATGCGTGGAACAATGACATTTAATGATGGTACAGGGTGGTTTAAGAAAGGTGATGTTCGTTGGGTTAGGGCAAACCATACTTATGGACCTGAAGAATCTGGGCCTGAAGGGTGTGAATTTATTTTAATTTCAATGGGACCCATAGATGTCCAATGGGAGGAAGGTAAAACATATTTAGCGAATGCAAAATAATTTTATAAAGTTAATAATAAGGGTTAAATAATGAGTGTTGAGACAAATAAAAAACTTATAGAAAAATGGTATATCGCTCTTGCTGAAGGAGATTTTGAAACAATCTTTAATATGCATCATGATGATGTGGTTTATAATATGCTAGGTAACACTCCTGTTTCAGGAAGAATTTATGGTAAAGAAGCTTGCTGTAACGGGATGATTGCAGAAAAATTATTAGAGAAATTAGTGCCTGAAGAAATAAAGTTTTCAAAGAAGTGGAAAATTATTGCCGCAGAAGATGATAGGGTAGTAGGAATGATGCAAGGCGGAGGACCCACAAAGAATGGCGAGTCATATGAACAAACTTATTGTGAAATTTTTACTATTAAAGATGGTAAGATAATTGAATTACATGCTTTTTTTGATACGGTATTAGTTGAGCATTGTTTATTTGATAACAGTTTGAAAGAGGAATCTTTAAAAATTGAAGACCCATTTCAACTAAGTTAATTTTATGTGAGGAAGGGTAATGGAAAGAATATATGATATTATAATTTGGGGAGCTAGCGGTTTTACTGGTCGTTTAGTAGTTGATTACATTGAGAAACACCAAAAACAAAGTAATTTAAAATGGGCTGTAGCGGGAAGGAATGAATCAAAGATTAAACAAATACTTTCTGGAAGAGAAATACCTATAATTTTAGCTGACAGTCATGACAAGGAATCTTTGGTCGAATTAGTTAAGAAGACAAAAGTTATTCTTACTACCGTTGGTCCATATGCACGATATGGCTCTGAATTGGTTGAAGCATGTGCCGAAAATGGAACGCATTATTGTGATTTAACTGGTGAAGTTCATTGGATGAGGCAAATGATATCTCAATATAATAGTGCAGCAAAGGATAGTGGAGCGAGAATTGTTCATACATGCGGATTCGATAGTATTCCATCAGATATAGGTGTTTATTTCTTACAGAAAGAAATGAATGCAAGACATGGCGTTAATGCGAAACATATTAAGTATCGTACAAGAGGATTTTCTGGAGGTGCTAGTGGCGGAACAGTGGACAGTTTGATGTCTATGATGGAACAAGCCAAGGAAGATCCTTCTATTTTAAAAATTATATCTAATCCTTATGCATTAAATGATAAGGAAAAAGGTCAAGATGGACCAGATAAAATGATACCTTTTTATGATGATGATTTTGATGCTTGGGTAGGCCCTTTCATAATGGCAGGGATAAATACAAGGGTAGTAAGAAGAACAAATGAGTTGTTGAATAATATTTATGGTAAAGATTTTTGTTATGATGAAGGCAGTATAACTGGAAAAGGACCTGGTGGCCTTATTGGAGCAACAACATCTGGAATTGTTACCGGTGGAATGGCTGGAATGGCAGGTTTTTCTACAACAAGGTCAATTATGAAAAGATTTCTTCCAAAACCAGGAGAAGGCCCTTCAGAAAGAGCTATGGATAATGGGTATTTTGAGGTCGAATTATTAGGAATTCATCCTGAGGATAGGAACAAGGACATTAGAGTATGGATAGAGGGAGATAAGGATCCTGGCTACAAATCCACATCAAAAATGATAGCCGAAAGCGCTTTGGCTCTGGCTCAAGATGAATTAAATATTGGAGGAGGATTTTGGACACCTGCTTCAGCTATGGGGGATTCCTTAATCAAGCGATTGCCTGATGCAGGAGTCTCATTTACGGTTATGGAAAATTAATCTTAAAATCTAGGGAGAAATTTATGATAAAGGTAATTATGCCAATGAGAAGACGTCCTGGTATGACAGTCGAAGAATTTAGAAAGTATTATGAAACAATTCATAGGGTCATTGGAGAAAAATATCTTACAGGTTATGCAACAAAATATACTAGACGTTTTACTAATCCTCTACCAGACCGGTCAGGAAATATAACCGATCCAGATTTTGATGTTCTTATGGAAATTTGGTATCCAGATATGGAAACTCTTGAAGCATGCAGCAAAAACCTTCAACAACCTGAAATACAAAAGGAAATTAATGAAGATGAAGAGAAATTATTCGATTTAA
>JAYZKD010000065.1:0-4101 GCA_036163815.1 Pseudomonadota bacterium | reverse complement strand
TCCAGCGCCAACAATAGATCGTGATAAAATCAATTGATAAGAGTTTTTAGATAATCCAAATGTTGCCGTAGCAATACTCCAAATAACTATTCCTCCAATAAGAACTTTAACTCTATTTATTTTATCTACTAATCTTCCAAGTGGAATACTTAAAAAAATATAAGATAAAACAAAAGCCCACCCTTGTATGGCTGAAATCCAAAGATCACTTAATCCCATATCTTCCTTGATTGGGCCAACTAAGAAATTAATCATTTGCCTATCAATGAAAGAAATTATATACGCAAATAATAATACTGATGTAAAAAACCATGCATAAGGTGCTTTAGGCCATAAAGTTTTATTATTCATTATATTCTCAAAAAAACCCCACAAAGATAGTGGGGTTTAATTCAAAAGTTAAGAAAATTTGTTAAATTAACTTACTATTCATTCCAGCTTTTTATGTGATACATAAGGTACACACTTAAGACTTTTCTTACTTCTTTTGCTTTTCTTCTGAAAGCTTTACCCTCTTCACTGCTAAGTGATCTATTCAATTCCTTACGAAGAGATTCAAGTGATGAACCGGACATACCAATGTAATGAGTTCTTCCTGTTTCGCCAGTAAATGTATCTTCAAATAATGTTCCTGAGCCTTGAAAGTTCGATGATTCCATTAGTTCAGACCATATTTTAGCGTATTTTACAGGATTTTTTACGCGCAAATTATACAAAATTAAAGCTGGGTTTTTAGAAAAATCAGATTGTCCATAACTTAGTATTGGTGTGCCTGCTCCTTCTAAACCATCAATAATTACAGTGTTTAAGTCTCTTAAAAAATCTTGTCCCTCTTGTTCTTGAAAAATGCCAATCATAGATTCAAATCCATCTCCATCAGCATTTTCAAAAACCGCGCAATGCGTTTCTGGATTAGGTCCATTCAGTGCCATAGACCATAGCCTAACTACTGGCAGCCCCTTGGCAGCATCGCTATTTAGATAATTATCAAACTTTTCAAATACTGCTTGGGGTTCAGTTGTTGAAAAACAGTAATATGAATCTAATTGTGCAGCTTTTATTTGCCCCGTAAATATCAGCAACGCAAAGATTGTAGTTATTAAATATTTCATATCATTTCTCCTTTATATTTATTAATTAGGTCTGTTATATATTTTTTCATGCATAAGCATTGGTTTGCTACATTGAGCATACTCAGTCTCATATTTGTCGCGAAATCTCCATCCTCCTTCTGCAGCCTCTACTTTTTTGGATTTCATTACAGACTCCATATCAGGATATAAAACGACATGGGCAAATGTTGGGTAATTTCCGCCTCCTAATAAAGGAACCATGGTTAACCATCCTATTGCACCATTAGGATTTCTTTTCATTCTTTTTGCAGCATTATCATGAAAAGCTATTAAGTCGTCTGGACTTTTACCGTCACGGATGCTGCACCAATTCCATTCTGCATATCGACTATCTCCGATATTTAAAGCTTCTTCATTTGCATAATTAAAATATGCGGAAGACATTTTCATATAGCATGTAGCAACCTTACCCCATTCTTCAAGAATATCCTGACCTTCGCTTGTTTCAACAAGCTTGTCCCAACCTTTTCCATGAGTTTCAAAAGGTGCCGCCATAAATTCTACAAAATCATAGGATGGTGGATTATCAAAATCATCATGTTGAAAATGTGGCGTTTGGAGTGCAACAAAAGTTTCGGCCTTATTCTTCTTTGCCCAATTAAAATATCTCTCATTTAAAGCTTCATATTGGGCCATGGTAACGCCATCATTTAATTTGCAAATATTAGCCTGAATAGCAAAAGCAGCATCAGAAGTTATACCTGCACCCAATCTATTATCATCTGCGAGAGCAAGGTTTACAAATAAAAAACTTATAAAAAAAGCGCTAATATAAATTATCTTTCTTTTCATTTCTAACTCCATTATCATTATTGAGGTAGTCTATTAAGTACTTCAACATTATATAATTCTTCTCCGGTACAACTAGCATAATGTTTTTCATAATCACGATAATGCTTCCAACCTCCTTGAGCAATCGTCTTTTGATGTTTCATTGCGGCTTTAATATCAGGAAAGATGATAATATGAGTGAAATCACCAGGGGCACTTGCTCTTCCCAATCTTGGAATGATACCTGCCCATCCAATAATTCCTTGATCATTTCCTTCCAGATTCTTTGCCATATCAGTATGTTTTGCAACAATCTCTTCGGCGCTCACACCATCATTGAGAGAACACCAATTCCAAGTAACAACCCTTTTATCCGCATTGGCTAAAGCTTTTTGATCTGACCAAAGAGTGACTCCAGTGCCCATTTTAGGATAACAATCAGCAACTTCTTGCCATCGAGCATTTAATTTTTGACCTTCTTTTGTATTAAGCCATAAATCCCAAGCCTTTCCAGAGGTTTCATGAGAAGAACCCAAAATTTCAAGGAAATCAAATGTCGGAGGGTTTCCTGTACTAGCATGTGAAAATAAGGGGAAATGTCTTACATAAAATGTTTCAACATTATTTTTCTTAGACCACTTAATATAATCATTTGTAACAAGATTATATTGATCTAGTGTCACCCCATCGTTAAGTTTGCAAACATTAACTTGAATATTAGAAACATTAGGTAATTCTTGCGAATGATCATCAGCATAAGCTAAATGACTAGAAAAAGTTAAAAACATAAAAACATTTATAAAAAGGATTATTTTTTTCATCACTATCTCCAAAATTAGTTTCTTGGTCTATTAAGAACCTTTTCAATCATAAATGCATCTCCATTACAGGTTGCATAATTTTCATTATAATCCCTATAGTCTTTCCAGCCACCATTAGACAAATTCTGTTGATATTCTTGCGCAGCTTCTATATTTGGAAACCAAACAATATGTGCAAAATCTCCTGGTGCTTCAGCTGAACCTACCCTTGGGAAAAGATTCATCCAGGCACCTATACCAAGCGGATTTTCTGTAAGTAATTTTGCCCTTCTTGTATGCTCTTCGGATAATGCTTCATATGTAACACCCTCATTTAGAGAACACCAATTCCAACTAACTATTCTATCTTTATCTTTAGTAATATCCTCATTTTCATTTACAAAAACAGGTACCGCGGCTCCCATTTTAACATTGCAAGTTGCAAGTTTTTGCCATCTTTCATTTAATTTTTGACCTTCATTTGTACCAAGCCATAAATCCCAAGATTTACCAGATAGTTGATGAGATGATGCCAAAATTTCTAAGAAATCATACCCCGAATTATTCCAACTATCATGCTGATATAATGCCGTTTGCCTTGTAAAAATGACCTCAACATCATTCTTTTTAGACCATTTGAAATAATCATTAACCATCGCATCATATTGCTTCATTGTTGTGTTTTCATTTAATTTGCAAAGTTGCACTTGAATATTAAAAACATTATTTTCATCTGATTCATGACCATCGGCTCTGGCATAATCATTGATACTTAAAATTAATACAAATACTGCAGTTAGATAAAAAAACCGTTTCATAAAAATCTCCATACTAGTTAAAATGAAAGGCTAGCCTGTCATTTTTGATAATGATTATCAAATAATTAATCTAATGAACCTTATAAAATATTTAAAACTATACATAATTCTGTGGATAACTTTCTTTTGGTTATAATATTTTTAATTTTTTGTTAGTTTTTCATGATAATTTTGTATCACAAATAATATTTAAAATTTGGAGACAATTATGGATGATTTAAGAAGGATTATTACTGGACACAATGAAAAAGGTAAATCAATAATTACTATTGATGGCCCGCCTGCAAGAATTTTAGGAGAAGATGTAGGTGGTTTATTTGAGATTTGGAATACAGATGGAAATTTAATCGATACTCTAGATGATAAAGATCGTGCAGATATTGATGTTGTTTTATCACCGCCAAAGAGTGGAACCAAATTTAGATATTTTGCTATACGACCTACCCCAGAGGGAATACCCATCGAAAAATTAGAAGAAGCAACTGCAAGAGCATTTGAATTAATGGGTGCGGCTCATGAAAGAGTTGACACATCTAGGCACCCCGCCATGCACAAAACAAAAACAATTGATTACATTAT
>JAYZKD010000064.1:0-6396 GCA_036163815.1 Pseudomonadota bacterium | reverse complement strand
CCTGTCCTAACAAGAACTCCTCCATCTTTAGCTTTTAAAGGAAAAATATGCCCTGGAGTTACAATATCTTCTTCTCTAGCTTGAGGATTAATTGCAGTTTGTATAGTTGTAGATCTATCTTTTGCAGAAATGCCAGTTGATATACCCTCTTTTGCCTCAATAGATACTGTAAAAGGCGTTTTATGTCTTGATTTGTTATCGTCTGACATTAATTTAAGATTTAAATGATCTGCTTTGTCTTCTGAAAGAGGAAGACATATGAGACCTCTTCCATGCTTAGCCATAAAATTTATTGCTTCAGGAGTAGCATCAATTGCAGGAATTACTAGATCGCCCTCATTTTCTCTATCTTCAGCATCAACAAGAATAAACATTTTTCCATTTCTTGCCTCTTCAATAATTTCTTCAATGGGTGAAAGGTATTTTTTCATGATTAATTTTTTATTCTTTCAAATACATATCTAGCAACAGGATCAACTTCAAGATTTACATATGAATTTACACTAATATTGCTCCAAGTGGTAAACTTCCTAGTATGAGGAATGATATTTACAGTAAAATATGTTTCTTCATCTTCATATACATCATTTATCGTTAGAGAAATTCCATCCAAACTAATAGAGCCTTTTTTAGTAATATAACCTTTAAATTCTTTTGGATATTTTATTGTAAAAATATTACTATTTTTACCTTCTTTAATATGTGATATCTGAGCTAAACAATCAATATGTCCATAAACAAAATGACCTCCTATTTCATCTCCAATTTTTAAACTTTGTTCTAAATTAATTTTATCGCCTTTTTTCCAAAATTTACTGCTAGTTTTCTTATCTGTTTCCTTAGATACTTCTGCAGAAAAGAAATATTTATTTTTATATATTCCCTTTTCAATAACAGTGAGGCAAACGCCCGAACAAGATATAGAAGAACCTAATTTGATTTCGTCTGCAGAATATGAGCATGAAATTTTAAATATTCTGTGACTTGCATCTTCTATCTCAATAATTTCTCCTATATCTGTAATTATACCCGTGAACATTATCTTACTGCCTTAAATATTTTTAAATAATTGTTGTTTAAATTTATCATATTATGAAATTGTATATTTGGACTATTTTCAAGGTTAGAAATATTAAGCCTTCCTATGCTCGGTAACCCTTCTTCTCCAATAATCTTTTCAGATGAAAACCAATATATTTTATTTAAATCTGAAGAAGTAATGGCAGATGCAATTACCTTATTTCCTCCCTCAATTAAAATATCATTAAAACCTAATTCTCCTAACGAATACAATACCTTGCTAAAAGATAATCCCTTTTTAGTTTTAGATATTTGAAATACTTCAATACCCTTTTTAGTTAAATCTGCAATCTTTCTCTTTGAAGTTTCTTTGGAGGTGAAAATAATTGTTTTATATTTTTTTGCAGTTTTAACAATATTTGATTCATGGGGTATTCGTAATTTTGTATCTAAAATAACTCTAGTAGGAGAAAAATGTTCTAATCCTGGTAATCTACATGTTAAAGATGGATTATCTATTAAAACAGTATTAATTCCTACCATTATGCCATCATGGGTAGATCTTAGCCTATGACCATAGTTTCTTGATAATTGATTTGTTATCCATTTTGACTTACCATTCTTTAAAGCCGTTTTTCCATCTGCAGAACTAGCTATCTTAATATCAATAATTGGTTTATTAAATTTTATCCTGTTAAAAAATCCCGAATATAATAATTCAGTTTCTTCTTTAAGAACTCCACAAATAACCTCTATGTTAGATTTCTTTAATTTTTTTATACCTTTTCCATTCACAAGTGGGTTTAAATCTCTAGAAGAAATAACAACTTTTGATATACCACTTGAAATAATATGATCAACGCACGCGGGGTTTTTCCCAATATGGGAACATGGCTCCAAAGTCGTATATAATATAGAACCTTTTAAATTCTTATGTTTATTAATTGCATTAAATTCTGCGTGAGGAGATCCTTCCTTTCCAGTATATCCTGTTGATATTATTTTATTTTTAGCTGACACGATTACACAACCAACAGATGGATTAGTTCCTGTCATGCCTATGTTCCGTTTAGCTATATTAATAGCCAAGCCCATAAAGAAATTATCATCTTTAATATCAAACATAATTATTTTTTATTTAAATTGAGTTATAAGTGCAATCAATCTTTATCAATTGGATTAGGTGGATTATCTAACTCACCAACAAAGTCTTCAAAATCACCAACAGCTCGAAAGTTCTTATATACAGAAGCAAATCTAACATAAGCAACCATGTCTAATTCTCTTAATGCTGCCATAATTAAACTTCCAATTAAGCTTGATGGTATATCAGATTCACCAGTGCTCTCTAATTGACGAATAATTCCAGTTACCATCCTTTCTATTTTTTCAGGGTCTATGTCTCTTTTTCTGATAGCAATTTGAACTGAACGCATAATCTTATCTCTATCAAAAGGGGTTCTTCTGCCAGACCTCTTGACAACTGTAAGGTCTCGCATTTGTATTCTTTCAAATGTCGTAAACCGACCACCACAAGCTAGGCACTGTCTTCTTCTTCTTATTGAAGATGCCTCTTCAGTTGGTCGAGAATCTCTTACCTGTGTATCTTCATTTCCGCAAAAAGGACATCTCATTGATTATCTCCATAAATTGGAAATTTATTGCATAAGCTAATAACTTTTGATTTTATTTCATCTATAATATCTGAGGTATTTTCTTTTGAATTTAATGAATTCAGTACATCACAAATATAATTTCCTACCTTTTGAAATTCCGCTTGTCCAAACCCCCTTGTTGTTCCAGCTGGAGTGCCTAATCTAATTCCAGAAGTAATTGTTGGTTTTTCTGGATCAAAAGGCACACCATTTTTATTGCATGTGATATTTGCCTTTCCAAGAACTTCTTCTGCTTCATTTCCTTTTATTCCTTTGGGCCTTAGGTCCAAAAGAACAAGATGACTATCGGTTCCTCCCGAAACTATATCGAAACCATCTTCAAGAAGAGTTTGTGAAAGAATTTTAGCATTATCAATAACATTTTTAGAATAATCTATAAATTCAGGCCTTAAAGCTTCTCCAAATGCTACAGCTTTTGCAAGTATAGTGTGCATAAGCGGACCACCTTGAATACCAGGAAAAATAGCGGAATTAATTTTTTTAGATATTTCTTCATCGTTAGTTAAAATTAAGCCCCCTCTTGGTCCCCTTAAGGTCTTATGTGTTGTGGTGGTAACAATGTCTGCGTAAGGCAAAGGTGATGGGTAATGTTTAGTGGCAACAAGACCGGCAAAATGGGCCATATCAACCAATAAAAAAGCACCTACATCATCAGCAATCTCTTTAAATTTTTTAAAGTCAATTATTCTTGGATAGGCTGACCCACCGGCAATAATAAGTTTGGGTTTTTTTTCCTTTGCTAATATTTCTACTTCATTAAAATCAATTAGACTATCTTCTTTCCTAACCCCATATTGTACAGCATTAAATAACTTTCCTGATTGATTAGGTTTTGCGCCATGGGTTAGATGTCCTCCTGCATCAAGACTCATTCCTAAAATAGTATCTTGTGGTTTTAACAATGCTTGAAAAACAGCCTGATTAGCTTGCGAACCTGAATGAGGTTGTACATTTGCAAAATCTGCACCAAATAATTCGCAAGCTCGAGAAATTGCTAAATCCTCAGCAACATCAACATGCTCACACCCGCCATAATATCTTCTACCAGAATAACCTTCAGCATATTTATTTGTCATAATGGAGCCTTGTGCATCTAAAACTGAACGAGAAACTATATTTTCTGATGCAATCAACTCTATATGTTCTTGTTGTCTTTTTAATTCGTTTATCAAAGCATCATATAATTTAGAATCAGATTCTTTAAGGCTTTCTGAAAAAAAATTTGTAAAACCCTCATATTGTGTTGTTTTATCTGTTTCTGACATTTTTTTTTAAGAACTCACTTTGAATATACAATATTTTGTATATTGGTTTATCTTATAACACAAATTATTTTGTTTTTTACCAAGCCTTTTTTTCCATTAAAATACTTTTTAAAAGAGAAATTTTATCAGTCATAATTCCATCTACACCAGCATTAATAAGATTCCTGATCTCTTTTTCGTTATTAATAGTCCAGGCTATTACTTTGATTTTCAATGATTTTAAATAATCAATATTTCGTTTATTCAAAAATCTTATTTTATATCTAGAAATCGGTAAAGAGGCGACATTAGAATTTATCTTTTGCCTTAAATTAGTAATAGATGAAATCTTTGTTATCAGAATTTCCTTTGGGCCCATCGAAGTTATGCATTTATTGTTAAAATAATCCCTAACAAAGTTTAATCTTTTTTGATTAAATGACGCAAAACAAACTCTATCAATAGCTCTCATTTCTTTTACTACATTGATTAAAGGCTTGACGCTCTCATCACATTTCATATCAACGGAAAAAAAGCAATCAGGAAAACTTTCAAACAACTCTTCTAAAACAGGTATTCTAAATTTATCATCAACCTTAACTTTATTTAAGTCTTTAGAAGTAAGTTCCTGAATACTGCCTTTAAAATTTGTTACTCTATCAAGGGTTGGGTCATGAAATGCCATTAATTTACCATCTGCATTTGGATGAACATCTGTTTCAAGAAATTTGTATCCTATTTTTACAGCTGAATTAAATGCCTCAAATGTATTTTCTGGAGCAAAATCTGTACCGCCACGATGCGCAAAAGGTATAAAATTAGAGTTTGTGATTAAATTATTCATTAAGCTGAGCAGTCTTTTTCAAGGAATTTATAAACTTATATTGTAAATTATACCTTAAATTTACTAAAATTTAAATCATGAGCATATCTAAATTTGATAAACAGTTACTTCGAAGAATAACTGCTGCAACTATTGATGTAGGAATAGTTATCCTTACTGCATTATTAGTCTTTATAATAATTTCAGTAGTTAATATTTTTATATTTAATTTATTTAAGACCTCTACATATTTTATTTTTCCTGTCATTTTTTACTGCTATTTTGTCCTTATGTTAGGGGGCGCTAGGGCATCTACAATAGGAATGGCATTAATGAGTTTTGAATTAAGAATAAAAAAAGGTGATAAATTCTCCAAAAAAAAGGCATTCATCCACACATCTTTATTTTATTTAACTCTACCAATTGGAATAATTTCATTAACCTACTTTATTTATCCTTTACTAAACGATAAAAGGTCTTGCATGCATGATTTAATTTATCAGGTCCAATTTCACGAAAAGCAGATTAACATATGACTATGGTTGACTTTTATATGTGGGCAGTATTTGCATTAACAATTCTTACTATGATATTGTATTCATTAGATAAAATTAAGATGGAAATAGTATCATTATTTGCAATAGTGGTATTATTATTATTATTCCAAGGAAGCCCTATTCTTGGGACATCTTCTGGAAGCGCAATAAATATTAACTTGCTTTTACAGGGATTTGCCAATCCAGCATTGATAGCTCTTATGAGTCTTCTTGTAATAGGTCATGGTCTATTGGTGACCGGTGCTCTGGAAGATATAGCTGTTTGGTTATCAGGTGATAGAAGAAAAAACACAATGTATAAATTTTACGGCATTATGGCCCTAGTTTTTATTTTAAGCGCTACCCTCAATAATACCCCTATAATTATAATGTTCATACCAATTATAATTGCCCTAAGTAAACAAATGGATATTTCTTCAAGATCTATTCTTATTCCTCTTTCTTATGTTTCAATATTAGGCGGAATGACAACATTAATAGGATCATCAACGAATCTCTTAGTTTCTGGTACAACATCAACACTAATGGGAAGAGAAATAGGTTTCTTTGAGTTCACTAATCAAGGTATTTTTCTTGCTTCTATAGGTTTTGTATATTCTATATTTATTCTTCCAACTATTCTCGAAAGGCAAAATAAAAATATTAAGGATCAAAATCTTAATGATAATGAGAGCGGAAGAATATACCTAGTTGAATTGGAAATTGATAAAGGAAATCCCTTAATAGGGAAAACTTTCGTTTCTGGAATATTATCTGATCTAAAAGAAATAGCTGTAAATGTTATAGTTCGTGGTGAGGAAAGATTATTACCTCCTTTTGAGGATATAAAAATATCAGAAAAAGATAAAATTGTTTTAGAGATAACCAAAGATCAATTGACAGAAAAATTAAAATCCAATGACAAAATATTTACTTCAATGGATAGCACTAGCTCCTCCTCCGAAAGAGATGTTTTAATTGAGGCATCAGTAGCTCCAAGATCTTTTTTTATAGGTCGCAATATATCTCAAACTAATTTTGAAGCAGAAACAAATTGCAAAATTATAGGTATAAAAAATGATAAAAAATTCTTAAGA
>JAYZKD010000063.1:0-22628 GCA_036163815.1 Pseudomonadota bacterium | reverse complement strand
AAACATCTATTCCACCCTCTATTGTTGATCTATATTCGGATATTAAATTTTCAACTTTTTTATAATTAATAGCTTTATCTATTCCAATCTCATTTTCTAACCAAGAACATTTATCATCTGAACCCGTTGTACCATATACTTTGCAATTTTTAATTTTTGCTATTTGGCAAACTATAGAACCCACTGCTCCTGCAGCAGCTGAAACTAAGACATTCTCACCTTCTTGTAGTTTTCCAACTTCCAGAAGACCTGCATAAGCAGTTAAACCAGGCATTCCTAGTGCGCCAAGATAGGCTTGTATTGGTCCATAATCTGGATTTACTATGTTTAATTGTGAGTCATTACTGACAAAATATTCTCTCCAGCCAAAATTTGAAATTACAAATTCTCCTTCTTTGAGGTTTTTGGAATTAGATTTTTCTACAACACCTATTGCCCTTCCATCCAAAACTTCATTAACCTGAAATGGGGGAACATAACTTTTTCTATCTATCATTCTTCCCCTCATATATGGATCTACAGACATCCATAGGTTTTTAACCAAAACTTCTTCATTGCTTGGTTCTTTAACTTCTATTTCTTTCAATAAAAAATCATCTTGTTTTGGTAAACCTATTGGTCTGTTAGCTAGATGAATCTCCTTACTTTTTATAACACTCATCGGTTATCTCTCCTTAGAATAAGTCTTCATAAATATATATAATGATATATTAAATAACAAAAGTTGTTTAAATTTATGATAAAGAATTATTTGCGAAGGTTATAATTGATTATGAAGATATTAATAGCACAATTAAACAATATTGTTGGAGATGTTGAAGGCAATACACAAAAGGCTTTAAAAGCACTAAATCAAGCTAAAGATTTAGATGTGGATTTGGTTGTTTTTTCAGAGTTATTCATATCCGGATATCCTCCTGAAGATTTGGTATTGAAGCGATCATTTATAAAGAAATGCAATACTTCACTCGATAAGTTAACTAAATATACAGACAAAAATAATCTAGGTTTTTTAATAGGATTGCCAATCTTAGAAGATTCAAATCTATATAATGCTGCTACGCTTGTTGATAGTGGTAAGGTTATTGGTATTTCTAGAAAGATTAATTTACCTAACTACAGTGTATTTGACGAAAAAAGAGTATTTTCTAAGGGTCAAGATGTAGAAACATTTAGTTTTCGCGGGATTGAGATAGGTATACCAATATGTGAAGATATTTGGGAAAAAGATGTTTGTGAGAAGCTTAAAAAGCAAGGTTGTGAGTTAATAATTTCTCCAAATGGATCACCATTTGACAAATATAAAATTAACCAAAGAAAAAAAATTATAGAAGAAAGAGTTTTACAAACAAAAACGGCTTTAATTTATGTCAACCAAGTTGGGGGACAAGATGAACTTGTTTTTGATGGCAACAGTTTAGTTTTTAATCCCGATAAGGAATTAATCTTTGAGGCTCCAGCATGGGAAGAAAATTTAAAAGTGATTGAGTTTGATAAGAATAACAGAACTTTTATATCGCTCGATACAAAAAAAGCTGAAAGTTCAGATTTAGAAAATATTTATATGGCCACTGTTATAGGTTTAAGGGATTATGTTGAAAAAAATAATTTTCCTGGCGTAATCCTAGGGTTATCAGGAGGTATAGATTCAGCTTTAAGCGCTGCTATAGCGGTAGATGCAATCGGGAAAGATCGTGTTAGTTCATTTATGTTGCCTTCTATTTATACATCAGACGAAAGTTTTTCTGACTCAAAAGAATGCGCAAAGAGATTAGGCATTTCTTTGGAAACCATTTCAATAGAAAAAATATTTGAATCATTTATTCAGTCATTAGAGAAAACTTTTAAAGGATACTCTGATGATATTACTGAAGAAAATCTTCAATCAAGAATAAGAGGGACTATACTGATGGCTATTTCCAATAAAAAGGGTCAAATGCTATTAACTACTGGTAATAAATCAGAAGTATCTGTTGGTTATTCAACTCTTTACGGAGATATGAACGGAGGTTTTAATCCTATAAAAGATATTTATAAAACAGAGGTTTATGAATTAGCAAATTGGAGAAATGCGAATATTCCAAATAATGTTTGCGGAAAAAACGATGGTATAATTCCTAATGAAATTATAACTAAAGAACCAACAGCCGAATTAAGGGAGAATCAGAAAGATTCCGATTCCCTTCCGCCATATGAAGAATTAGATAAAATTTTAGAAGGTTTGGTTGAATATGAATTAAGCACTAAAGAACTTGAAGAAAAAGGTTTTTCACTTAAATCAATTAAAAAAGTAGAAAACTTATTATACCTATCTGAGTATAAGAGAAGACAATCTGCGCCAGGTGTTAAGATTAGTTTAAGGAATTTTGGAAGAGATAGAAGATATCCTATAATCAATAAATTTAGAGATAAAAGTGACTAAAAATTTTATTACAAGATTTGCCCCTAGCCCAACTGGTTTGCTACATGTGGGAAATGTTAGAACAGCCTTATTAAATTACTTAATATCAAAAAAAACTCTAGGTAAATTTATTTTAAGAATCGATGATACCGATAAGGAAAGAAGCAAAGAAGAATTTGTTAAACAAATTGAAAAAGACTTAATTTGGCTGGGCTTGAATTTTAATAAGACATATAGGCAGTCTCAAAGAATTAATTTATATGATGAAGCTTTTGATAAACTTGTAGATAAAGGATTTATATATCCTTGTTTTGAAACCCCAGAAGAGCTTGATAAAAAAAGAAAAAGGCTAATAGCTAGAAGAAGACCGCCAGTTTATGATAGGGCTTCCCTAAATTTATCTTCTGAAGAGATTAAAGAAAAAATTCAATCTGGCGCTAAACCTTATTGGCGATTTAAGCTTTCTAATAAGAAAATTAAATTTAAAGATTTGATAAGAGGTGAAATTATCGTTGATACAGCCGCTCAATCAGACCCTGTTATTAAAAGGGAAGATGGTGATTATTTATATAACTTACCGAGTGTAGTCGATGATATAGATATGGAGATATCACATATAATCAGGGGCGAAGATCATATAACTAATTCTGGAATACAAACTGAAATATTTGAAGCATTAGAGTCTCAAGCACCTATTTTTGGTCATAATTCTCTTCTTGTAAGGGAGAATGGTAAACCATTTTCAAAAAGAAATGCAGCTTCTTCTATTGTTCATTTGAAAGAAGAATTTATCGATCCAAATGCTATAAATTCACTAAATGTTTCAATAGGAAGTTCTGTTGATATTGAGGCGTTTACATCTTTAGATGATATGGCAGAAAAATTTGATATAAAATCTTTAGGAAAAGCACCTGCAAGATACAGTTTGGATCAATTAGCAAAACTTAATTCACAGATGATATCAGATTATAGTTTTTCCAAAATTTCAAAATTATTAGATAATAAATTATCTAATTTTAGTGAGGAATTTTGGGAATGTATTAAGCAGAATATTTCGCATCTGTCTGAGATCGATGAGTGGTATAATATTGTTAATTCTGATATTGAAGTTAAGACTGATGATTTAGAATATTTGAATTTAGCAGAAAAATTGTTACCAAAAGAACCTTGGGATGAATCCACTTGGGATAGTTGGATAGGAATATTAAAAGATAAAACAAGTAAAAGTGGTAAGGAGCTATTTTTGCCTATTAGAATGGCTCTAACAGGTAAGCCATATGGACCAGAATTAAATAAACTAATTCTTTTATTAGGTTATAATGAAGTTAAGAAAAGACTCTTGAGAGATTGAAATGGGTAAAGATAAAATTTATTTGTTTGATACAACACTAAGGGATGGACAACAAACCCAAGGTGTAGATTTTTCTGTACAAGAGAAAGTAAATATTTCTAAAGCTTTGGATAATCTCGGTATTGATTATATTGAAGGGGGTTGGCCAGGCGCAAACCCAACAGATACAAAATTTTTTGAAGAAAAATTAAATTTCAGAAATGCTAAATTTACTGCCTTTGGTATGACTAAAAGATCAGGAAGGTCTGCAGATAATGATCCTCAATTAAGGGCATTAATAGAAACCGAATCTGATAGCGTTTGCTTAGTAGCTAAAACTTGGGATTTTCATGTTGATATAGCTTTAGGGATTTCTTTAGATGAAAATATTTCAGCTATAGAGGAATCTGTTGATTCTGTTGTAGCTAGTGATAAAGAATCTTTAATAGATTGCGAACACTTTTTTGATGGATTCAAATCTAATTCAGATTTTTCATTAAGATGTATTGAGGCTGCTATTGAAAGAGGTTCTAACTGGGTGGTTTTATGCGATACTAATGGCGGAACTCTTCCTAATGAAGTTTTTAAAATTGTAAGTGAAGTTACAAAAAGATTTTCTGGAGAAAAAATAGGTATTCATTGTCACAATGATACAGAAAACGCAGTTGCAAATAGCTTAGCTGCTATTGATGCTGGTGCGAGACAACTTCAAGGCACTATTAATGGTTTGGGTGAAAGATGCGGGAATGCGAATTTAATATCTATAATTCCCACTTTTTTATTAAAAAAACAATATTCAGAGAAATATGATATTTCTATAGATAAAGAAAAATTAAAAGAACTTAAAAATCTTTCTCGTCTTATCGATGATATACTAAATAAACACCCTAATAATCACCAACCATATGTAGGAGATAATGCCTTTGCACACAAGGGTGGCCTTCATGTTTCTGCAGTTATGAAAGATCCGACAACTTATGAGCATGTTGATCCTTATTTAATAGGAAATAATAGAAAAATTTTAGTTTCTAACCAAGCAGGGAAGTCTAATTTGCTTTCGAGACTTCAATCCATTGGGGTTGAAATTGAAAATGACGATAAAAGGGTTAATAAACTTTTAGATATTGTTAAGGAGAAAGAATTTCAAGGCTATTCTTATGATGGAGCTGGGGCATCCTTTGAGCTTCTAGCAAAAACTGTATTAGATGAAGTTCCAGACTTTTTTACTGTAGAAGATTATGAGGTTATTATTAGCGGCAAAAAAGAGAATAAATCCCTTTCCAAGGCAAACATTTCTTTAAAAGTCGGTGATAAAATAATTAATTCTGAGGGAGAGGGAAATGGACCAGTTAACGCTCTTGATAAGGCACTTCGAAAAGATCTTGGTGTTTATAATAAACATTTAGAAGATTTAGTTTTAGTTGATTATAAGGTTAGAATTCTTGATGGAGGTACGGAGGCTATAACTAGAGTAGTTATTGAAAGCTCAGATAAAGATAATCAGAGTTGGTTTACGGTTGGTATTAGCCCAAATATAATAGAAGCATCTTTTGAAGCCTTAATGGATTCCATAAATTATAAATTAATAAAATCTAAAGCTTAATTAAAATTAAATTCTGTATGACTAAATAATTCATCTAGGGTTTCGACAACGAAAAGATTATTGAGGCTTCTAGCTTCAATAAATTTATCATTACTTGGTCTTATCATTTTATTTTTTCTTAAGTGGTTTAATAATTTGATAAGGGGGTCCCAGAAATTATCAACATTTAACAAAAAGATAGGCTTTTCGGTTTCACCAAGAGCAAATAATGCTATCACATCAAATATTTCATCTATTGTTCCAACACCTCCAGGCAGAGCCACAAGAATGTCAGAATAATGGACCAATTTTTTCTTTCTTTCGAATAAATCTTTGGTTTCATGTATCTCATCAGAATCAGCAAATGTTATAGAAGATTTATTAAGATAATGTGGAATAACTGAAATTACTTTTGAATCATTTTTTTTAACTGCATTTGCAATGATTCCCATTAATCCTAATTTTCCACCACCATACACAAGCGATGAATCGGTTTCAGCTATTCTTACTCCTAAATTATGAGCTAGTTCTGAAAATTTTTTCTTTCCTTCTAAAGAAGAACAAAAAACTCCTATATTGGCCATCAATTACTCTGCGGGTTGGATTCTATTTTTTAATCTATTTATAAAATTATATTTATTTCTTTTGAAATATATTGGCATACTTAAAAGGGTTGGTACAAGAAAAAGAGTTAAAACACTCGAAAAACCCAAACCCCAAATAACGGCTGTAGAAAAAGGTACCCACCAAGCTGCCATCAATCCACCAAATTCTATACTCCTATCAAACCATCCGATTGTAATTTGAAGTGCTACAGGAATAAGTGCTATCATTGTTGTCGCAGTAGTTAAAATGATTGGCCTAAATCTTTGAACAGCTGAATGCAAAATAGTTTCAAGAGGATCATCATGGTCATTTCTAAGTCTATTATATGTATCAATTAATACTATCGAATTATTTACTATAATACCTGCCAATGAAACTATACCTAGACCGGTCATAATTACAGAAAAATACTGCCCGACAATCATTATTCCTGTTAAAGCGCCAATTGTTGATAGGATCACAGTCGATAAGGTTATGATTGCTTGATAAAAACTGTTAAATTGCGTTAACAAAATTATAAACATAAGAAAAAGAGCTCCTATCATAGCATTACCAAGAAAAGCTGCGGATTCTTCTCTTTCTTCATTTGATCCAGCAAATTTAATAGACACATTATTAGGAAAATCTTGTTGATCGATCCATTCCTGTAATTCGTTGCTTTTATTTATTGAAAGGAATTTCTTTCCGGTTAAGGGATTTATAGAGGTGTTTGCTCTAATTTTAAATATCCTCATACCGTCTAATCTTTCTATAGTTGAGACTTTTTGGCTAGGTTCCCTTGTTACAAAATTAGATAACGGTACTGCACCAGCATTAGTTGGTATGCGTAATTTATCAAATTCTTCAATCATCCTATATTCTTCAGGAAACCTAACTCTTATATCGACTTCATCATCTGAATTATCTGGCCTATATTTATCAACTAAAATTCCATTAGTGACCAACTGGACAATTGCACCAATGGTAGAGATATCAGCTCCGAAGCGACCAGCAAGCTCTCTATCAACTTTAATTATCCACTCAATACCAGGCAAAGGCATAGTATTATCAACATCTTGAATCCCTTCCATTGTTTCTAATTTTGCAGTTAATAGTTTGGTAGCGGTTTCAAGGTTTTGAGAGTTACTTGAAGTAATTTCTAATTGTATATCTTTTCCCGTGTCTGGTTTATTTTCAATTTTATAGGCCTCAACAATAATTCCGGCAATAAATTTTGTTTGATTCAATATGTCTTGTTTAATTTCATCCGCAGACCTTCTTTCATGAACTGGATAAAGCTCAATCATAAGTGAAGCAATTTGATCTGTTCTATTCCCAGAACCACCCATTGCTGACATAACATTAAAACCGTCCCCTGATCCTATAGAGGTTAGAACCCTATCTACACCATCAACATTCATAACTATTTCCTCAACATCAACTGAAAGGTCTAGTTTCTCCTCAGGAGATAAATTTCCTCTAGCATTGACATGAACTAACATTTGATTTGAATCTGTATCTACAGAGTACTGTGAACCAGCGTTGAAATTTGAATATAATATTATTAATGTGAAGACTACAATCACTGCAGATCCTAAAACAAAGACTGGCCTTTGTAAGCACTTTTCAAGAAGTCTTGCATATGAAAGTGTAAACCCTTTTAATTTATTAAAATTAAATTCCTGATCCAATTTTGTTGTATTTATTTGTTCAGTTTTGCCAAAAAGTGACCCCATAACAGGAATAAAGATTAAAGCAGAAAATAAAGAAGAAATTAGCACTAGACTAACCATAAAAGGCATCCATTTCATAAACTGACCAGGTATACCTGGCCATAGAACTAGCGGAAGAAAAGCTGCAAGTGTTGTAGCGGTAGATGATAAAATAGGCCAAATCATCCTTTTGTATGCTTGTGTATAGGCTTCCTTTCTATTTAATCCCTCAGCCATTTTTCTATCAGCATACTCGACCATGACTATTGAACCATCTACAAGCAATCCTACAGATACTAATAATCCGAACATTACCATCATATTTACATAACCACCTGACAGAGCTAATAGAGTGATAGCCATTAAAAATGATGTTGGAATAGATATACCAACCATAAGAGCTGAACGAAAACCTAGTGAGGCTATGACCAAAATCATTACACAAACTATCGCATTAGTAATTGCATTTTGAAGAGATGTAATCATTTCATTAATGTAATCAGAGGTGTCGGCAGAGAAATCCACAAATATATTATTTGGAAGATTCTCCTCTTTATATCTATTTCCTGCTTCCCTTATTTTTTTATTGATTATGATTACATTTTCACCAATTCTTTTTTTGATATCTAAATGAATAGCTGGTTTACCATCAATTCTTGCATATGATTCATTATCTTTAAAAGTACTACGAATCTCTGCAATGTCACCGAGTTTTACTGTTCCTTCACCCCTAGTAATGATACCAATATTGTATACATCCTGAGCACTTTCATAAACGGCGGGCACTTTGACAGAAAATTTTCCTTGTCCTTTATCTATTGAGCCAGCTGCAACAATTCGGTTGTTTCCTGTAATTGATCTAATTAAATTGGCAAGGGAAACATCATAGTTTTCAAGTTTTGTCGGGCTTACAAGAATTTCTAAAAGTTCTTCACGATCTCCAGTTATTGGAGCCTCGAGTACGCCAGGTATTCTTTCTAATTCATTTTGTAGCTCTTTGGCGTGATATATAAGTGTTCGATCTGGAACCTTACCTGACAAAGAAACAGTCATAACAGGCATTGTTGCCATATTAAATTCTAGAACCATAGGTTCTTCAGCATCACTAGGAAATTCGGATTTTGCTAGATCAACTTTTTCTCTTACATCAGCTAAAACCTTATCTTTGTCGAAGCTAATATCAAATTCTAAAAGGACAGACCCATAATCTTGTGATGCCATGCCTGAGATTTCTTCGAGACCTTCAAGATTTTTTAATTCAGTTTCAAGAGGACGAACTAATAGTCTTTCTGAATCTTCAGGCGATATTCCAGGTAAGATTACTGAGACATATATAAAAGGGACATCAATATCAGGTTCAGCATCTTTAGGAATTGAAACAAAGGTTAATGATCCAATAGCAATTAATATTACCATTAAAAAAACGACAGTCTTTCTAGCTTCCATTATGTAATCAATTATATTGGTCAACTCTTATTTGCCTCTAATTTAAAATTTACCTCTTCTCCATTGGAAACAAATTCATGCCCAACTGTTATTATTGTAACTTTTTCTGGTAAACCTGATATCCAAACAAATTGATTCTCATCTCCTAAAATTTCAATTTTAGAAAATTTTGCTATGTTTCTATTGACGATATGGCGAACTCCAACTTCTCCTTCTTCATTGAGAGTTAAAGAGGATGGAGGGATTAAATGACCTTGTATTTCTTCAACTGGGATAAAAATTTCAGCAGTAATTCCATCTTTATATTTAAAATCATCATTTTTTACTTCCATTTCTATTCTGAAGGTTCGGGTTGCTGCATCTGCTGTATTTGAAACATAGGTTACTATTCCATTAACTTTTTCTCCTGTTGATAAGCTGGCTTGTCCTAATATTCCATTTCTTAATTTGGAGATTTCTTTTTCTGAAACTTGTGCAGTAATCTTAATTGGATTGTAATCGACAACTCTTCCGCAGGGTCTTCCAATTGATAAGAAATCACCTATTTCTGCAAGTTTTTCATTAAATATCCCGTCAAAAGGAGCTCTTATATTAATGTTATCTAGCTCTTGTTCCATCTGTTTCACTAAAGCTTTTGAAGCGTCATAGGAGGCTGAGGAAGCTGCTAGTTGTGTTTTAGATCTATATCCTTTTTGTACTAGAGTTTTTGAGGCCTGCCATTCAAGTTCTTTTTGCTTCATAAGTGCATTTGCTTCATCTAACTTTGCTTGCCTAGCATCAACGGATTGTTTACAGATGATTTCACCTTTCAAAACATTTTCACCTTTTTCAAAAAATATTTCTTCAATAATTCCAGTTGTTTCAGCTGCAATGAATACATTTCTATCAGCCTCAGTTCTACCTCTTAAAACAACATGTGAAATTTTAGGTTTTGCGTTAAAAACTTTTGCTAGAACGAGGGCCTTTTCCTGATCTTCATTATTAGGCTCTATAGAGAATTCATTAGAATTATCATTAGAGAATATTCCTGTGAACATCCATATGATAAGTAAAGCAAGTGTAAATATTGATGTTTTGACAGTTTTACTCATTATTTTACCCATAAAAATGACGCTTGCGTCATTATTTATAGTGATATAATTATCCAAACACATATATGCAAGTTAAATTTCATAAATTTTTTTAATTTCTAATTTGATTAAATTGTTTGAGACTGCTAATAATTCTGTCTGTCAAATCATAAAAAGGGAAATTCGGGGTTGACAATTCACTAGTTTTTTAAAAGTGTACTGATTTACACTTTATATTAAACTAGTAAAATATTCAGTAGATTTAAAAGAGAGGACCATATGTCTGTAAATGTAAATTTCAAAATCGTAATCTTTGTTTCATGTATTTTATTGTTAAGTCATGAAATTTTTGCTCAAAAAACAATTGATCCTGCAAGGCAAATGGATCCAGTAAAATCACTTTTTGCTCAAGCTAATAATTCAGGTAAAGAAGCGCAAGGTCAAATTGATGCTTTAGATGATACTACAAACACAATAGTTCAAGAATTTAGATTAAACTATCAACAGTTAAAGGATTTAACCGAGTATAATGATCAGTTAGAAATACTTATTGATAGACAAGAGAGAAAAATGGTTCGTATTGAACAGGATATTGCACGTATTAGTAGTTTAACTAGATCTGTTATGCCTTTAATGTTTAAAATGATTGATGCGCTTGACACATTTGTTGAACTTGATGTTCCTTTTTTAATAGATGAAAGAAGACAAAGAGTTGCTGGTCTTAGGAACTTAATGAATAATCCAGAAGCTTCTCCTGCTGAAAAATATAGAAAGATCTCAGAAGCTTATGAAATTGAGAATGAGTATGGGCGTACCATTGAAGCATATACTGGTAAGGTTAGCCCAGATGATGATAGAACAGTTAATTTCTTGAGAATTGGAAGAAATTCTTACATTTATCAAACACTAGATGGGGATGATGCCGCTGTTTGGAATAAAGAAGATGGTGAATGGAAAAAGCTTGGTGGCTCCTATCGTCTTCCAATTCAGGTCGGTATTCGTATTGCAAATGAACAAGCTGCACCAGACTTAATGGTTGTTCCGCTTGAGATAACTTCAGATTAATCATTAGGGGAAAAAAATGAAAAACTCAAAAATAAATAAAATGATTCTATTAATTTCTTTTCTAACAATCTTTGTTTCTCCTGTGTTTTTATTCGCTCAGAATGAAGAAAGTGAAATTCCTGCTGAGGTTACTTCGCTAGAGCAGTTAATTTTAAAAGTGCAAGAAGAAGCACTTTATGATAGTGAAGAAAATCGTCAAAGAATTGCTAAATTTTCCGCTGAAAGAGATTCACAACAACAAGTTTTAAACAAGACTCTTGCAGATTTAAAAATCCAAGAAGATAGAGCTGTAGTTCTTGAGAAGGAATTTGATGAAAATGATGTTAAGCTTAGTGAATTAGAGGACCTAAAAGCAGAAAGACTTGGTGCTTTCGGCGAATTATTTGGTGTTGTTAGAGGCACTGCAAGTGAAATGGGCGCTCAATTGAAAGAATCCATTATAAGTGGAGAATTAACAGGGCGTCATGAGACATTAACAAACCTAGCAAAATCTAAGAAATTACCTTCGAATGAAGAACTTGAGCTTTTATGGTTCCATCTTCTTGAAGAAATGAAGGCCCAAGGAGAGGTTAAACACTTTACAGGAACTATTGTCGACACAGATGGAAGTTTTTCGGAAGAAGAAGTCGTTAGGGTAGGACCATGGACAGCTTATGATAGAAGAGGAAACTTTTTAGGTTATTTACCTGATGATGAAAGGTATAGAGTTCTAGGAAGACAGCCTCAAGCAAGATTTTTAGATCTTGGTGATAATGTTGTAGATGGTGATCCTGGTGATATTGTTAAAGGGGCTATTGATCCATCTCGAGGGGCAATATTAGGTTTACTTATTCAAACTCCAGGACTTTCTGAGAGGGTAAGTCAAGGTGGAGTTGTAGGATATATAATTATAGGATTATTAGTAATTGGACTATTATTATCAGCTGAAAGAATATTTAGACTAACTTCTGTTTCTAGATCGGTTAATGCTCAAGCTAAGGATGTTGATAATCCAAAAGATAATAATCCTCTTGGAAGAGTTTTAGCTGCATATCATTCTAATAAAAGCGCAGATGTAGAAACTTTAGAATTAAAACTGGATGATGCAATTTTAAAAGAATTACCATCATTGGAAAGAGGAATTAATTTTATTAAATTACTTTCATCTGTTGCTCCATTACTAGGATTATTAGGTACTGTTACTGGTATGATTGTTACATTCCAAGCAATAACATTGTTTGGAACAGGAGATCCTAAATTAATGGCTGGTGGTATTTCTCAAGCCTTAGTAACTACGGTCCTTGGCCTTACTGCTGCTATACCACTTGTATTGTTACATTCAGTAGCTCAGCAAAGAAGTAGATCAATTCAGCAAGTGTTAGAAGAGCAAAGTGCAGGTTTAATTGCTGCAAAAGCAGAATCTAGATAATCTTAGAGGAAGAATTAAGGAGTTTATGTAAATGGGTGACTTTCTACTTAAGCTTATTAGACCAGACCTAGCATTTAGTTCTCTAAGAGACTTTTTGGAGCTTGGAGGAGATGTTCTTTTAGCTATTATGCTGGCTACATTCATTATGTGGTCTTTAATCATAGAAAGATATTGGCATTTCGCTACTTCACAAAAAGTTATTTCCAAGAATGCTATTAATAGCTGGAATGAGCGTTCAGACCATAATTCTTGGTACGCTAGAAGAATTAGAGAGAAACTAATAAGCGAAGTAAGACAATCTTCTCAAAGAGGATTGCTATATATAAAAACTCTAGTTGCGGCTGCTCCATTATTTGGACTTTTAGGTACAGTAACTGGTATGGTGGAGGTATTTGATGTTATGGCGATAACTGGATCTTCAAATGCCCGTGCAATGGCTGCAGGTATTTCAAAAGCTACATTACCAACTATGTCAGGTATGGTTGCTTCACTATCAGGATTATTTTTTATTGCTCAATTAGAATCAAGATCAAAAAGAGAAATCTCACATGTTGAGGATAATTTATCTTTATCATAATATTAAGAGTAAGAATTAGGAGAGAAAAATGCGAAGAAGAACAAGATTAGATGAAGAAAGTGAAATTAATATAACACCACTTTTGGATATTGTTTTTATTATGTTGATTTTCTTTATTGTTACTGCAACTTTTGTAAAAGAGTCCGGTATTGATGTTACTCGCCCAGATTCTGAAACAGCTCAACAACAAAATAGAGTAGGAATATTAATTGCGATAAGTGATAAAAATGAAATTTGGATTAATAGACGACTAGTAGATATGGATGCTGTTCAAGCTAATGTAGAGAAACTTCACGCGGAAAACCCACAAGGCGGAGCAGTTATTCAAGCAGATGAAAGATCTGAAGTTGGACTTATGGTGCAAGTTATTGATGCTGTAAGACTTGCAGGGGTAGAGCAATACTCCATTGCCGCATCAGAGAAAAATTAATTGGTGATATTTTGTTTGAATTTTTAGATAAATTAAAGTCATACATAAAAAAAGCCCAAGACATAGAGGTTGCTGGATATTCTCTTAAAGAGCTTGATAGTAGAATAACCGCTATCCCACTAGCTGCAATAGTAACGGTTTTCCTTTTTCTTGTTATGCAGGCACTAGTAACAAGTAATGAATATGATATTGGTGAAGAAGGGGTTAATATTAACATTAGTTTTTTAAGGCAACTTCAAGATACTGAAACTCAAACAGCTAAGAAAAAGCCAAATAGACCTGAACAGGAACAAGAACCAGATCCACCTGATATGGATATTCCTGAAACTCCTAGACCTGAGATGTCTGCTGAAAGTGTTGCAACACCAGATTTTGGCGGGCCTAACTTTGGAGCATTTTCTGCTTCCACAGATGCAGATGTTCTTCCAATTGTAAAAGTTCCTCCTCAATATCCAAGACGGGCGACACAAAGAGGAATTGAAGGATGGGTACTTGTTGAATTCACCATTACACCAAGTGGTGCGGTTGTTAATCCTATGGTAATTGATGCAGAGCCTCCAGGAATCTTTAATCGTTCTGCTCTTAGAACAATAGTTAAATGGAAATATAAACCTAGAATTTTAGATGGTAAGGCCGTTGCCAGACCAGGCGTTCAACACTTAATAACTTATGAGCTTGAAGATGCACGATAGATTAAAAGATTTTTTTCGTAATTTTATAATTGTTTTCGTAATTTTTACATTATCAATACCTGTATCTATTACTGTAAGCAGTCTTTTTTCTGAAACGGCTTATGCCCAAAAGAAGAAGGAAAGAAGAAAACCGCCAAAAGCAAAAAGAACTCAAACAATGAGTAAAAAAGTAGGAGCTGAATTTATCAAAGCTCAGGAAGCTCTTGGAGAAGACTTACCAGATAGAGCCATGGATATCTTAAACAATCTTTTAAGAAGGGATGATTTAAGACCTTTTGAGCAGGCTCAAATAGTTAGATTACAAGCTTATGTTTATGCTGAAAGAGAAGATTATGATAAAGCGCTTGAATATCTTGAAAGAGTTTTTTCATATAATGCTCTTCAACCACAAGATCAACTTGATCTTCAATTCCAAATTGCACAACTTTACCTTGCGACAGATGATTGGAATACAGGTCACGACAAACTGGTAGCTTGGTTTAAGAGCGCAGAAGAAATGGGATCTCCTCCTGGCCCTTCAGCTCATGCATTACTTGCACAAATATATCTGTATTTTGCTTCTGAAACAGAAAGAGATTCTCCTGAAGAAAAGCAATATTATAGGAAAGCCGAACCTCATGCCGAAAGAGCAGTTTTTAGCGCTGCTGAGCCAAGAGAAAATTGGTATCAAGTTTACCTATCTATATTGTTGTTTGATGATAGATATGAAGAATCTGTTCCAATATTAGAAGCAATGGTTTACAGGTTCCCTGATAAAAAGAATTACTATCGACAATTAGCAGCTTTATATGCAGAATTAAAAAGGGAAGAAGATTCATTTCATGTACAACAAATTATGCTTTCTAAAGATATGCTTGAAAAACATGATGAACTTTTAAGAATAGCCCAACTGTATTTATATTATGAGATTCCTTACAAAGCCGCTTTGATTCTGGAAAAAGAATTGGAAGATGGACGAATTAAAGACGAAGAAAAGAACTGGGAACAGCTTGCAAATGCCTGGTTATCAGCAAGAGAATGGAAAAAAGCTATACCTCCTTTAAAAAAAGCTGCCGAGCTATCTGAAGATGGTGAGTTATTTTTAAGATTAGGGCAAACTTTTATGCAAGAGGAAGACTGGAAAGAGGCTGAAGAGTATATTAAATATGCTATTAAGAAGGGTGATTTGGACAATCCTGGAAGAGCATGGCTTCTTCTCGGAATAACAAGAAATAAAAAAGGTATAAAATACGAAAATTCAGCTCTATTTGCGTTTAAAAGATCTACTGGCTATGAGGATATGGAAGCCGATGCCAGAAGATGGGTAAAAGTAATCGAATCAAAGCAAGCTAGAAGAGAAGCTGACAAATTAGCTGCAGAAGCTGCAGAAGCTGAACTAGCTGATGACAGTATTTATTTTAACTAGATCTTATTTTATTGCATCAAGATACTTAATTATAGGTGGGCCGTCTAAGCATTCACCTATTGATCTACCCGCAGATTTAAAATGATCACTTTGTCCATGAGCATCAACACTATCTTGATCTTGATAATGTTCTAAAACAAGATAAGTATTTTCGTTTTCTCTATCTTTGGCAACTTGATAAAAAATATTTCCTGTCTCTTTTGAGCGAACTTCTTCGCTCAGATTTTTAAATATTTCTTCAAATTCAGATATTTTATCTTCTTTGACTTTTAGTGTAGCTAGCACGCAAACCATTTTTTTCTCCTTCCATATTATGTCTTTGATTGAATTTCGATTAATTTTTTAAGAATTTTCCTATTTTCTTTATTTAAATTAATGTTGTGCATATAGAGAACATTTAATTGATCTAAGGTTTTACTAATCTGCTTTTCTGCTCCCTTTAAGAGCGATATATGTTTTTCCTCTCTATCTCTGTATACCCTTAATTCTTCCTCTTGACGCTCAATAAAACTTGCGGCTTGGCTTAACAGCATTTTGATATCGTCTGGTATGGTAATACCCATCTCTTGTTGTGCTAATTCAGTAGATTGAATTTCCTTTATAATTCCTTTAAGAGATTCTTCTCCTATAAGTAAATTACCTCCTTCAGTTTCTACTGCATCAAGTTTGCCATCTAGTATTAGCTGTTTTAATTCATCTGGATCCACACCAACTTTTCTTGCAGCTGATGCTAATGTTAGAACTTTTTCTTTACTATCCATATGAAGTTTATTTAATCCTTCTTTTTATTTTTACTTGTTCTGTAGTCACCATATTTGGAATCTCTTTCTGATAATGCTTTTGTAAGCCCTTCTTCTGCAACCATCTTAAAGAAGTTTCTAGCAGTTTTTGTGTGCATGGAAAGTTGTTGAATTTCTGTACCCGCTCTTAATGCAGATCGAATCCCCATAAGCTCCATTTGTCTATGAACAGCCCTTTTATTGATTTGCTGAACATCTTGAGGGACATTTGCTACATTATGAGCAATTTTTAAAACTTCTTTTTCAAGATCCTTCCCAGGAAAAGACATATTTGCAAAACCACATTCTTCAGCATCTTTACCTGACATAGAATTTCCAGTTAACATAAGTTCCATTGCTTTTCTCATTCCTACAATCCAGGGAAAAAATTGGTTATCGGGTGGAGAAATATTTCTAACTACGGGATATCCTATTTTAGCGTCATCAGCCACATAAACTAAATCACATGATTGAGCAAGTTCAGTACCACCAGCTAAACAATACCCATGAACCTGTGCAATAACTGGTTTAGCTAAATCCCATATTCTAAAACATCCTTCAACAACATGTCTTGGCCAATACCCTAATCCTCCAGCTGAATAATAAGGGTCTATAGCGTCTTCAGTTCTTTTTAAATCATAACCAGCACAGAAACTTTCACCAGATCCCCTAATAATTGTTACACTTACTCCTTCATCCTGATCATTCTTTTCTAGGACATCAAATAATTCGGTTCGCAATTCATCTGAAAGAGAATTTCTTTGTTTAGGTCTATTTAGGGTAATTCTTGATATTTGATCTTCAGGTGAATCGACAATAATTGATTTGTATTCTGACAATGTTAACTCCTGCTTACTTCAACAATGATTTAAAGCTTATCATATTTATAAAATTTATTTCTATTTATTTAGAAATTATTTCCGAAGTTTTAGTATATAATTCATCCTAGTTTTTCTATTTAGTGAGTAACCAAAATTAATTAGAATTTCTATTAAATCTTCATTCCAAGATGATTTATTATTTTCTATAACAATGATTTCTGGGAACAATTTTCTATTTTCTTCTTTTAAAAATGGAAGGAGTACTTTTTCTTCATTTCCTTCTACATCAATTTTTAAAGCATTAATTTTTTTTATATTCTGATCATTTATAAAGGTCTCAAGTGTCTTTCCCTGAACTTTAATCTTACCAGAATCTGATATTGTGGTTTGGCCGAGATTATCTTCATCGATATTAAGATAAAATCCTTCATTTTTATCCATAATTGCAAAATTATGAGTTTTTATAGGAATATTTGGGTTGAGTGATGAATTGTAGAACAATCTTTGAAATAATTTAGGGTGAGGTTCTATGGCATGGATTCTGGCTTCTTTATAATTTTTATAACCATCTCCTACTGAGAGTGAGTACAATCCAACATTAGAGCCAATATCAATAAAAATTGATCCATCTTTTGCATTTTTGCAGATAAAGTCTCTCTCATAGCTTTCAAAAATTTGTGGAGCAAATAAAGCTCTTTTTTCACAAACATTTCCTCTAGTATAAAGCCTCATATTACAATTAAATAAAACTGTATCTATACACTCTTTAGAAAATAACAAAGCTATTCTTCTTAAAAGAAAAATAAATCTTTTTGCTATCCATGTTTGTCCTATCGATCTCGTAATTTTTATAATAATAGCTACAATTTTTTTGGGTTTATATGTACCAAAATCCGAGTTGTCGTCGATATACATAATTTACCCCTGCTAGTAAGTCAGAATTTATGCTAACTAATGAATAACAATAAATAACTTATAAGATTCAATTATGATTAAAAAGCAAAAACCTTATAAAAGACTTAAAGAAAAAGTTAAAACAGCAAAGAAAAGAAAAATTTCTTCGACAAGATGGCTTCAGAGACAATTGAATGATCCTTATGTTAAACAATCAAAGGCTGAAGGAAGAAGATCAAGAGCTGCCTATAAACTGATACAAATTGATGAAAAGTTTAATATTCTCAAACCCAATCAAATCGTACTTGATTTAGGTGCTGCGCCAGGCAGCTGGTCTGAGGTTGTTGTAGATATTTCAAATACTAAGGTAATTGCAATTGATAAATTAGATATGGATCCAATGTCCGGGGTAGATGTCTTAAAGTTAGACCTCTCTACAGAAGAGGCATTTATTAAGGTTAAAGAATATTTAAATAAAAGAGTTGATGTAGTTTTATCTGATATGGCATCTGATACAACAGGTCATAAATCAACTGATCATATTAGGACTCAAGAACTGGCAGAATTGGCTGCAGATTATGCAATAAATTTTCTTAAAAATGGTGGTTCATTTTGTTCAAAGGTTTTTCAAGGAGGCACACATCAAGCTCTTTTAGATCTGTTAAAAAAGAATTTTGAGACTGTAAAACACTATAAACCAGAGGCTAGTAGAAAAGAATCTCCAGAGAATTATGTTATTGCTAAAAGCTTTAAAGGATAAAAATAAATAAAAAAGTTTGATCTTATTTCTGTTTAGGCTATAAGCAGATGTCAACATAACCTGAAAACAGGAGGTTGACATGAAAGTCAGAGAAGCTATCACTTTTGATGATGTATTACTTGAGCCTTCAGAATCCTCTGTCTTGCCTTCTGAGGTAAATCTTAAAACAAAAATCACGAAAGACATTGAACTTAATATTCCACTTGCCTCTGCAGCGATGGATACCGTCACTGAAGCACAAATGGCAATAGCTATGGCGCAAGCTGGAGGTATAGGAGTAATTCATAGAAATTTAGATATTGAACAGCAGATTAGTGAAGTTAATAAAGTAAAGAAATATGAATCGGGAATGGTTGTAAATCCTCTTACAATAAGCCCAGATTCAACTTTAAAAAATGCTCTTGAGTTAATGGAAGAAAATAGGATTTCGGGAATTCCGGTTACTGATCCCAAAAGTAATAAGCTAGAAGGGATAATAACCAACAGAGATGTAAGATTTGCTTTAAACGATGAGCAAAAAGTATCTGAGCTTATGACCAAAGAAGACCTTATAACTGTTAAAGACGATGTTTCTGAAAAAGAGGCTAAAGAAATACTCCATCAACACCGAATTGAAAAACTTCTTGTTGTTGATAATGATTATCGATGTATAGGATTAATAACAGTTAAAGATATAGAGAAATCCAATTTACATCCTGAAGCAACTAAAGATGAAAAAGGAAGGCTAAGAGTAGCAGCAGCAACAACAGTAGGTGACAAAGGTTATGAAAGAGCTGAAGCCTTAATAGATGCTGAGGCTGATATTATTGTTGTGGATACAGCTCACGGACATTCTGTTCAAGTTCCGGAAATTATAAAGAGAATTAAAAAAATTTCCAACTCTGTACAAATTGTCGCCGGAAATGTTGCGACTAAAGAGGCAACAAAATCTTTAATTGGTGCAGGTGCTGATTGTGTAAAAGTAGGCATTGGACCTGGGTCTATATGTACAACTCGAATAATAGCTGGGGTCGGTGTTCCTCAATTAACAGCTATTATGGATTGTGTAGAAGAAGCTAATAAATCTTCTATACCTGTGATAGCAGATGGAGGAATTAAGTTTTCAGGAGATTTAGCTAAGGCTGTAGCTGGAGGAGCGGATTTGGCAATGATTGGCTCTTTGTTTGCTGGAACGGACGAAACTCCTGGTGAAGTATTTCTTCATCAAGGCAGAAGATTTAAGTCTTACAGAGGGATGGGGTCAGTAGCTGCAATGGCAGAGGGATCAGCAGATAGATATTTTCAATCAGATCTTGGAAGTTCTGAAAAACTTGTTCCAGAAGGTATTGAGGGTCAAGTTCCATACATAGGATCTGTTCATAATGTTATTTATCAGTTAGTCGGAGGTCTAAGGGCTGCTATGGGGTATACTGGCTGCGAAGTGATAAAAGATTTTCAAACGAAAACTAATTTCATAAAGATTACCTCTGCTTCTTTAAACGAAAGCCATACTCATGATGTATTCGTAACACGTGAAGCCCCTAATTATCCTACAAGAGGTTAATATGTATCTCATAAGAAACTTTTTTTTCTTATTTCTTTTTCTTTTTCCTTTTTTTGCATATGGAAATCTTGAATCTCTTTCGAATGATCTTTCTTCAAAGGCACTTAAGGAATCCGAAACGGATATAGATACAGCTATGCTGTTATCGCAGCAAAGTGTAGTAGCGGATCCTAAAAATGCTAAAGCTTGGGCTATTGCCGGAAAGATTTATCTTCTTAATAAGGACCTTTCATCAGCTGAAAGATTTTATGAAAAAGCTAAAGCAATTGATCCTTTTTTAAAGGATGTTAAAGATCTAGAATCTCTTATAAATAATGAAAAGGAAGAGGAGTAATGCTAGAATTGTTATGGTAAATGATAAACAAAACGATTCAATTTTAATTTTAGATTTTGGTAGTCAAGTCACACAACTTATTGCGAGAAGAGTAAGAGAGAGCGGGGTTTATTCTGAAATCTTTCCTTTTTCTAAAGCAAATGAAGCTCTAGATAAATTAAAACCCAAAGGTGTTATATTATCAGGTGGTCCTTCCTCTGTAACAAGTGAAGATGCTCCAACAATTGATAATAAAATATTTAATTTAAATATTCCTGTTTTAGGAATTTGTTATGGGCAACAAATCATGTGCTCATTGCTTGGAGGTGAAGTTGAAAATTCAAATGAAAGAGAGTTTGGTCGAGCAAATATTAAATTCTTAAATTCATCACCTCTGTTTGAGGGTTTTGACATTAAAGGAGACCCAGAGCCAGTATGGATGAGTCATGGAGACAAAGTTACTAATCTTCCGCCAGGCTTTGAAGCCATTGCGGAGAGTGAAAATGCTCCATTTGCTGCGGTTTCTGATGAAAGTCGATCATTTTATGGTGTTCAATTCCATCCAGAAGTTGTCCATACCCCGAATGGTTCTAAATTACTCAAAAATTTCACTCATAAAATTTCTGGTTGCAGCGGTGATTGGACTATGGATTCTTTTAAAAAAGTAGCTATTGAAAATATACGAACTCAAGTTGGAAAAGGAAAAGTAATTTGTGGTCTCTCAGGCGGGGTAGACTCATCTGTTGCCGCTGTTCTTATTCATGAAGCAATCGGAGACCAATTAACATGCATCTATGTAGATACAGGTTTAATGCGAGAGAATGAAACGGATGAAGTTGTAAATCTATTTAGAGAAAACTTTAACATTCCTCTTATAGATGTTAATGCGGGCGAAACTTTTTTAACTAGATTATCTGGAATAAGTGATCCCGAAGAAAAAAGAAAAATTATTGGTTCTTCTTTTATCGATATTTTTGAAGAAGAGGCAAAAAAAATTGGCGGAGCCGATTTTTTGGCTCAAGGAACTCTTTATCCAGATGTTATTGAGAGCGTTTCTTTCACTGGAGGGCCATCTGTGACAATTAAAAGCCATCATAATGTAGGAGGGCTTCCAGAACGAATGAATATGGATTTGGTTGAGCCACTACGTGAGCTTTTCAAAGACGAAGTCAGGGAGCTTGGAAAAGAGTTAGGAATTCCGGATCCCTTTATTGAGAGACATCCATTTCCAGGTCCTGGGCTCGCAATTCGTTTGCCAGGTGAAATATCTTCTGAAAAAGCGGATATTTTAAGGAAAGCGGATACAATTTATATTGAAGAGATAAAAAAGGCGGGCCTTTACAATGATATTTGGCAAGCATTTGCCGTTTTATTACCTGTTCAGACTGTTGGTGTAATGGGGGATGAGAGAACATATGATTTTGTTTGTGCATTAAGGGCTGTAACTTCACTTGATGGTATGACAGCTGATTATTATCCTTTTGAACAAGAGTTTTTAGCCAATGTTAGTACCCGTATTATCAATGAGGTTAAAGGCATTAATAGAGTTGTGTATGATATAACATCAAAGCCACCCGGGACTATTGAGTGGGAATAAAGGTTACTCAGAAACCCTTATAAATACTGGGTTTTAGAACCTCATATTTCTAAGTCTAATTTTTTAAGTTATTGATTTTATTTACTTTATTCCCACTCAATAGTTCCTGGTGGTTTAGATGTTATATCATACACAACTCTATTAATGCCTTTAACCTCATTTATAATACGGGTACTAACATTGGCTAAAAACTCTTGTTCAAAAGGATAATAATCAGC
>JAYZKD010000062.1:0-4307 GCA_036163815.1 Pseudomonadota bacterium | reverse complement strand
TTATCGGCATCAGGATGTTTTTTTGAGGATAAAATTTTTGCAATAACAAAATCTTTTAAATCTTCTTTTGGGTTAGTAATTTCTTCAACTTCCAAACCTATTTCTGTAAGATCACTAGCAACTTCATTGAGAGTCATATTAGTTTCTAAATAGTCTTTTAGCCAAGAAAAGGTAAATTTCATTTTTTTAATCCTCTTGACAATGTTGGTATATCTAATGCTGCAAAACCATAATGTTTTAACCAGCGAATATCTCCGTTAAAGAAAGTTCTTAAATCAGGAATGCCATATTTCAGTTGTGCTAGTCTGTCTAATCCAAAACCGAAGGCAAACCCTTGATATTTTTCTGGATTAATATTTGCAGATTTTAAAACATTAGGGTGAACCATTCCTGCGCCAGCAACTTCAAGCCAATCTGATCCTTCTCCTATTTTCAAAACTGATCCGGATCGATCACATAAGACATCTATTTCAATTGAAGGTTCGGTAAATGGGAAATAACTAGGCCGCATCTGAATCTTTGTATTCTCAATTTCAAAGAAAGCAGATAAGAATGTTTCTAATGTCCATTTCAAATGACCTAAGTTTGTGTTTTCATCTACTGCTAAACCTTCAATTTGATGGAACATAGGTGTATGAGTTTGGTCAGAATCACAACGATAAGTTCTTCCAGGTGAAATAAATTTAAAAGGTGGCTTTCCATTTTCCATTGTTCTTACTTGAACAGGACTTGTATGAGTTCTTAATACTGATTGTCCTTCATCACCATTATACTCTTGGAGATAAAATGTATCATGCATTTGTCTTGCGGGATGAGAATCAGGAATATTTAGAGCATTAAAGTTATAATATTCTGACTCTATGTCTGGGCCATCGGCAATTTCATAACCAAGGGAACCGAAAATTTCTGATATTTCTTCCAAAACTTGTGAAACTGGATGGATTCTACCATTGTTATTCTGATTAATTTTTACTGGTAAAGTTATATCGACTTTTTCTTCTAGCAATCTTTTATCCAAATCTAAATTCATGAAATATTCTTTTTTATCTTGAATTTTTTCACTTACAATCTTTTTTAAGTCGTTTACTTTTGGACCGATAATTTTCCTTTTATCTTGTTCAACAGACCCTAGTTCATTAAGCAATTTTGAAATTCTTCCTTTTTTGCCTAATTCTTCTACTCTAATTTTTTCAACTGCATCCTCATTTTCAGCAGAAATTATTTTTTGTAGGATTTCTTTTTTTAAAGATTCAAAATTTTCCATATTTTTTACCGGATACCATATTCAAGTATCAATGGATATATTAACATAAATTAAATTTTATTTTAATGCAGATGTAGCTTTATTGACTAAATCTTTAAATGTATCAGGATCTGATATTGCAATATCTGATAGAACCTTTCTGTCAATTTCTATATTTGCCTTACTTAAACCATTAATAAAGCTTGCATAATTCATACCATTTAATCTCGCTGCGGCATTAATCCTTTGAATCCATAATGATCGGAAATTTCTTTTTCTTTTTTTTCTATCTCTATAAGCATATTGCCCGGCTTTTTCTACAGCTTGATTTGCTGCTCGGAATGTATTTTTTCTTCTGCCATAATAGCCTTTAGCATTTTTTATTATTTTTTTGTGTCTTGAATGGCTTGATGAACCGCTTGTCACTCTAGTCATTATAAACTTCCCTTATGAATAAGGCAGAAATTTTTTAATTATTCTGCTATCTGGTTTAGAAAGAAGAGATGTACCTCGTTTATTACGAATTTGTTTTGGTGTTCGCTTTATCATTCCATGCCTTTTGCCAGTTTTAGCAGAAATAATTTTACCAGAACTAGTAACCTTGAAACGCTTTTTTACGCCACTTTTGGTTTTTAATTTGGGCATTTTGCATCTCCTATTTTTAAAAAAATTATAGTTAAGCATTCAATAAACAACACGGCATGCCCTGCCGGCTGATTAGTCAAAGATGGGTGTATTATATTTTTTACAATAATTCAACAAAAGAATATTATTTTGGTGCTAAAACCATTACCATTTGTCTACCCTCAAACTTCGGTAATAATTCAACTTTTGCAAATTCATCCGTTTCAACTTTAATTCTTTCAAGTAAAATTTCTCCTCGATCTTGGTGAGCCATTTCTCTTCCTCTAAATCGTAAAGTTACTTTTACTTTATCCCCCTCATTAATAAATTTTTCTACACTTCTCATTTTTACTTTATAATCATGAGTATCAATATTTGGCCTGAATTTAATTTCTTTAACGTCTATATTCTTTTGCTTCTTTTTTGCTTCATTAGCCCGTTTTTGAGTTTGATATTTATATTTTCCATAATCAATTATTTTGCATACAGGCGGATTTGATTTTGGAGAAATTTCTACTAAATCTAAACCCTCATCTTTTGCAAAATTTATTGCTTCATTAATTGAAATGATACCTTTTTTTTCACCTTTAGAGTCAATTAAAAGAACTTCATTTGCCTCTATTTGTTTATTAACCCTTGGCCCTTTTGTTGCCGAAGATTTACCACTTATATTTCTAGATATAGAACTATCTCCATTTTTAAATTAAAAAAACTTTTATAATGGAACATTTAATATTCTGTCATAAACTTCAAGTGTTTTTTTACACATATTTTCCAATGAAAAGTTTTTGATGACATTATTTATTGCACTTTGCCTTATTTTATCGAGTTCTGAATCATCAAGATTAAGTGCGGCATTAATTTTTTCTGCAAGATCCTCTACATCATTAATCCTTGTTTTAAAGCCAGTATAATTTTTTCCATCTAAAATTGTTTCTTTAACTCCCCCATGGTCAGAAGCAATAATTAGGCACCCTGCGGCCTGAGCTTCGATAGGTACTCTTCCAAAAGGCTCAGGTTTGATTGAGGGATATAATGCTATATCACAAGAATTATAGGCTAATGCCATATCATCAAAATTTCCTAATATTCTTAAATCATTATCAACATTAAGTTTTTTAGCTAATTTCTTTAACTTTAATATATATCTATGATTAGCCTCTTTATTCCCTATAAATACTAATGATATTTTTTGATTAGTATTTTTTTCTTTGATCTTTGAGATTGCTCTAATTGCAAGTTCATGACCCTTCCAACTTGAATATCTCGCAGGCAATAAAATAATCTTTTGATTTATATCTTCACTCCAATCAGATCTTAATTTACTTATTAAATTATTAGATAATAGATCGCCATTGTAATCTTCAATATTAACACCCCTCGGAATGATATCTATTTCATTTATATTAACATTATAGTTTTTTGTTATATTCTTTGCGGTATATTCGGAATTGGCAATAATTGCACTTCCTTTTGTAAGTATAGAATTATATTTTTTCTTTAAATAAGAACTACTATCCGCATGACCATGCCAAGTTGTCATAAAGGGTAAATTAAGCTTTTTTGATGCATAAAATGCTGACCATGCAGGGGCTCTAGACCTAACATGAACAAGAGAGATATTATTTTTTAAGAAGAGATTTTTTAGAACGCCTATATTCTTATAAATATTTAAGGGATCTTTTTGGTCAATTTTTTTTATTATGACTCCAATATTCTCTTTTTTTAGTTTTTCAACTAGTTTTCCGCCACTTGTTAAAACCATTGGCTCATACTTGCTTCTCTTCAAATAAGACCCAATTTCTAAAACTGACTTTTCTGCTCCACCTATTTCCATATTAGGTATAATCTGTAATATAATTTTTTTATTTTTCTGAGGCATAAGCAACCTATGACTAAATCCTTTAAGAAATTATATTCTAATGAGAATGATTATATAGCCTATAAAGAGCAATTATATCATAAAAATAAAAAGAGTATTATTTGGTTTGGTGGTTTAAATTCTGATATGGAAGGCACTAAAGCACAATATTTATCAAATTTTTCTAAAAAAAATAAGATTAATTTTTGCAGATTTGATTATTTTGGGCATGGAAAATCTTCTAAAGAGTTTCAAGATTGTACCATTACAGATTGGCTTAATAATGGAATAAATATTATTGATAATGTTTTTAAGGGCCCAATTATTCTTATTGGTTCCTCGATGGGTGGTTGGGTTTCGTTATTAGCCTCTCTTAAAAGAAAGAAAAGAGTCAAAGGCATAATTTTAATTGCACCCGCTGTGGATATGACTGAGAGATTAATGTTGAAGAATTTTTCACTTAAAGAAAAAAAAGAAATTAAATCAAAAGGATATATAGATAGTTTTACCGAGGGTTATGATGAAAGCTATAGAATAACCAATAAACTTTTAGAAGATGGAAAGAAGCATTTAATTTTA
>JAYZKD010000061.1:0-3524 GCA_036163815.1 Pseudomonadota bacterium | reverse complement strand
TAATTATATTTTTCTTCAAGCCCTCTTATAAGGATTTCTTTGTATTTTTCTAGAAGATCCATTTTATAAATATCTTATATCTCTTTATTATTAATGACTTTTGCATGATTCGCTGTAGCAGATCGATCAGTCATGGAGGCTATAAAATCACATATAATATAAGCCTTTGATGATTTAGATTCATTCTTACATAATTCCTGAAGATCTCTAGGAAGCAATTCAATATTATTTAATAGCTGTTCAAAGAGCTCTTTGATAATTTTTTTTGACTTATCTCGATCTTTTTCCATCGATTTATGAGTATAAACTTTCTTTCTCAAGAATTTTTTTAACTGCATATCTTGTTTTTGCATTTCCAATGAAAAACATGCTGCAGGTTCAATATGTTTTCTTATATCGGTAACATCCTTGGGATTTAAGTCTTTTAAATTTTTTTTTGTTTGGATAACTAAATCGTTAACCATAAATCCAATTAATCTTCTGACTAATTCCTGAATGATCATAAATTCGTTAATATTAGAATATTCATCAATAATTTTTTTATAGATACTTTCAATTATTGGAATTTCGCATAAATCTTTAATTTCAAATTTTCCTGCCCTATAACCATCATCAATATCGTGATTATTATAGGCAATATCATCCGATAACGATGCAATTTGAGCCTCCAAACTTGGGAAAGTAGATACCTCAAGGTCGTGATCTTTAATATAATCACTTATAAAAAAACCAATAGGAGATTTTAATTTATAACTTTTAATTGGGCCATTATGTTTAAGAATACCTTCCAAGGTTTCCCATGATAGATTTAATCCATCGAAATCAGGGTAGCGCTTTTCTAATTTAGTTATAATTTTTAATGTCTGAACATTGTGATCAAAACCGCCAAAACTCTTCATACATTCATCTAAAACTTCTTCACCAGAATGAGAAAAGGGAGGATGACCTAAATCATGCGATAACGCCAAAACCTCTGAAAGATCTTCATCAATGTTTAGAATTCTAGCAATTGTTCTTGCTATTTGGCTTACCTCCAAAGAGTGAGTTAATCTAGTTCTGTAATAATCTTCTGTATGCGCAATAAAAACTTGGGTCTTATGCTTTAATAACCTGAAATGCTCTGAATGAATAATTCTATCTTTATCTCTATGAAAAGGATTCCTATGCTGACTATCTTTTTCTGGATAAAGTCTGCCTTTAGTTTTTTTATAATCAGTCGCGTATTTAGCTTTTTTTACCAATAACATACCTATCAATTAAAGAATCACTAATAGATATACTTAATATAAATACAGAAGATTATTAAGTTATTTTAATGCGCTAATACAGCTAACAATAACAAAGCAACTATATTCGTAATTTTTATCATAGGATTAACTGCTGGACCAGCTGTATCCTTATATGGATCCCCTACTGTATCACCTGTTACTGCAGCCTTATGTGCTTCAGAACCTTTTCCTCCATGATTTCCATCCTCTATGTATTTTTTAGCATTATCCCAAGCTCCTCCACCTGCAGTCATGGATAAAGCAACAAATAAACCCGTAACAATTACACCTAAAAGCATTGCTCCTAATGCAGAAAACGCATCACTTTTTGTTGCTATAAAGTTAACGAAGTAAAAAAGGATAATTGGAGATAATAAAGGTAATAAAGAAGGAATTATCATTTCCTTGATCGCTGATTTAGTCAATAAATCAACTGCTGATGAATAATCCGGTTTTTCTTCGCCTGTCATAATGCCTGGCTTTTCTCTAAATTGCTGTCTTACTTCCTCAACTATAGCTGAACCTGCTCTACCAACAGCAGTCATTCCTAATGCAGCAAATAAGTAAGGTAGCATTCCTCCAACTAAAAGACCGACTACAACATAAGGATTCGATAAAGAAAAATCTGGACTTACACCAAAAAAGTAACTCTCTTGACTTGCATTAGAAGAAAAGTACTCTAAATCTGCGGTATATGCACCAAACAGAACTAAAGCACCTAAACCCGCTGAACCAATTGCATACCCCTTGGTTACTGCCTTAGTTGTATTTCCAACAGCATCTAACGCATCCGTAGTGTTTCTAACATCTTCAGGTAATTCTGACATTTCAGCTATACCCCCTGCATTATCTGTGACAGGGCCGAAGGCATCTAGAGCAACAACCATTCCTGCTAGAGCTAACATTGTTGTAACTGCAACAGCTATTCCAAATAAACCGGCAAGCGCATAAGTTATAATAATTCCAAAAACAATTACTAAAGCTGGTAAAGCGGTAGATTCCATTGAAATAGCCAAACCTTGGATTACATTTGTACCATGCCCAGTTTCCGAAGCTTTTGCTATTGACTTTACAGGTCTAAAATCAACACCCGTATAATATTCAGTAATCCAAATTATTAATCCTGTTATAGCTAAACCTAATACACCACAAATATATAAATCTAAACCATCGAAAGATTTTCCTGTAACGGTCATCGATGTATCAAAACCAACAACATAATCAGTAACAAAATAAAGAACAATTAGCGATAAAATCGCAGTTGCTATGAACCCCTTATATAGAGCTCCCATTATTGACTTGCTTTTTCCTAATTTTACAAAATAAGTCCCCAAAATTGATGTAATTACGCAAGCACCACAAATTGCGAGAGGATAAATCATCATTGTTTCATTTCCAGTAAAGAAGATTGAAGCAAGAACCATAGTTGCAACAACTGTCACGGCATATGTTTCAAATAAATCAGCTGCCATACCCGCACAATCCCCAACATTATCGCCAACATTATCAGCAATTGTAGCAGGGTTTCTTGGATCGTCCTCAGGAATTCCTGCCTCAACTTTTCCAACTAAATCACCGCCAACATCTGCGCCTTTTGTAAAAATACCACCACCTAATCTAGCAAAAATAGATATTAAAGATGAACCAAAGCCCAGAGCAACTAACGCATCAATAACAACTCTTTCACCTTGTGGAATCCAAATATTTGTTAAAATGTAATAATAAACTGAAACTGCTAACAAAGCTAAGCCTGCTACAAGCATCCCTGTTACAGCGCCTGACTTAAAAGCAATACTAAGACCATTTGCTAGGCTGATTGACGCCGCTTGAGTAGTTCTTACATTAGCCCTAACAGAAACAAGCATTCCAATATAGCCAGCTATCCCCGACATAACTGCTCCGAGAAAGAAACCAATAGAAACTTCAAGACCAAGTAAAAAATAAGAGATAACAAGGATTACTATACCCACAATCGAGATGGTGGAGTACTGCCTTGATAGGTAAGCGCTAGCGCCTTCTTGGATTGCACCTGCGATTTCTTGCATCTTCTCATTTCCCGTATCAGAAGAAAGTACCGAAATTGATGTAACAATACCGTAAATTACAGCCAATAAACCTGATCCAATTATTAAGTGAATTATTTCCATTTATTCCTCCGAAACCATAAACAAATAATGAGCGAACATGCCAAAAGTTAATACAAATATCAAGCTAAAGGTTAATATAATAAGTGACTATATCCCTTTATTAAATCTC
>JAYZKD010000060.1:0-4297 GCA_036163815.1 Pseudomonadota bacterium | reverse complement strand
GCGGCAGGATAGCAGAAGAAATTATTTTTGGGCATGATAAAGTTACTTCAGGGGCTTCATCAGATATTAAACAAGCCACCCAATTAGCAAGAGCAATGGTTATGCAATATGGAATGTCTGAGAAGTTAGGGTTTTTATCATATGGTGAAAATGAGGACGAGGTTTTCCTAGGTCACTCGGTTGCAAGACAACAAAATATGTCTGAGGATATTCATAAGCTTGTAGATTCTGAAGTTAGGAAAATAATTGATGATTCTTATTCAATTGCTGAAAAGATTTTAAAAGATAAAGAAGAAGATCTTCATACGATCGCTAATGGATTGTTAGAATATGAAACGCTTACTGGGGATGAAATCACTAATCTTCTAGGTGGTGTAAAACCAATTAGGAATGAGGATTCTGATAGTAATGATTCTGAGAATTTATCAGGGTCAGTACCTAAGACTGGAAAAAAAAGAGATCCAAATTCTAATCCAGGTCTTCAAGGGGTTTAATTCTCGGTGTTCAAATGGCTAAAATTTTTTTTGGCACAGATGGAATAAGGGGTACAGTAAATACCGAAAATCTCAATTCTGAAGTAGCTCTTAAGCTTGGTTTAGCTGCGGGTAAAGTTTTTACTCGAGGTGATCACAAACACAGAGTTATAATTGGAAAAGATACTAGGGTATCAGGTTATATGCTTGAATCTGCTTTAGAGTCTGGTTTTACATCATCTGGAATGGATGTTTTTCTTACTGGACCAATACCAACACCTGCAGTTGCATATCTAACAAGAGCTTTAAGGGCCGATTTAGGTGTAATGATCACTGCTTCTCATAATACATATGAAGATAATGGTTTTAAACTTTTTGGACCTAATGGTTACAAGTTAACTGATGATAAGCAATTAAAAATAGAAGAACTAATGAACAGAGAAGATATTATGAGGTCCCAAGATAAAAAGGTTATTGGAGTTGCTCGACGAGTTAATGATGCCTTATCAAGATATATTGAATTTTCTAAGGCTTCTTTTCCAAATTTAATGAGATTAGACCATTTAAAAATAGTTTTAGATTGTGCTAATGGAGCGGCTTACAAGGTGGCACCGCAGATATTATGGGAATTAGGAGCTGATGTGGTTGTCTTAGGTGATAAACCTAATGGAAGAAATATAAATTCTGAGTGCGGTACCACACATACTCAATCCATTAAGAAAAAAGTGAAAGAAGAAAAAGCCGATATAGGTATTTCATTAGATGGTGATGCAGACCGATTAGTTATAATCGATGAAAATGGGAATCAAGTTGATGGAGATCATTTATTTGCAATGATTGCTTTGTCTTTAAAGAGTAAAAATCTTTTAAAAAATAATAAAGTTGTTTCTACAATAATGTCTAATATAGCTTTGGAAGATTACCTTAAAAGTATAGATTTAGAATTGGTAAGGTCTCAAGTTGGTGATAGGTATGTTATTGAAGAAATGATGGCGCATAACTCCAATTTTGGAGGAGAGCCTTCAGGGCATCTTATACTAAGTGATTATTGCACAACCGGAGACGCAATAATATCATCTCTTCATGTTTTAGCTCTGATGTGTGAAGAAAAAAAATCTATTTCAAAATTAACAAATCTTTTTTCTCTTAATACACAAATACATGATGAATTTGAATATAAAAAGGGTAATAAAATTTCTGATTCAAATATTAAAAGAATCTCAAAAGATATAGATCAAAAAATGAATGGTAAAGGTAGAGTGGTTATTAGAAAAAGCGGAACTGAACCAATAATTAGAATTATGGTAGAAAGTAATGACCCAAATTTTAACAAAAATATACTAAATAATATAAAGTCTTCATTAAAAACCTATGATTAGTAATAAAATACCAACTAAATTATAAATTTCATTGACTAATTTTACGATAAGTTATATCTCACGCTTGGGACACTCCTCCCCAACGAGGAGCAACTATCTGTAAGGGTAGAAACATGACAGAAAAACCAAGAAATAAGCCTGTGTGCTTAAATTTTTCTTCTGGGCCATGTACAAAAAGACCGGGGTGGTCTGTAGATGTGCTTAAGGATGCGTTATTGGGCAGAAGCCACCGTTCATCTGAAGGAAAATTCAAACTTAACAAAGCTATAGAAGAAACCAAGGAATTATTGTTGATACCTAGTGATTATAAGGTAGGTATAGTACCTGCTTCTGATACAGGTGCTATTGAAATGGCTATGTGGAATCTTTTAGGTTCAAAGCCTGTAGAAGTACTTTCATGGGAGGTTTTTGGTAAAGACTGGAAAAAAGACATTGAAGAACAATTAAAAATTCCTGAAAGCAATTACCATGATGTTGAGTTTGGTTTATTGCCGGATCTATCTAAGGTTAATTTTAATAATGATGTAATTTTTACTTGGAATGGAACAACCTCTGGTGTCAGAGTGCCCAACGCAGATTGGATTCCCGATAATCGTAAGGGTTTAACACTTTGTGATGCTACATCAGCAGTATTTGCTCAAGATTTAGATTGGAATAAGTTAGATGCAACAAGTTTTAGTTGGCAAAAAGTGCTTGGTGGTGAAGCAGGGCATGGGATGTTAATTTTAGGTCCAAGAGCAATTGAGCGTCTTGAAAGATTTAGTCCAATATGGCCAATCCCAAAAATATTTAGGTTAACAAAAAACGGAAAAGTAATTGAGGGAGTTTTTAGAGGAGAAACTCTAAATACACCTTCAATGTTATGTGTTGAAGATTATCTCGATGTCCTTTCTTGGGTAAAAAGTATTGGTGGTAGTAAAGCTACAATTGAAAGAGCAGAAAAGAATTTTACAATAATAGATGCCTGGGTGAAAAAAAATTCTTGGATAGAATTTTTATGCCTTGATAAAAATAACCAATCTAATACCTCTGTGTGCTTAAAATTTGGACAGGAATTAGCTAAAGAAGATGAAGATATTCAAAGAGACTTTGCTAAATCTATAGGTAAAATTCTTGAGGAAGAGAAGGTGGCTTTTGATATTGTGAATCATAGAAATGCACCACCAGGTCTCAGAATTTGGTGTGGAGCAACTATTGAAACAGAAGATATAGCCACTCTTTTACCCTGGATTGATTGGGCATATTTTAATTTGATTAATAAATAAGTGAATTTGGAGACAATAATGCCAAAAATTTTAATTGCAGATAAAATGAGTAAGAAAGCAGAGAAAATTTTTTCTGAAAAAGGTTTAGAGGTTGATGTAAGGGTTGGTCTAGAAAAAGACGAACTTCTAACTATAGTTAAGGATTATGAAGGAATAGTTGTAAGGTCATCAACAAAAATCAGTGAAAAAGTAATTAAAAATGCTAATAAACTTAGGATTGTAGGTAGAGCTGGCATTGGTATAGATAATATTGATGTTGAGGCTGCAACTGCAAACGGAGTGGTAGTAATGAATACCCCTTTCGGCAATGCTATTACTACTGCCGAGCATGCTATAGCTCTTATGTTGGCTTTAATGAGAAATCTTCCACAGGCAAATTCTTCAACTCATTTAGGTAAATGGGAAAAGTCTAAATATATAGGTTTAGAAGTTACCGGGAAGGTATTAGGCATAATCGGATGTGGAAACATAGGATCAATTGTTGCAGATAGAGCTAAGGGTTTAAGAATGCGAGTTGTTGCATATGATCCATTCCTAACAGCCGAACGGGCAAATATATTAGGCGTTAAAAAAGTAGAATTGGAGGAACTTTTAGAACAGTCTGATGTTATTAGTCTTCATGTTCCTCTTACAGATCAAACAAAAAATATACTTAATGCAGATACTTTATCTAAATGCAGAAAAGGTGTCAGAATTATTAATTGTGCAAGGGGTGGTTTGATTGATGAGAAGGCACTACTAGATGCTTTAAGGAAAGAAAATGTTGGAGGGGCTGCAATAGATGTATTTGAAGTTGAGCCAGCAGAAGAAAGTGTTCTTTTTGGAAATGAGAAAATAATTTGCACTCCTCATCTGGGCGCCTCGACTCTTGAGGCCCAAGAAAATGTAGCGATCCAAATTGCAGAACAAATGTCTGATTATCTTTTGGAGGGGGCTGTGATAAATGCCTTGAATATGCCTTCAATAAGCGCAGATGAAGCTCCCACTTTAAGTCCTTTTGTTAAATTGTCTGAACAATTAGGTCTTTTTGCAGGACAATTAATGCTTTCTAATTTTAATAAGATAGAAATTGAATATGTTGGTGACATCTCCGAATTTAATTGTGCTCCTATCACCAGTGCTGCCGTATCAGGCGTATTAAAGCCATCTTTACCAGACATTAATATGGTAAGCGCTCCAT
>JAYZKD010000059.1:0-27956 GCA_036163815.1 Pseudomonadota bacterium | reverse complement strand
ATCGATACTTATGGCCAAGACATTTCCAAATTCAAAAATTTACGGATATGATTTTCATGAACCTTCAATAGTCGAAGCCAGAAATAAAGCGACTGCTGAGGGGGTTACAAATATAGAGTTTGCGGTTTCCGATGCTAAAAATATTCCTGAAAAAGGATATGACTTCGCTTGCATATTTGATGCTTTACACGATATGGGCGATCCTGTTGGTGTATCAAAAGCAATTTTAAATACTCTTAATGATGATGGAACTTTTATGCTTGTTGAACCATTTGCTAATGATGAATTAAAAGATAATCTAACTATTCAATCAGGTCTTTTTTATGCCTTTTCAACCCTAATTTGTGTTCCTACTTCTAGATCTCAAGAAGTAGGGCTACAGCTTGGAGCTCAAGCGGGTGAAAAAAGATTAAGATCAGTCCTTAATGAGGCAGGTTTTTCAAATATTGAAAGAAGATGTTTGGAAATTGAATCAAATATTGTACTTGAAGCCAAGGCTTAATTTTAAGATAAATCTTTGGCAATTTCGGAAGCAAAATAAGTTAGAATACTATCTGCCCCAGCCCTTTTGAATGAAACTAGAGATTCTTTTATCACCTCTTCTCCTAGAAAACCTTCATTCACAGCCGTTTTGATCATGGAGTATTCACCACTTACTTGATAGGCAAATGTTGGAATTTTAAATTCATCTTTAACAGCTTTTATTACATCAAGGTAAGGCATGCCGGGTTTTACCATAACAATATCTGCGCCTTCTTCGATATCCATGGCAACTTCATGCAAGGCTTCATTAATATTTTGAATTGGCATTTGATAGGTGTCTTTGGTTTTATTTCCAAAAAATTTTGCCGATTCAACAGCGTCTTTAAAAGGTCCATAAAATTTAGAACTAAATTTAGCTGAATAAGAAAGAATTAAGGTATTAATGAAATCATTTTGTTCTAAAGCATCTCGTATTACTTTAATTCTTCCATCCATCATATCTGAAGGAGCTATCATGTCAGTTCCAGCTTTTGCAAGTGTGAGTGCTTGTTCTCTTAATGCAGGAAGTGTTAAATCGTTATCTACATCGCCTTCTTCATCGAGCAATCCATCGTGCCCATGATCAGTGTATGGATCTAACGCTACATCGGCTATGATTATTAAATCTGGATACTCTTTTTTTATTTGAGTAATAGCAGTACATATAAAATTGTCTTCAATTGTTGCTTGTGAACCAATAGCATCTTTTTTGTCTTCATTTATAACAGGGAAAACAGCAACTGATTTAATGCCTAATTCAATAATTCTTTCAATTTCATCATTTAATATATTAATTCCAAGTCTGCTTATTCCAGGCATTGTTTTGATAGGCTCTTTCCCTTTTAAATCTTCTTTTATAAATATAGGTTGAATTAAATCTGCTTTAGTAAGATTTGTTTCAGCAAGCATCTCTCTTAAGCCTTGATTTTTTCTTAGCCGTCTTAATCTTGTATCTGGAAATGTTCTTTGTATTTTCATCACCCTTTATTCTATCTTTAAAGACATTAAGTCAAGTTTTTGGCTTAATCATCACAGTCTTCATCCTTATGTTCAAATTCAAGTGTTGAGTGATCTATACCAAAATTTTCTTCAAGACTCTTCTTAAGCTCTCTTTTTATTTCAGATATCTCTATAAAATCTTTAGCGTCAACGACAACATGGGCTTCAAGAGCGACACGTTTTTCATCAAGATTCCAAATATGTATATGATGGGTGTCAGTAACTTTATCTAATTGGATAATTTTTTCTCTAACTTCACTAACAGAAATTCCTTTTGGCGTTCCGTCCATTAGAAAATTTATACTTTCTGGTAACATTTTTATTCCTTGCAAAAGGATATAAAGCCCTATTGCAATAGTAATGAGCGCATCGATCCAAAAAAGATTGTAAAGAATAATTAAGATTCCACCAATAATCACACCTATAGAAGCTAAAGCGTCTGAAAGATTATGTAAAAATGCGGCTCGCATATTCATATTATTATGCGATAATTTGTAAGTAATAATTGAGGTATATAAATCAATTAAGAAAGCAACTCCTGCTATAAAAACGATAATCCATCCAGATATAGAAACCGGCTCTATAAATCGCCATATTGCTTCATAAATTAAATATAAGCTTAAAACAATTAGGAGAGTTAGATTTATCAAAGAAGCTATAATTTCGGCTCTTTTATAGCCAAAGGTTTTAAATTCATCTGCCGATTTTCTGCCAATCTTCCTTGCAAAAAAAGCTATAACTAATGAAGCAGCATCACTTAGATTATGTAGTGCGTCAGCAATGAGGGCAAGACTTCCCGATATCACACCACCAATAATTTGAGAAAGTGTTAATGCAAAATTTATTATGATCGCAAAAATAATTTTTTGGTCACTATCTTCTTCAGCATTATGGTGATGTCCGCCGTGCATTTCTATTTATTCCTTTTTCATGGTGGAGCCAGACGGGATCGAACCGACGACCTTCTGGTTGCAAACCAGACGCTCTCCCAACTGAGCTATGGCCCCACAGGCGAATATGTGTTTATAAATCAACAACGATGTTAGCTCAATAAAAAACTATCCCCTTAAAAAGACAGGAAATCCTTCTTTAGACTCTTCTAATGAGTACTTATAATCATGATCGGAAAAAGAGCTAAGATCTCCAATATCTTTGATTTTATTTTTAATAACCCAAGAGGCCATATATCCTCTGGCTTTTTTGGCATAAAAACTAATAATTTTATATTTTCCATCTTTACCTTTGTCTTTAAAGATTGGTGAAGTAATTTTGATTTTTTCTGATATTGATTGTATCGCATCATAATATTCGTTCGATGCTAAATTAATTAAAACATCAGATTTTAAAATATTTAGTTCTTTTTCAATATTTAGAGAAATTTTGTTTCCCCAAAAGTCATATAAATTTTTACCCTCATCTGTCTTTAATTTTGTTCCCATTTCCAAACGATAAGGTTCTATAATATCTAATGGCTTCAGTATGCCGTAAAGACCTGATAAGATCCTCAAGTGTTTTTGAGCAAAAGTAATATCTTTATCTGAAAATTCTTGAACACTTAATCCTTGGTATACATCTCCTTTAAATACAAAAACAGATTGTTTCGCATTATCAGAAGGTTTTTTTTGTCCCTTCCATATTTTATATCTATCAACATTTAAACTTGTAAGCTTGTCACTTAAACTCATAAGGCTAGATATTTCACCAGGATGTTTTGATTTAAGTTCATTTATGAGTTGTTTTGATTCATTCAAAAATAGTGGAGTTGAATAATCTTTTTTATTAGTTATTGGTGAATAATCTAAGGTTTTTGCTGGTGATAGAACAATTATCATTTTAATTCCTCTGGTATAAAATATTTTATAAATAATATGACCAAATTTTCTTGTAGTAAATCTTAATTTTAATCCTTTTAAATTAAGCTATATTACCATGTTAACCACTACATATATGTAAAATAGGAATTTTAGTCATATATATAGTTATTAGAAAATTTAACAAATTATTTGTTGATATTATCTCGTGAATATTAGAGAATCCCCCTAATAAATCACATACATATATATGTGTAATTTTATATGATTTAAAAAATGTGGGGAGACATTAAATGAAACTTATTCCAAAATTATTCTTAAGCTTTACTTTTGTATTACTTTTATTCTCAAATAGTTCTTTGATTGCTCAAGAAACTGAAACAGGTAGTCGTTTAAGTATTGAGGAAATTATTGTTACGGGTACGAAACGGGATATTTCTCAACAAGATGTACCATTGGCTGTTTCTACTATTACAGATACTCAACTAGAAAATACCTTTAGAAATGATGTCTTTGCTTTAGGTGAACTTGCACCTAATGTAACCTTGACTCCTCAAAATGGTTTTAATGCTATTGCCGGTGGTATGCGTGGAACTGGTTTTATTTCAATCCTTGTTACTAAAGATCCATCTGTTGGTGTTGTAGTTGATGATTTTGCTTTTAATCATGTTCAAGCGCAAGCAATTGAAATGTTTGATATGGAGCAAGTAGAAATTTATCGTGGTCCTCAAGGGACATTATTTGGTAAAAATACTACTGGTGGTGCGATAAGTTTTACTACTAAGAAGCCAGTACTTGGAGAAACATTTTTTGATGCTGAACTTACATACGGTCAATATGATTCAAATGATGCAACAATTGAAAAGTTAAATTTAGCAGCCAATTTCCCAATTGGTGATAAATTAGCTGTTCGTATTTCTGTAATTCAAGATGAAGAAGAGGGTTACTGGACTAATAGTAAGCCTTCACAAAGTATTATTTCCTTTGGCGGCCCTGGATCAATAGCTCTATATTCTGAAGGCGGTCAAATAAATGATGTTGGAACAACTAAAAATGCAGATGGAACATACACTTCTGTAGGTGATGGTAATAAAATTGGCGGTAAAGATGTCCTTGCTGCTAAGTTTAAAATTCGCTATGAGCCTAATGATTTTTATAGAGCTGATTTTACCTATGAAATCGTTGATGATAAAAGTGATGCACCTGCAACCGCTAATGATACACCCAAGGGTGTAGAAGCATATCTTTTCCCAAATCTTGGATTTCCAGGCTATAAACAAGGTCCTTATCCAAATGATCCTTTCATAACTGGTGAATCACGAACTTGTAATACTTTTACATGTATAGCTAGAGGTCATCGAATTGAAGTTGAAGGTTGGTATTTAACCCAAACATTCAATTTTGATAATTATACTCTAAAATCTATTACTGGTATGAGAGATCAAGATGAGATTATGAATAGTACTTATACTGGTGAGGCATATACATCCCTATATGATGCTTCTAGAAATACTGCTCGTGAGCAAATGCAACAGGAATTTCGACTTACTTCAAATTTTGATGGTCCTTTTAATTTTGTTGCTGGGGCTGCTTATTATGAAGATAATTTAGATTTTGTTGTTTTTGGTAATCTTGGTTTTGTTGATCTTGTATCACCTGCGGGAACATCTGCTGCATTACAATTCCCTAATGTTGCTGAGATTCAGGCTTCAGGACAGGATCGTACAAGTAAAGCTATTTATTTTGATGCCAGTTATGACATTAACGACCGAATGAAATTAACTTTCGGTGCACGACATACAGAAGATGAAAAAGAATTTTATCGTCGTCAGTATGCGCCAGATGGAGCAAGTTTTGCACTTATATTCACTCCAGATCAATATCTAGGTCCATGGACTAATCCTCTACCGGATGATTCATTTGGTGTAAGAATTGATGATAGCAGAGATTTTGAAGCAGATACATGGCGCCTAGTTCTTGATTATAATATTGATGAAAATACTATGGTTTATGGAAGTATTGCTACTGGTTATGTTGCTGGTGGTTTTACTGAAACTTGTGGCTCAACATTTACATGTCAGCCTTATAACGACGAAGAGAATACCAATATAGAAATTGGTCTTAAAGCAGACTTAATGGAAGGAAAATTAAGATTAAATGCTGCTGTTTTCCAAACTGAATATGAAAGCCTTCAAAGGGACTCAGTTAAAGTGCGTATTGTTGGCGATACTCAATTCCAAGAAACTGCCGCTGTTAACGAAGGCGAATCAACCGCAACAGGTTTTGAGTTAGAGGCGACATTTGTTCCAAACGATAATCTTCGTTTCGATGGTTTTATTGGTATTTTAGACCATGAATATGATGAGTATGCACCAGGCCTTGATGCTGGAACATTAACCGCAGGAGCTCCTTCAGGAGTTACTATTAATCCAGATCTTTCTAGTTTAAATGTTCCTTTTTCACCTGAAACAACTGCAGGATTATCAGTGACTTACTTCCAGGACTTAGATTCAGGAGGTTCTTTGATTTATAATGTAGGATTTAGCCATATGGATGAATTTGAGCTAAGCCCATTACCAGCTAATGCAGCTGGCGGAACAGCAGATAACCCAGTAATAAAACAAAAAGCAAATACACAAGCAGAAGAAAGAACTCTTGTTAACGCTTTCATTACTTGGGAAGCTAGCGATAATATTTCTCTTACTCTTTGGGGTAGAAATCTAACAGATGAAACTTATAGGGTCTCTGCTAACCCAGTAGCTACTCTATGGAACTTTGCTAGATATGGCGCTCCAATGTCTGTTGGTGTAAGGGCAAGATTTAACTATTAAAATTTGTAATTAAGGGGAGATAATTATTATGAATATAATTTCAAAATTAAGTGTAGCGTTTACACTGCTTTTAACCTTATTTCTTTATGACACTTCTTTTGCACAAGATGTAAGTAGTAGATTAGAAATTGAAGAAATTATTGTTACAGGTACTAAGCGTGATATAGGTCAGCAAGATGCTGCTATTGCTGTAACAGCTATTACTGAACAAGCTTTTAACAATCAAAATGCCAATGACCCAAGAGCTATCGCTAGTTTAGCCCCTAATGTCACATTAACTTTACAACCAGCTTTTAATGCTGTGGCTGGTGGAATTAGAGGAACAGGAAGTATATCAATCTTAGTTACTGAAGATCCTTCTGTAGCCTTTTTAGTTGATGATTTTGGTATCAATCATGTTCAAGCCCAATTTATTGAAATGTTCGATATTGAACAAATTGAGGTTTACAGAGGTCCACAAGGAACATTATTTGGTAAAAATGCTACTGGCGGTGTTATTTCTGTGACTACAAAGAAACCTGTTCTTGATGAATGGTCGGGAGAATTTAGTGCATTAGCTGGTCAATATGACTGGAATGAAGGAAGTATTAATAAATTTAAACTTGCTTTAAATGCTCCTATCATTGAAGGAAAAGTAGCTATGCGAATTGCTGCTATTTGGGATAAGAGTCAAGGTTTCTATCAGAATTCAAAACCCGCTGGTGACTTTCCAGGTCCTACATTTTTTAATCCTTCGGCAACATGGCCAGATGATGGCACAAGCTTATCCAATGTTGGTGATGGCGGAGATTTAGCTGGTAAAGATGTTTTAGCAGCTAAGATTAAGTTCCTTTTTGAGCCTAATGAGAATTACTCTGGTCATCTTATTTTCGAGATCAGTAAGGATGATTCTGGGTCTCCAGCAACTGTTAATGAGACCGAATGTCCAGGTGGTCAACTTTTCTGTTTGCTAGGTTTTCCAGGTAATCAAACACCTTCGCCAAATTGGGGAGGGAAAACATGGGATAATCCTTTTGCTACAGGTGAAAGTTATCATTGTAATTCTACTCTAGCAATTTGTAAGGGTCATAGAATGGACAGTAAAGGTGTTTATTTTAACCAAACTTTTGAATTAGGTGATCATACTTTGAAATCTATTACAGGCTTTAGGCATCATGAAGAAAGAAATGCAAGTACTTATACAGGTGAAGCATTTGCAAGTTTATATGATGCAACTCGAAATACTGCAAGGGATCAAATTCAACAGGAATTACGTTTAACAAGTAATTATGATGGACCATTCAATTATACTTTAGGCGCCAGTTATGCAGAGGATAATTTAAACTTTGCTGCTTATGCTGCTGTTGGACTTCAGTGGTTCCTAGGCGTACCGAATTGGATTCACAATGATTATAGTGGATCTCAATCTGACCAGGATCGAACAAGTAAAGCTATTTATTTTGATTTTTCTTACGATCTTAAGGATGATTTAAGATTAACAGCCGGTGCTCGTTATACTCAAGATGAAAAAACTTTCCATAGGGAGCAAGGTTCATCAGGCTATCTCGCATCAACTGGAAGGGATGGACAGAATCTTAGTGCAGTTGGTTTAACTAGAGATGATGATCCTCCACTTTTCACATCACTGATACCTTGTGAAAATAGAAATATATGTGTCACATCTGCAGATAGTTGGAGCGAATTAACTTACCGTTTTGTCCTTGATTATAGTGTGAATGATGATGTTATGATTTATGGATCATATGCTACTGGTTTTATGGCTGGTGGTTATACTGAGACTTGTTCTACAGATTATTCTTGTGCTTATCCTTATGAGCCAGAAACTAATACAAATATTGAATTTGGTATGAAGGGCGATTTCTTAGATGGTAGACTTAGATTAAATCTTGCTGCTTTCCACACTGAATTTGAAGATTTACAGAGAAACCAAGTGTTGCCTCTTCCCGTTCCTCCTTATCAAGAAACTATAAAGGTGAATGCTGGTAAATCGACTAACCGAGGTGTTGAATTAGAATTTAATTATCTTGCAACAGATAATCTTCGTGTTGATGGGAATGTTGCTTTTATGGATCATAAATATGACATTTTTGTTTGGGATGAAACACCTAATGATGGTATCGATAATCCAACAGATTTTGGTGGTAATGGGTTACCTTTTTCTCCAGAACTAAGTTGGTATATATCATTTACTTATGATCAAGAATTAGGAGATAATGGTTCTTTAACTTATAATGTTAATACATATTATCAAGACGAAGCTGAGACTCAGCCAACAAATCCAATTTACAGTCAATTAGAAGAAAGAACTATTATTAGTGCTAATGTAACTTGGAGAGATGCCTCTGATCAATATTGGGTGAAGTTGTGGGGTCAAAATCTAAATGATGAAATTTATAGAGATGGGTCAAATAATGTTGCCGGTCTTTGGAATTTTACATTATACGGACCTCCAATGTCATATGGTATTGAAGCCGGAGTTAGATGGTAAAACTATAATTAATTCAAGAAGAACCCCGGTTAAGCCGGGGTTTTTTTTATGGAATTCCCTTACCAGGGATATCTACATCAATTATTTCTATTCTACCTTCTCTTTGTTTTAAGCAAGATTCCTTATTTGATCCTCCAGAGGTACAAACAAATAATGTTCTTCGATCTTCTCCACCAAGAACGCAAGCATAGGCGTTTGTTTCGACTGATAGTGTATCTATCAAAATAGCGCCTTCCTTTACTCTTATTACTTCACTGGTACTTGGGGAGGCTAGCCATATAGCATCTTCTTCATCCATACATATTCCATCGGGCACAGGCCTATAACCTTCTTTTATTTGTGATAAATCCGCCCAAATACGTCGATTAGATAATGAGCCATCATCATTAATATCAAAAGCTGTTAACCTTGCGGCGTATGACTCACCAATTATCAAAGTTTTTCCATCTTCCGAAATTACTGTGCCATTTGGAAAGAATAAATTATCTGCAGCGATTACTGGCTCTTCACCGGGTCTAACAAGAATTAAATTGGTTGATTTAGGGTCTTCACTTGAATGAGTATTAAATCCAAAATTGCCAATATAAGCATTTCCATTCTTATTGACTATCATGTCATTACAATAAAAAGTAGCAAACTCACTGCAATCAGCTATTTCTTCAAGAGAATCATTTTTTAATGCCAATAATTTTTGGTCAATCATTGAAACTATTAAAAGAGTTCCATCAGGTAACCATCCTAGTCCAGATGGTTGTTTCGGAACGGTTGCAACTGTCTCAGAATTTCCTTCGAGATCAACTGAAATTACTTGATGTGTAAAAAAATCAGAAAAATATAATTTACCTTTCCGCCACCTTGGTCCTTCCGGGAAAGTTAAATTATCTATAAGAGTTTGGAATTTTCTCTCCATTAAGAGAAATATAAATGATTTTTAAAAAAAAAATTATAAAAAGTTAAATTTATTGTTTCATAAGATTCAATTTTTTGATTAGCTTTTCACAGAATAACAATGTTGAGATTAATATCATTTCCCTTTCATAGTGGATTCTATCAACTTGTTTTTTTATTTTTGGGTCTTTGAAATCAATTATGTCTTTATTTAAATACATTATTATCCTCAAATTTATTGGGCAATCTCATCACTCACGGGTTTGGGAATTGGGAAGAGAGAAGAAATCGCCCAAATTCGTTATTTCTTAAGCAAATACTGGCTGAATGGCGATAATTACTGAAAAGAATATGAATAGTAAAAGTATGTTTTTAATAAGTGACATTTTATTCCTATGTAAATTGATTTAAAAAGTTTCTTTGTTGACTTACATATAGTTATTAAGTAGTATTTATCAAATTAATTATAAAAATTAGGACTATTGATATAATGAATTTTAATAAATTAGACCTTAACTTACTGGTGGTATTCGATTCAATATTTAACGAAGGTTCAATTACTAAAGCTGCTGAAAAATTGAATCTTTCTCAATCGGCGGTTAGTAATGCATTGAATAGATTAAGATACACAATGGAAGATGATTTATTTTTCCGTGCAGGAGAAAAAATGCAACCTACACCTGCTGCACTTGAGTTTGTTGTTCCAATTAAAAAGGCTTTGGATCTAATAGATGGAACACTTGCAAAAGATTCATTTGATCCAAAGAATTCCGAGAGAACTTTTATTTTTTCTTTTCCGGATGTTGCGGCGACAACCATCTTGCCTATGTTAGTGAAGACATTACAGAAAGAAGCGCCGAATGTAAAAATTATCAATATTGCAGTAGAACCAGGTATCATGGAAAGGTTACGGAATCATGATATTGATTTTATCTTAGCTGCTGATCCTCACTTGGCTCAAGAATATCAATCACCTGTGGGCCAAAGGTTTGACGAATATTTCGATAGTATCGAAGTTTATAATGACACATTCAGATGTGTAGCCAGAAAAGGTAATCCTCTTATAAAAAATAAGAAAATTAGCTTAGAAAATTATTTAGACGCTGATCATATCTATATTAGTATTGATGGAAAAAGCGGGAGTCCTATAGACTCAACTCTTTCAAAATTGGGTAAAAAAAGAAACAAAATTATTTCTGTTAATTATTATCAGGCTGCAAGAGAAATTGTTAAGAATACAGATTGCCTAGTTTCGTTATCAAGTAATGTTTCCAATCTTATTAATGATAAAAATGAATTTGATGTTGTTTCCTTGCCCTTTAAATCGGAAGAATTTTCAGTAAAATTAATTTGGAATAAAAGATCAACAAATGATGCTGGAAATACTTGGATGCGAAATTTACTTTTCAATATTAGAGAAGAAGTTTTTCCTGGATAAAAAAATCTAAAAAATATCAATAAATAAATTAGGTTTTTTACTTTTTAAGTGGCGTACATCAAAGATCATGACATAATCTAATTATCAATTTAAAATATAATCATCTTTTTAGGGAGATAGTTTTGAAAAAGGATAAGTATAATGTTGTTCAGTGGTCTAGTGGTAATGTTGGTAAGGCTTCAATAAAAGGTATCGTTGATAGAGATGAATTAAATCTAAGCGGATTAATAGTTGTAGATGAAAAGAAAAATGGATTAGATGCTGGTGTAATAGCTGGTATTGGTGAATTGGGCGTATTGGCTAATAATCAACCTGATGAATTATTAAAAGATGACATTGATTGTGTACACTACACACCGCTTGCATCATATAGAATGGGCGAAGATCCTGATGCAGATAAAAAAAATATAATCAAAATATTAAGAAAAGGAATTAATGTTGTTACAACAGTTGGTTTTCTCTATCCAAAGGCTTTTGGGAAAGATTTTTTAGATGAAATTGAAAACGCTTGCCGTGAAGGTAATGTTAGTCTCCATGGGACAGGTTATAATCCAGGATGGTTAGCGGAACTAATGCCTTTAACCATGAGCAGTATGTCACAAGAAATAAATAAAATTATCGTAAGTGAGAGCTCCGAATTTTCTTATTACCCATCGAAAGAAATTGTAATTGATGGGATGCTTATGGGCAAAACAATGGAAGAATATGAAAAAGAAGCTGAAAGATATGAATCTTGGTTAGGGGGTTTATTTAAAGAAGCCTTATACTTAATAGCTGAAGGCATTGGTACGGAAGTTATTGATGTTCAAGAAGATATAGAGATTGTAACTGCTGATAAAGATTTTGATATTGCTGCAGGAAAGATTAAGGAGGGAACTATATCTGCTCAAAGACGTAAATGGACAGGGAATTGTTCAAAAGGTGTAACAATAATTCAAGAAGCAATATATAGGGCAAATCAAGACTCAGCGCCTGAGTGGAATGAACCTATAGGCGTGAATATTGAAATTCAGGGTATTCCTAATATGAAAATGTCATTTTCTCACGATTGGAATGATGATCCTTTGATTTCGACTGCTATGCATGGTGTGAATGCGATTCCATATGTTTGTGATGCTGATCCTGGATTTGTATCTTTTTTAGATCTTCCTTTGGTATCGCTTAAGATTTGAAATTAAACTATTAAATAAATTGGAGGTGCCAAGATATGAACGAAATACCATGGTTTATTTGTTTAGGTTGTGGTGCTATGTGGCTTGGATTACAGATTCTTTGGGTTGCAGGCTTACCTAGGCAATTAAGAAAAGGTGAGGTAGAGCGTGCAGAAAAGGGGACTCAAAAAGCTTTCATGTTATTTTGGTTTGATCAATATGCGTGGATTGGAATTTCATTATCTGTAATTGGAATAATATTTATTATTTATGGAGGACTATAATGGCACCAGTTACACTGTTGTATGCAGGTATTTTAATTTTATTATCAATATTGCTTGCTAATCAAGTTCTTTATGTTCGCTTAAGAGGTGACAGAGAACCAGAATGGAAAGAGAATACCGTCCAAAGGGTTCAATCTAATTTTGTCGAAAATGTTCCTTTATCATTATTACTTCTTTTTCTTATTGAGATTTCTGGGGCGCATACTCACATAGTTCATACCATGGGAATCTTGTTAACAATTTTTAGGATTTTACATGCATGGGGAATGAGTAGAAGTCCTGGTGCAAATTACCCTAGATTGATCGGCGCACAGGGAACATTTCTTTTAATGGCAGTCATGGGTTTTACAGCAATAATACTGGGAATAAATAATCTTTAAACGAGATTATCATTTTGAATGAGTAAGATTTTTAATTATATAAACAAGTTAATTGTAATTTGGTTACAAAAGCCTATAAAAAAATACGAACCAACATCTGAATTTAAGCTGACAGATCTTGAAGAAGTTATGAAGCCAGGCGATATTTTTCTTGTTGAAGGTAAACAAAGGATTTCATCAGCTATAAAATATTTAACGCAATCTACATGGTCTCATGCAGCCTTTTATCTTGGTAAAGATAATGATTGTACTGAGAAATTTGGCAAAGGATCTTTTCTTATTGAATCAGATTTGAAACATGGTGTTGTCGCAGTACCTCTTTCTAAATATGAGAATTTTAATACAAGAATCTGTAGGGCTGCTGACCTATCAGACAAAGAAATAGGTCTAGTTATCAAATATATGGTTAGTTCTATAGGGCTAGATTATGATAGAAAAAATATAATCGATTTATTGAGGTATTTACTACCTGAGCCCCCTGTTCCTGTGAGGTGGAGAAGAAAAATGATTTCCCTTGGCTCTGGAACACCTTCAAAAGTTATTTGCTCAACTTTAATTGCAAAAGCTTTCCATTCAGTTGGATATCCTATTCTTCCTATAATTGAAAAGGTAAGTAATGATCATCAGTTAAATAAATCAACAAGATTAGAGAAAGAGATATATCATATTAGGCATCACTCTCTTTTTGTACCTCGCGATTTTGATTTATCTCCATTTTTCGCAACAATAAAACCTACAATAGAAAAAGGATTTTCTTACAAGGAATTACCTATAAGAGGTATAAAAAATTAATCAAATATTTCTGTGATTTTCAGGTAATAAATTCAATGAGTTTATTGTCATTGCTATATATGTTGTTCCAATTGTTTTCACTTATTTTAATAACCGCCATTGCTGAAGTAGGAAATTTGTTTTTAATAATTTCTAAATCTTTTGGTATTTGACTCTTTTTTATAAGGGATAAAGATAAATGGTGAATTCCTGGATTATGACCGATACAAATTATATTTTTGTTATATATTGAATACTCATAAATAATGTCTAACATCTCTCTTGAAGAGGCTAAGTATAATTCTTTTAGATAATCGATTTTTAAACCTGGTAATAAATCAGTTATAAATTTAGATGTTTGCATTGTCCTTCTTGAGGTTGAACTTATTGCTCTTAAGTTCTGATATTTATTTACCAATAATTCAGCAATCTTTTTTCCTTCCGATTTACCCTTTTTGGTTAGCTTACGATCATGATCAGGGAGGCCTATTTGCGTTTCCGCATGTCTTAATAATATTAAATATGAATCCATAAATTAACTTTATATAAAAAAAACAAAATTAATAAAAAAAAGGGTTTGTTTTTATTCCAAACTTTGTTATTTCTGCGTCAAATAATCTAACCAAAAAATAATAATAGTTTTTATGGGGGCTGAAATGCTTAATAACAAACTAAAATTTATTTCAATATTTTTCCTTCTTTCTTTATTAATTTTTACATCAGCTCAGGCTAATCCATCAATATATGGGCGGTTTGATATAGCAATTTCTAATATAGATAAAGATAATAAAGGGTCGACCTCAGATGTAAAATCTCATGCATCACGAATAGGGATCAAGGGATCACAAATTTTTGATAATGGTTTAACTGCCATTTATCAATATGAATTGCAAACGGATCCAATTGATGGGGATCCTGTTTTCAAGCAAAGAAATAGTTTTATAGGATTAAAGGGTGCATTCGGCGGATTTATCATAGGAATGCATGACACTCCTGTAAAACAAGCTCAGGGTAAAATTGATTTATTTAATGATACTGCAGGCGATATTAAAAATATATTGTGGGGTGAAAACAGAAGTAGAAAAATTGTGCAATGGTCATCGCCTTCCCTAAGAGGTTTTAAAGTTAATTTAATGGCAATTATGGAAGATGATGAAGATGAAGCTTACTCATTATCGATTAATTGGTCCGGTAATTTTGTGGGTAATAAAGCAAAATTCTCTTTAGCTTTTGATTCAGAGGTACCTCAAAAAGGATATTTTTTTGATACAACTAGATTCTCAGCATCAATTCCACTAGGTAAGCCATCTAAACTCGGAGTTATTTGGCAAGAGTCTGAGGATACAACTGGTAAATTTGACGATGATGGATATATCATTTCATTGAGGTCAAAATTAATAGAAAAACTATCTCTTAAACTTATGTATGGAGAGTCAGATATGATTAAATCTGGTGGTGAACTTATTGGTGTTGGTTTTGATTATAAAATCGCAAAACCTCTAAAACTTTATGTCAACTATGTAGAAAAAAACTTCGATGATATTGGAGAAAGTTCGGAAGAAATCATGTTCGGTATCCAGTACAAGTTCGACTTTGGTTTATTTTAAGTTAGTTATTTTAATTTGAGGATTAGACATGAAAAAAATATTAAAAAAAATAACATTTATAGTTTCGGCAATATCTTTAATAACTTTGTCATCAATTTCTTATGCTGAGGATCAGATACGCATAGTTGGGTCATCAACTGTTTTCCCTTTTTCAACTGCTGTAGCCGAAGAATTTGGAAGATCAACCAAATTCAAAACACCTATAGTTGAATCAACGGGTTCTGGAGGCGGTATGAAATTGTTTTGTTCTGGCATTGGTTTTGAGCATCCCGATATAACTAATGCCTCAAGGAGAATAAAAGAAAGAGAATTTAAGAGATGTTCAGACAATGGAATTAAAATTATTGAGGTCAAGGTTGGTTATGATGGAATTGTCTTAGCAAATTCAAAAAAAGGGATTCTGTTCAACCTTACAACGCGAGATATTTATCTTGCTTTAGCAGCAAAAGTCCCAGTTGATGATGGGTCAACCTTACAAGATAATCCATACAAAACATGGAAAGATGTTAATGAAAGACTCCCAAATATTAAAATAGAAGTCCTGGGACCACCTCCAACTTCAGGTACAAGAGATGCTTTTGTAGAATTGGCGATGGATAGCGGGGCAAAATCTTTTGATGTCCTCAAGAAACTAAGAAATAGTTCAAAAGAAGGAAAAAGTGAATTTAAAAAAATTGCCCGAACTATAAGAGAAGATGGCATATTTATTGAAGCTGGAGAAAATGATAATTTAATTGTTCAAAAACTTGAAGCTAATCCAAATGCAATAGGCATATTTGGATATAGTTTTCTTGATCAGAACTCTGATAAATTACAGGGTTCAAATGTTAATGGCATTAAGCCAGAATTTGAAAATATATTATCTGGTGATTATGTAATTTCTCGATCTCTTTACTTTTATATTAAAAAGAATCATATAAGGATTAAACCATCAATATTAAATTTTGCAAAAGAATTTACAAGTGAAGGCGCTATGGGTGTTGATGGGTATCTTGCAGATAAGGGATTAATTCCATTGTCTGAAAACGAGTATCAAGAAGTAAAAATTAATACTATAGAACAAGTTGAGCTTGAACTTTAATTCTCTTTGATTTAAGAGGTTAGACATTAATATAGATATACTCATAAACCTCACTACTATAGCCGTTATTGGTCTTCTATCCTTTGTAATTATAAGTAATCGTGCCAAATTATATCTTTCGGAAAACAAGCCCTTAAGATCTTTACCGCATTATCATGGTTTATTTGTTCTCTTGTGGGCTTTATTACCATCTCTAACACTTCTTATTTTATTTGTTTCTGTTGATGGCTTCATGCAAGATGTAATCATTAAGAATCATTTGCCTCAATCAATAATTTTATTAGGGCAAGATGAAGTAAATTATTCATTAAGTGTTCTTAAGAATAATATTTATAATCTTCAATCGATTTTATCATTAGAGATTTTGTCGATTGATTCAGCTAACTCTTTGTATAAAACTTATCTATCTTATAGAATCAGTTTTCTATCATTTATTTGCTTTTCAAGTATTTTGTTAGCTTATTTATCTAGTAAAAGGCTAACAATTAGATTTGATGCTCGAAGGAATGTAGAGAAAATTTTGAAGTTTATATTTTTTGTTTTCTCGATAGTTGCTGTTTTAACTACATTTGGAATTATTTTATCTTTAATTTTTGAAACTGTTAGATTTTTTTCACATGTTAGTTTTTCTGAATTTTTATTTGGAACTCATTGGTCTCCTCAAACAGCTATTAGGGAAGATCAAGTCGGATCTTCTGGAAGTTTTGGCGCTGTACCTATATTTACAGGAACTCTTTTAATAACTGCTATATCTATGTTAGTTGCGGTTCCTTTAGGTTTGTATTCAGCTATTTATTTATCTCAATATGCTAAACCTAAAGTGAGAAATTATTTTAAGCCCATTCTAGAAATTCTCGCTGGTATTCCAACTGTTGTTTATGGTTTCTTCGCGGCTTTATCCGTTGGTCCTTTTATAAGATCTCTAGGAGAAGGTATGGGGCTTACTGTTTCGACAGAATCCGCTTTAGCCGCAGGTCTGGTTATGGGAATAATGATAATTCCATATGTCTCCTCTCTATCTGATGATGTAATGTCTGCAGTTCCAGAAAGTTTAAGAGATGGCTCTTTGGCTTTAGGTGCTACTAAATCAGAGACTATAAGAAAAGTTATTTTTCCTGCAGCTTTACCTGGAATAGTAGGAGCAATATTGCTCGCAATTTCTAGGGCCATAGGAGAAACAATGATAGTTGTTATGGCAGCAGGATTAGCAGCAAATTTAACTGCAAATCCTCTTTCTGCTGTTACAACAGTTACTGTACAAATTGTTACTTTATTAGTTGGAGACCAAGAATTTGATAGTCCAAAAACCCTTGCAGCTTTTGCTTTAGGTTTAGTTTTGTTTTTTATTACCCTCGCCCTTAATATTTTAGCTATGATGACTGTAAGAAGGTACAGAGAGAGATATGAATAAAAATATAAAAAATTTAACTTTAAAAAGACAATTTGCTGAAAAAAGGTTCAAATTTTATGGTCAAACATCTTTGTTTTTAGCCTTAGTAATGTTGGTAGTAATCATATCTTCGATGACTTATCGATCTATACCGGCATTTACAAATTATGGATTAATTTTAAATGTTAATTTATCTCAAAATAATATTGATAAGGATGATATTAATTATCGTCGATTAATTAAGGAGAATATTTTTGCATTAGATTCTGGATGCGAAGATAGGAAATGTAGAAGAGAATTTTCTAGATTATTTTCATCAGGTGCCGCCTATGACCTTAAGGATTCTATAGAAAATGATTCATCATTACTTAAAAAAAATTTTAATAAGTTTATTCTTTTTTCTGATGATGCTGATTTATTCTATAAGTTTGGAATTGATAAGAATTTACCAGAAAATGAAAGAAGGTTAAATGATAGAGAAATTTCATGGTTAAATGATTTTCAAGAAGCCGGCTTAGTTGAAAAAAGATTTTCCACGAATTTTTTTACTAATGGTGACAGTCGTGAGCCTGAAATAGCTGGAGTTCTGGGAGCAGTCGTTGGTTCTTTGTTTACTATACTAATAACATTAATAATTAGTTTTCCTATTGGTGTTCTTTCAGCAATTTATTTAGAGAGTTTTGCGCCAAAAAATAAACTCACTGATTTTATCGAAGTCAACATCAATAACCTTGCTGCAGTACCTTCTATTGTTTTTGGACTGTTAGGACTTGCATTATTTATTAATTTTTTTGGTATGCCACGATCAGCACCAATAGTTGGAGGGTGTGTATTATCCCTTATGACATTACCTGTTATAATAATAGCCACGCGGGCATCACTGCAAGCAGTACCCCCATCAATTAGAGAAGCAGCGCTTGCTATGGGTGCTTCAGAAATGCAAGTTGTATTTCAACATTTATTCCCTGCTGCATTGCCAGGAATTTTAACTGGTACAATTATAGGATTAGCAAGAGCTTTTGGTGAGTCTGCGCCATTACTTTTAATAGGTATGGTTGCTTTTGTAGTAGATATTCCTGGCTCAGTGACTGATCCAGCAACAGCTTTACCTGTTCAAGTCTACCTATGGGCAGATAGCCCTGAAAGAGCTTTTGTCGCAAAAACTAGCGCTGCGACATTAGTTTTGATATTCTTATTAATAGTAATTAATTTGGCTGCAGTAATTTTAAGGAAAAAGTATCAATTAAAATGGTAAATAGCACAAACAAAAGTACTGAAACTAATGGGGTGAGTTCTCCTATAACCAATAAACCGCTGATAGATTGTCAGGATGTTGATGTCTATTATGGCGATAAACAAGCGCTTTATGATGTATGCCTTGGCATTAATGAGAAAGAGGTTACATCCTTAATTGGTCCATCAGGTTGTGGGAAATCAACTTTCTTAAGATGCTTAAATAGAATGAATGATGTAATAGAAACATGTTCAATTACAGGTTGTATAAAAATTAATGGGGAAGACATTTATGATCCAAATATAGATGTTGTTGAATTAAGATCTCGTATAGGAATGGTTTTTCAGAAACCAAACCCATTTCCTAAATCAGTTTTTGATAATGTGGCTTATGGGCCTCGGTTGCATGGGAAAATTATTGATAAAACCGATTTGTCTAATAAAGTTGAAGCAAGTCTTGTCAGGGCTGGTTTATGGGATGAAATAAAAGATCGTCTTAATGAACCAGGAACTAGTTTATCTGGAGGCCAACAACAGAGATTATGTATTGCTAGAGCAATAGCTGTTGATCCCGAAATAATTTTAATGGATGAGCCTTGTTCTGCACTTGATCCAATAGCAACTGCTAAAATAGAAGAATTAATAGATGAATTAAAAACAAAATATACAATTGTAATTGTTACGCATTCTATGCAACAAGCTGCTAGAGTTTCGCAACGAACTGCTTTTTTTCATTTAGGAAGTTTAATTGAAGTTGGAGATACTGAAAATATTTTTAGGTCTCCTGAAAATAAACAAACTGAAGCTTATGTAACTGGACGTTATGGTTAGGATAAAAAGATGACCGAACATATTGTTAGCTCTTATGATGAAGATTTGAAAGAAATCTCAGATGGCCTCACAAACATGGGCAATGAAGTACTTGGAGCACTAAAGAATGTTGAGCAGATATTAAAGGATAATGATCATAAATTGGCCAAAGAAACTATAAAAAATGATCTTAAGATCAATGCTCTTGGTCAATCCGTTGAAAGTAAGGTATTTAATATTCTTGCCTCTCGGCAACCTATGGCAATTGATTTACGTATAGTTTTTTCTGCAGTTAAGATGTCATTATATTTAGAAAGATGTGGAGATATGTGTAAGGGTATAGCTAATCGCATTTTAAAGGGAGACCTCAATGAGGCACAATCTCCAGATACAATAAATCATTTGGTTAATATGAGTGTGAAGGTTTATTCGAATTTAGATCTTGTAATGCAAGATTATGCCAATAAAGAGTGTAAAAATTCTGTTGATGTTTGGCAATCAGACAGCGAGATAGATTCACTGTATTCTAGTATTTTAATGGAAATATTGAATTCTATAAAAGCTAATCCAGAAGCGATAGAGGCTTTGGTTCCATTACTCTTTATTGCTAGATATTTAGAAAGGGTAGGTGATCAAGCAACTAATGTAGCAGAGGAAGCTTATTTTGTCGCTACAGGAGAAGAATTAGAAGGTGAGGAAACAGAAGTTGAGAATGAAACAACTTTTTAAATACTAAAAACTATTTATTTTTGGTAATGGCCTTCTTTTAGCTGAATATTTTTTCTTCTTCCTTCTATTTTCTAATGGTTGGTAGGCAATCTTATTATGTTCATTGCAATAAGGCGAACCGTTAATTTTATGATTGCCACAAAACCTAAAATCTTCATCTCCAGGTTCTCCGATAGGCCATTTACAGACTTTTTCATTCAAGGATAAAATGTTAATTGGTTCGCCATCTGCCGTTACAGCAGGTTCCGGTATAACTAAGGGTTCTATATTATCGTTTATTCTTGATCTTGAACTTCCAGGATATGAGCTCCCATAGTCAACATGCTCTCTATGTCTTAATCGACTTTTAGGTTTTGTAGGGCTTGCTCTTCCAGCTAATCCAAGTCTATGAACCTTTCCTATTACAGCATTTCTAGTGACATCGCCTAGCTCTCTTGCAATTTGGCTAGCACTTAAACCTTCAGCCCATAATTTCTTTAAGATTTCTACTCTGTCATCTGTCCAAGCCATATTAAATCTCCTAGTTTTAATATATATGGTATGCTAAAATTAGGTATGACACAAGATATAGATTATTATTTTTTTATTTTAATAAAGATTCTTAATTTAATTATGTTACAAAAGTAAAACTATGAATGAAAATGATAATTATCATTGGCGTGAACCACGTGTACCAGGAAAAATAAATTGGTATGGATTGTGGACACTATATAAGAAGGAAGTTTATCGTTTTATTAAGATTTTTTTTCAAACAATTGCTGCGCCTATAGCAACATCTTTATTATTTATGGTAATTTTTATTGTCGCTTTAGGCGACTTAAGACCTGATATAAATGGGGCGCCATTTATTAATTTTTTAGCTCCTGGGTTAATAATGATGTCTGTTCTGCAACAAGCATTTGCTCATACATCTTCTTCTTTATTAATTTCTAAAATTCAGGGAAATATTGTTGATATATTGTTGCCTCCTCTTGGCGAAAAAGAATTAAATATTGCTATCGCATTAGGCGGTGTAACTCGTGGTGTTGTAGTTGCGATTGGTGCTATCGCCTGTATGAGCTTTTTTTTAGATTTTAGATTTGAAAATATTTGGGCTATTATTTTTTATCTTATTTCTGGTTCACTTTTACTTTCTTTAATAGGCATAATAACTGGGATATGGGCAGAAAAATTTGATCATTTGGGGACTATTACTAATTTTATTATTGTTCCACTTTCATTTTTATCAGGTACTTTCTATTCAGTTAAGAAAATGCCGGATTTTGCCATGTTTTTAATTGAATATAATCCTTTTTTCTATGTTATTGATGGATTCAGATATGGTTTCATAGGTGTTTCTGATGGTAACACCTTATATGGAGCGACTTTTATAACAATCCTTAACCTGTTATTGGTGATTATAAGTCATTATCTCTTAAAAAGTGGTTGGAGGTTGAAGACTTAACCAATAAAGAGTAAGAGAGTATTGTTTAAATCTTATTTTAAGTTATTGAGGTAATAATGAGCAGTTATCTTATGGATACATATAATCGATATCCAATATCTTTTTCTAGTGGCGAAGGTTCTTGGCTTTTTGATGAGGATGGGAAGAAATACCTTGATTACGCTGCAGGTATTGCAGTTAATATTTTAGGTCACAATCATCCCAAATTAAATGATGCATTGTCTAAAAGTATTAATAATATATGGCATGTATCAAATTTGTATTCTATTGCACAGCAAGATGAACTAGCCAAAAAACTTTGTAATATAAGTTTTGCGGAAAAAGTCTTTTTTTGTAATTCAGGCGCTGAAGCGGTTGAAGGAGCAATTAAGACTGCTAGACGCTACCATTATGCTATGGGGGATAAAGAAAGAAATGAGATAATTACTTTTGAAGGTTCATTCCATGGAAGAACGCTTGCTACAATTGCCGCAAGTCTAAATGAGAAACATGTCGAGGGATTTGATCCTCTGCCGGATGGATTTAAAAAAATTACAATTGATAAATCAGATTTAGAAGAAAATGTTTCCAATAAAACTGCAGCAATTCTAATTGAGCCTATTCAAGGTGAGGGTGGAGTAAATGTCGTTTCTAAAGATTTCCTTAGTTTCGTAAGGGAGATATGTGACAAAAATGGGATTCTTATGATTTTAGATGAAGTTCAATGTGGTTTAGGAAGAACAGGGAAATTATTTGCCTATGAGTGGTCAGATATAACACCCGATATTATAGCTATTGCAAAGGCATTAGGAGCTGGTCTCCCAATTGGAGCAGTTTTATCAACTAAAGAGGCAGCGGAAGGAATGACACACGGGGTTCATGGGTCAACTTTTGGGGGTAATCCTTTATGTTCTTCTATTGCAAGTAAAGTTTTAGATCTCATTAAGGAAGAAAATATTTTATCGAATGTTGCATCACTTTCTGAATATCTAATTTCAGGTATTAGTAAAATAATTAAGGAGCACCATAATAAGATATCATCCGTTAGAGGTCATGGTTTTATGATTGGTATTAAGTGCAAAAGTGAAAATACAGTAATTGCTAACGAAGCCTTAAAAAATGGATTACTTTTAGTTACAGCGGCTGATAATGTAATAAGAGTCTTACCACCTCTAAATACAAACCAAAATGAAATAGATGAGTTTTTAAAACTTCTAAGTATTACTCTAGAAAATTTATCTGATTAGAAATATAATAGGAAATGACAAAGACAAAAAAAGATTTCATCGATTTAAGTCAATTTAATCAGGAAGAGCTTAATTTCTTAGTTGAAAGCTCTCTTGAAAGAAAAGATCAAGCTCAAAGTGGAGGAAAGGGATCTATAGATTCAAATGATTGTGGAAAGAATAAAATTTTAGCAACAATCTTTGAAAAACCTTCTACAAGAACAAGGTTTTCGTTTGAAACGGCAATGTATCAATTAGGCGGTAATACTATTTATGCAAATATGTCTGACATGCAATTGGGAAGAGGAGAGACTATAGAAGATACTGCTAGAGTTATTTCAAGATATGTAGATATAGCAATGTTAAGGACAAAAAAACATTCCTTACTTGAAAGTTTTGCTAAAAATTCATCTATTCCCGTTATTAATGGTTTGACTGATAAATCTCACCCTTGCCAGGTGTTAGCAGATTTAATTACAGTAAAAGAAAAACTTGGCTCAATAGAAGGCAACATCTATTCTTGGTTTGGCCCTGCCAATAATATGCTCAATAGTTGGATTGAGGCAGCGAAAATATATCAATTTGAATTTAGAATAAGCTCTCCTAAGGAATATTCTATATCAGATAATTCAATAGGTGATTATTCTAACATTATATTGAATGTTGATCCCATGGAGGCTTCAAAAGGAAGTAATTGTATAATAACTGATACATGGTTTTCTATGGGTGAAAAAGAGGATAATAAGAAAAGAGAGATATTAGATCCTTACAGAGTCGATAGTAATAAAATGTCTTTGGCTTCTTCAAATTCTATCTTTTTGCATTGTCTACCTGCGCATAGAGGGGAAGAGGTTGATAATGATGTAATTGATGGAAGTCAATCTGCTGTATGGGATGAGGCCGAGAATAGAATACATGCACAAAAAGGTATTATTTCTTGGTGTTTTAAATAAACATTATTTCCAAAAAGACCTACTGAATATGACCAGAAAGGTTAAAAACTCTAATCTTCCTGCCAACATTCCAAAGGAAAGAACCCATTTAGCTATTTGGGGTATTTCTGCAAAACTATAAGATGGTCCGATAATATTGCCTAAACCTGGTCCAACATTAGATATTGAGGTTGCTGATGCAGAAATAGAGGTCAATATATCAAGGCCGGTAAAAGATAAAACAAGAGCAATAATAACAAAAGTAACAAAGAAAATAAAAAGGAAGGTCATAACCGATTCAACAATTTCTAGGGTTAAGTTTTCACCATTATATTTGTGATTGGTCACTCTATTTGGGCTGATAAGTTTATTCATTACTTGACCCGAATTTTTTAGAAGGACTTGTAATCTAAAGACTTTTATTCCGCAGGTTGTTGAACCAGCACAACCACCTATGAATGTTAGAGCAAGAAAAATTATTATTGCTGGTGTGCCCCAGTCATCATATGATGAAGTAGTATAACCTGTTCCAGTTAATACGGAAGTCACATTGAATAAAACATTTCTTATAGTAGAAGAAAAATCAAAATTATCATTAAATGATAAGAAGACAGTAATGAGTAAAATTGATAAAAGAAGTGTTTTAAAAAACCCTGTCACTTGTTCATCAACAAATAGAGCCTTTGGCTTGCCTCTAATTGTTTTTAGATAAAGTACAAATGGTAAACTGGATAATATCATGAAAGCAATACAGACATACTCAAGAGAGTGACTATTAAATCCGCCTATTGATTCTGAATTTGAAGAAAATCCTCCTGTTGCTATTGTTGTCATTGCATGGATTATTGAATCAAAAAATGACAAACCACAAAACCAATACATCAAAGCACAGACAGAAGACAAAATAAAATAAAGGATTATTATTTCTGTTGCTAAGCTTGCTGTTCTTGGCATTAGTTTTTCAGATGAGTCGGAGCCTTCGAGTTTAAATAGCTGCATTCCACCAACACCAAGGTTGGGTAAAATTGAAACAGCACTTACAATTATTCCTATTCCACCTAACCATTGTAAAAGACTTCGCCATATTATAATGCCTTCTGAGACATTGTTAAGGTCATTAATTATTGTTGAGCCTGTTGTTGTTAAACCAGAAACAGATTCAAAAAAGGCATCTGTTAAACTTAATATATTATTAGAAAGGAGGAATGGTATAGAAGAAAAAACTGATAAAATAATCCAACTTAGTGTTACGATTAGAAAAGCGCCTTTAGTATTAAGTTTATTTTCATTTCCGCGGGAAATGAGAAAAAACATCAATCCAAAAAAGCTTGTTATGACCGCACTTATTAAAAAGTCTTGCCATCCTAGGTTTCCATAAATTAGATCTGTTGCTGCTGGTATAAGCATAGCTACAGACAAACCTACGAGAAAAATTCCTAGGATTGATAGAACAGGTCTTAAATCTATAGTTATAAAATTCATTATAATTATTTAAAAATTCTGTTTTATACCCTTAAAGTAAATTAATATAGTTTTTTACAAAAATTGATTATAATTGATAATCTATAATGAAAGATTTAAATGGCAGAAAAGAAAATACCTGATTTATTTCCTGATACAAAAGAACCTGTTGATGCCTTCGAAGGTGCTCCAGGACAAAAAGTACAAATTTCAGGTGTTTTACCTGGACAAATGATTCGTAAAATGATTGAGAATGGTGAGATTTGGTCTCAAGGTGACATCAATGATGATCAAATTCAACCGGCTAGTTTGGATTTACGATTGGCAGATACAGCATATAGGATTAGAGCAAGCTTTCTACCTTCTGGAGGTTCTGTAAACAGAAAGCTTAAAGACTTTGCTTTACATAGGATTGATATAACTGACGGAGCTGTTTTAGAAACTGGTTGTGTTTATCTTGTGCCTCTTATGGAAGCGTTATCACTTCCTGAAAGGATAATAGCAGTTGCTAATCCTAAAAGTTCAACAGGTAGAATAGATGTCTTCACTAGATTAATTTGTGATGGTACTCATGAATTTGATAAAATTCCTAATGGGTATAAAGGACATTTATGGTTAGAAATTTCACCAAGAACTTTTCCAATTATTGTTAAAAAAGGCTCAAGGTTGAGTCAGATGAGGTTTAGAAGAGGTCGGCCGACTAATTCAGATACAGAATTAAAAAGGTTACATTCTGAAGATAATATTGTTTATGACGGTAAAGTGAATATTGCAGAAGGTTTAGCTTTATCTGTAGATTTAAAAGGCGATACTGAAGGAGATATTGTAGGTTGGAAAGCAAAAAGGCATGCAGGCTTAATAGATATAGATAAAAAAGATTCATATGAGATGGAAAAGTTTTGGGATCCTGTTTTAGCTACTGAGGATAAAAGAATAATTTTAGATCCAGGAGAGTTCTATATCTTATCTTCATCAGAATCAATTGCTATACCGCCAAGTCATGCCGCTGAGATGGTTCCTTTTAAGCCTTCAGTAGGAGAATTTAGAGTTCATTATGCTGGTTTTTTTGATCCAGGTTTTGGGCATAACTCTGCTGATGGAAAGGGATCAAAGGCAGTATTAGAAATTAGAAGTTGGGAGGTACCTTTTATTTTGGAAGATTCTCAAATAGTCGGTAGATTAATTTATGAGAAATTACTTGAATTACCTGAAAAATCTTATGGTTCTTCAATAGGTTCAAACTATCAAAAACAGGGCCTAAAATTGTCGAAACATTTCAAACAAAATTAATAAAATAAATTTAATTTTTAACCTGAGTAAGTTGATATCTCTACAGCGTCTTCAGCACTTGAATACTCTAATGAAGTTTTAATGTTCTTACTCTCAAATTTAGGGTGATTTCTTACATAATTTAAATAGTTATTAGAATTGCCTCTTTCTCCAACTAATGCGGAAATTAAATTACCTACATTATCTGCAAAAACTACAGATCCGCTTTTTAAAATACCTCTTTTTTCTATAGCCATAAGGTCTCTCTTGTATAGATCTTTCCAATGGTCAATAAAAACTAAATCAAATTTATATCTTAAGGTTGGTATTATTTTTTCAGAAGAACCCTCAATGATAACAACCTTATTTTTTAAGCCTGCAAAGTCAATAATTTCACCAGCTATTTTCGCGTATTTTTTGTTAACCTCAATGGAAATAACTTTACCTTCGTTACCAAGATTTTTAGCCATCAAAATTGCTGAATAACCACAAAAACACCCAAGCTCAAGAATGTTAAGATTTGTTCCCAATTTATTAATTTCATCAACTAAGAGCTTGCCTTTAACATCCCCAACATTCATTAAAAACCTTTCTTTTAAGGCAAATTGGTCCATAACCGATAAAACACTATCTGGATTGCCTTTTATGGCGTTCTTAAAAACGAATTCTTTAACAGAGTCTTCCAGTTTTGGTTTTTTTATAAGTTTATTAGACAGGGTTTCTTTTATCATCCTTAGAAGAAAACCTATATTTCTTGGTTTAAAGAGAACTAATTTCATATTTCACCGATCTCACTTTCTAGGTCAGAGTATTTTATTTTCACAGAATGTTTGATAGCTGTTGTCTCTAGGCTATGAATTTGAAATATATTTTCGAAGATCTCAAGTAAACGCAATTTTTCATTTGTAAAATTTTGATCAACCATCATTATTTCAACTGATAAAGTATAAGCTATCCTTTTAGAATTTCTATTTAAACTCTTATCGATTAAGGCAATTAAATCTTCTGGGTTATTATCAGCCTTTAGTAATTCAATGCATGTGTTGATAGAAGTATCTGCATTTTTATTTTCATAGCTTTGAAATATGGGCAATGATTCAATCAGGTAATAAATATGATTCATTTTTTTATCAGATATTTCTCCATCTATTGCAGCTGAGAGAGTCATGCTATAAATAAAAGCATCAATAGGATTTAATAAGGTCATGAATCAATCATTAATATCTGTAGCG
>JAYZKD010000058.1:0-3465 GCA_036163815.1 Pseudomonadota bacterium | reverse complement strand
TTTCAGCCAAGGAAACACTTTTATCAATCCCTTGTGATTTTCTTTGAATGACTTGATTATTAATATCGAAAATTTCAAATGAATTATTTTCTAATACAGCTACATCCCCGTCCTTAAGATAAGTAACCTCATTACAATAATTTCCTAGAGAATAACCATCGGAGCCAATATAATTTTCTTGCTCCGATAAGCCTATCGCTAAAGGGCTTCCTTTCCTAACAGCAAATAATTTATTTGGTTCAGATCGAATAATTATTGCAAGGGCAAATGAGCCTTGAATGTCTTCTGTCGTTGATCTTATAGCATCATAACTACTCATTCCTGATTTTAAATAAAGAGATATTAAGTGGGAGATAGCTTCAGTATCTGTCTCACTCTTAAATGTAATACCGGTTTCTAATATTTGGTTCTTAAGTGATAAGTAATTTTCTATAATTCCATTATGCACTACAGCCACTTCATCGGTTACATGAGGATGTGCATTTACTTCATTTGGAACTCCATGCGTTGCCCATCTTGTATGACCTATACCAACACCGCCAATTAAACTCTCATTACTTAATTTTTTTTGCAGTTGATCGAGATTTCCTTGAGACTTAACACAATGAATAGTGTTGTCGTTTATTGTTGCTATCCCTGAGGAGTCATAACCTCTATACTCTAATCTTCTTAGTCCTTCAAATATTCTATCTTGAACATCGCCATTAGAGCTAACTACACCAAATATTCCACACATAATATTCTCCTAACCATTCCCCAGAAATTTTTTTGCCCAATTTGATACAGATTTTAGCGGAGCTCTAGTCAAGACTAAACTTCCTTTTTCTACATCTTTGGTAATTACTGACCCCGCTCCAATATGAGCTCCTTCTCCAATTTTAACTGGCGCTACTAAAGAGGAGTTTGATCCAATGAATGAATCCTTGCCTATATGAGTCTTATTCTTGTTTTTTCCATCAAAATTACAGGTGATTGTGCCTGCTCCGATATTAGCATTTTCGTCAACCGAAGAATCTCCGATATAAGAAAGATGACTAGCCTTAACATCACTTTTTAAATTAGAATTTTTAATTTCCACGAAATTCCCTACTTTACAATCCTGACCAACGGATACATTATTCCTAAGACGAGAAAATGGCCCAATTGTGGCATTTTCGTGGATTACTGAATCTTCAATATATGAAAAGGATCTTACAGTTACCCCTTCTTTGATATGAACATTCCTGCCAATATATACATTATTTTGGATTTCAACATTATTTTCTATAATTGTATCATTTTGAAAGAAAACACTATCTGGATCAAGAATAGTAACTCCTTCAGCCATAAATTTCTCTCTTAATTCTTTTTGAAATTCTTTCTCTGCTTTAGCTAGGCCTTTTTTAGTATCAATGCCAAATGATTCTAATTCATTACATTCAATATAATTTGAAGTACCTCCGTTAGAATTAACTATCTCAACCATGTCTGATAAAATGAATTCTCCTTTAGAATTATTATTGTCCAATAAGCCCAAAAGATGCTTTAAATTTTTATTTTTAAATGCCATTACACCGCCGTTGCATAATGTAATATTTTTACTTTCTTCGGTTGTGTCTGCTTCTTCTACTATTGAATGAAGGTTATTATCTTTTAAAATAATTCTTACATACCCTTTTGGATTAGCTGTCGAAAATGCTAGGATTGATAAATCGTCATTGAGGGATGCTTCTTTTAAATTCTCTATGGTTGTTTTTTTTAATAACGGCGTATCTCCAAAAACAACTATCACGCCATCACTGTTTGATAAGTCCTTTTTATCGAAAACCGATTTAACCGCGTCACCAGTACCTTTTTGTTCTCTTTGAGTGACTGTTTGAATTTGAGGATAATTTTTGGCTACATAACTTTTTAAAAGATCATTCTGCTTGTTGACAACAACTATAACTTCATCAATCCCACAATCAGTTAATTTATCTATAATATGAGAAATTATAGGTTTGCCCGCAATACAGTGCAAAGGTTTAGGCAAATCTGATTTCATTCTAGATCCTTTTCCAGCAGCAAGAACTATTGATGTTATTTTTTTTGTCATAGTAAATTATGTAAAATGAATAGATAAAATGACTTATTTTGTTGTATATTTGAAATCAACTCTTGTATCTGTATGTAACTATTAATTAAACAATGTAAGGTTTTGTTTTAATGTTCTTTTTTCCATTTCGTGACGACAACCCAACCAGTACAAAGCCTTTTATCTCATGGCTTCTTATAGCAATATGTTCTTTTGTGTTTATTTATCAAATGGCTTTAAATTCTATCGATTTTAATAATTTTGTTCGATTTTTTGGAATTACTCCTTCAAAATTTTTAAATAACATAAATGGTGAATGGTTTACAGCTATAAGTTCGATGTTTGTCCACGGCAATTTAACTCATCTAATTGGGAACATGGTCTATCTTTGGATATTTGGAGACAATATTGAGGATAGTTTTGGAAAACTAAGATTTATAATATTTTATATATTATGTGGATTTGCAGCAGTTACATCACAAATATTATATGATCCAAGTAGTCCTGTTCCTATGATTGGGGCAAGCGGCGCAATTGCAGGAATTCTTGGCGCATACTTAATTATGTTTCCAAGAGCAAAAATATGGGTTTTTATGTGGATAGTTTTTATTGTTCGTTTAATAACTGTGCCAGCTTTCATAGTACTTGGAATTTGGATGTTATTACAATTCATAAATGTTTTAGACCAAGGACAATCAGGGGTTGCTTATTCAGCTCATATAGGTGGATTTATTGCTGGATTAATATTGGCACCAATTTTAAAGAAAAAAAATAAAACCTTGTTTGCACCATCAACAACGACTAAATATACTCTGAAAAAAATAAACGATAGCGATTATTTAAGACATATGCCAACTATCACCAAAAAAGATGATAATAAACAAGATTAGTTATGGAATATTTAGATACAAAATATTTTAGTTATGCAAACCCAGAAGATTCTCGCACAAGAAAAGCTTTCATAAGATCCATAGAATATTTTTCAGGTCAACCAAAGTTATATAAACTTTATAGAGAATATCAAACAAACCCACATAATTGGGAAAGTTTTTGGGATGGCTGCATGGATAAACTTGAGTTAAATGTTCAGTTTGATAAGAGTAAAATTAAGAATATCCCAAAAGAAGGACCATTAGTAATCGTTGCCAATCATCCTTTTGGCGTACTTGATGGATTGGTTATATGCTGGATATCACAATTGATTCGGAAAGAATTTAAGGTTTTAACACATGCCCTGTTACTAAGAGCCCCAGAAACAAAAGGGTATCTTCTTCCAATAGATTTCTCTGGAACAAAGGAAGCCTTAATGACAAATATTGAAACAAGAAAAACTGCAAGAAGTTTTTTAGATGATGGAGGCACAATTGTTGTATTTCCTGGAGGTACAGTTTCAACTACAAATACTGTATTTA
>JAYZKD010000057.1:0-10344 GCA_036163815.1 Pseudomonadota bacterium | reverse complement strand
CAATCAAATAACGGACATTTACATAAAATGTTTTCATGGAAAACTCCATCTTTTTTAGTTAAATCCTGGGAAAATTTTCCGTTTTAGCACTTTCTTTTAAATCGCGGCAATAGGATCAAATCACGATTAAATAAAGAATAATAATAATTATAAGTTTTGTAAAGATTATATTAAAATAATTTATATGGATATTTCGTTTGAATTTTTTCCCCCCAATTCTTCTGAGGCCGATAAAAAACTCTGGTCAGCAATTAAGTTACTGGAACCATTGAATCCTAAGTTTGTATCAGTAACTTATGGGGCTGGAGGATCAACAAGGGAAAGAACTCATGATTGTGTTAGTAAAATTTTAAGAGAAACAACTTTAATACCCGCAGCACACTTAACTTGTGTAAGCGCAACCAAGAATGAAACAGAAGAAATTATTGAAGATTATAAATATGCAGGCGTTAAGCATATTGTCGCTTTAAGAGGCGATATGCCAGATATGAAAAAATTTAAACCTCATCCTGAAGGCTATAAATCCTCTATTGAGCTTATAACAAGACTTAAGAAAGATAATTTTGATATTATTGTTAGTGCTTATCCTGAGAAGCATCCAGATGCTGAATCTCTAGATAAGGACATTGATTTTCTGAAGAAAAAAATAGATGCAGGAGCTTCTTCTGCAATCACTCAATTTTGTTTTGAAATTGATCACCTCCTTAGTTTCAGAGATAAACTAGAAAAAGCAGATATAAATATTCCAATTATTCCAGGAATTATTCCTTCAACTAATTTTAGTGGAATTAAGAAAATGGCTAATAAATGTGGTGCCTCTATTCCAATCTGGTTAGAAGAAGCATATGAAGGTTTAGAAAATAATTTAGAAGAAAGAAAGAAAATATCAGAAGAAATAGCTATAGATTTTTCAATTAATCTTAGAAAAAATGGATTTGAATTCTTACATTTTTATACCCTTAATCAATCAGAATTGGCGCTTTCTGTTTGTAAAAAACTCAACATTGGGTATTTATAGTTTATGAAATGGACTCATAAAAAGAGAATTAAAGAATTACCTAACTTATTAAAAAATAAAATAATAATTCTTGATGGTGCGATGGGCACAATGATTCAAGAAGAAAACCTTTCAGAAGAAGATTTTAGAGGTAAAAGATTTTTAGATCACCCTAAAGATTTATATGGAAACAATGACATTTTATCAATAACTAAGCCAGATTTGATTTCTAAAATCCATAATCAATTCTTAAACGCCGGCAGTAATATTATTGAAACAAACTCATTCTCTTCAACAAAAATATCACAAGGCGACTATTCTCTTAGTAATCTAGCTTATGAATTAAATTTCGAAAGCGCAAAAGTAGCCAGAAAAGCTTGTGATGATTACGAAAAGGAGTTTCCCAATGAACCAAAATATGTTGCTGGCGCAATAGGGCCAACAAATAAAACAACATCTTTATCTCCTGATGTATCTGATCCAGGAAAAAGAGATATAACTTATGAAGAATTATTTGACAGTTATTATGAATCTGCAAAAGGACTTGTCGAAGGAGGTGCTGATTTAATATTAATTGAAACGATCTTTGATACTTTAAATGCAAAGGCCGCAATTCATGCAGTTAAAGACTTTTTTGAATATGAAGGAATTGAACTGCCAATAATTATATCTGGCACAATAACAGACAAATCTGGAAGAACTTTATCTGGTCAAACTATTGAAGCATTTTGGAATTCAATTCGACATGCCCAACCAATAGCAGTCGGAATAAATTGCTCCTTAGGGGCTGAGGAGATGGCCCCATATGTAGAAGAAATTTCAAAAATTGCAGATACTAATATCTGTATTTATCCTAATGCTGGCCTTCCAAACGAAATGGGTGAATATGATGAAACTCCTGATACTATGTCTAAAATTGTAGGAAATTTTGCTAAAGATGGATATTTAAATATTATTGGTGGTTGTTGTGGATCAACGCCAGAACATATAAAAAAGATATCTAAGATAGTTTCAAAATATAAACCTAGGAAAATACCTAAAATAAGTAAGATTATGCGTCTTTCTGGATTGGAATCTCTAAATTTAACAAAAGAAATTTCATTCATAAATATAGGAGAAAGGACGAACATTACAGGATCTTCAAAATTTAAAAAATTAATATCTGAAGAAAACTATAGCTCAGCTATCGAAGTCGCAAGGCAGCAAGTTGAAAATGGAGCGCAAATAATTGACATAAATATGGATGAAGGAATGCTGGATTCAAAATCAATAATGCAGCATTTCTTAAAAATTGCGGCTACTGAACCTGATATTGCAAGGGTTCCCTTTATGGTGGATAGTTCAAATTGGGAAGTTATAGAAGCGGGCTTAAAGAATATTCAAGGAAAAGCTATTGTAAATTCTATTTCACTTAAAGAAGGTGAAGAAGAATTTATTCATCATGCTAAGATATGCAAAAAATTTGGCGCCGCTATTATTGTAATGGCTTTTGATGAAAAAGGACAAGCAGACACCGAAGAAAGAAAATACGAAATTTGCAAAAGAGCTTATAATTTATTAATTGAAAAAATTGAATTTCCTGAAGAAGATATAATTTTTGACCCTAATATTTTTGCTGTAGCAACTGGCATTGAAGAGCATAATGATTATGGTGTAGCTTTTATAAATGTAATTAAACGAATAAAAAAAGAATTAAAATATGCTCATGTTTCTGGGGGTGTTTCAAATTTTTCTTTTTCATTTAGAGGTAACGAAACAATAAGAGAGGCCATGCACTCAATTTTTCTTTATCACGCAATAAAAAACGGTTTGGATATGGCAATAGTAAATTCAGGTCAATTAGCTATTTATGAGGATATTGATAAAAATCTTAAAGAAAGTATAGAAGATGTTCTTTTTAACAAAGGTAAGAACGCTACAGAAAAACTAATCCAAATTGCTGAAAAATATAAAAATACAAAAAACGAGATTGCTGAGAAAACTATTGAGTGGAGAGAAGAAGAGGTTTCTGATCGCCTTAAATACTCTTTAGTAAAAGGTATTAGTGAATTTATAAGTACTGATACTGAAGAAGCAAGAATTAAGCTGGGAAGTCCTATCGCTGTTATTGAAGGCCCTTTAATGGATGGCATGAACCATATAGGAGATTTGTTTGGTTCAGGACAGATGTTTCTTCCTCAAGTAGTAAAATCTGCAAGAGTAATGAAAGAAGCTGTAGCCTATCTTGAACCGTTTATGGAAGAGGAAAAAGGCAATCAAAAGAATCACAATGGGAAGATTTTACTGGCTACAGTAAAAGGTGATGTTCATGATATTGGTAAAAATATAGTAGGAGTTATTTTGCAATGTAATAACTACGAGGTAATTGATCTTGGAGTAATGGTTCCGTGCAACGAAATATTAGAAAAAGCAAAAAGTGAAAAAGCCGATATAATAGGACTTTCTGGCCTTATAACCCCAAGTCTCGATGAAATGCGTTTTGTAGCAAAAGAAATGGAAAAAAATAATTTTGACATTCCTCTTCTTATAGGAGGAGCAACAACAAGCAAAGTTCATACTGCAGTTAAAATCTCTGACAATTATCAAAAAGGGCAAACTATATATGTTTCTAATGCAAGCAAAGCTGTCGGCGTAACGAGTAACCTTTTATCAAAAGAAAAGAAATCAGAGTTTATTAAAAACACAAAAGAAGAATATGAAAGGATCAAAGTTAATCATGAAAGTAAAGATGGAAAAGGAAGACGTTTATCAATAGATAATGCTAGAAAAAACAAATTTATATTTGATTATAATAGCCATAATCCAAAAAAACCTACTTTTCTTGGAAATAAAATCTTCGAAAATTACGATTTAAATGAACTTAGAGACTATATTGATTGGACTCCCTTTTTTAGGTCATGGGATTTACATGGTAATTATCCCAAGATTCTTAAAGATAAGAAAGTTGGTGAATCTGCAAATTCACTCTTTACGGATGCCAATAATTTACTAGACAAAATAATTGAGGAAAATTTATTACACGCAAAAGGGGTTATAGGTTTTTGGCCAGCAAATAGCAATCAAGATGATATCATAGTTTTTAATGACGAAAAAAGAAAAGATGAGCTAGCAATTTTTCATACGATTAGACAGCAAATGTCTCATTCGCAAGATAGACCAAATTTTGCTTTATCCGATTTTATCGCACCTTTAAACGAAAACAGAAACATACCAGATTATATAGGTGGTTTTGCCTTAACTTGCGGTCATGGAGAAAGCGAATTATCAGAAAAATATAAAGATAAAGGCGATGATTATAATTCGATAATGACTAAAGCCTTAGCCGATAGATTGGTTGAAGCTTTCGCTGAAAGAATGCATGAAAGAGTAAGAAAAGAATTCTGGAAATATTCTCCTAATGAGGATTATGATAATGAAGAGCTAATAAAAGAAGCATATAATGGTATTAGACCTGCTCATGGCTATCCTGCCCAACCTGATCACACTGAGAAAGAGATATTATTTGAATTACTAGAGGCAAAAAAGAATACTGGTGTTCAGTTAACAGAAAGCTTTTCTATGTCCCCTGCGGCATCAATTTCTGGTCTCTATTTTAGCAATCCTGAAAGTGCTTATTTTGGTGTAGGAAAAATTAGTAAGGATCAGGTCGAGGATTATGCTAAAAGAAAATCAATGTCATTATCGGAATGCGAAAAATGGTTAATGCCTATATTAAATTACAAATAGGGAATCGTTATTATAGAAATATTTTTATAATAATTATTTCTTTTCTCTTAACATCATGTGGAACACCAACAACTGTGGTCAAAAGAGGTCAAGTATCTGAAATTGATAAAGAAAGGGTAATTATGCAGGGTATTGCCTTAGATACATATTATAAGAGATTAGAAAAATTAAACAATCTATCCTATCCACTCCTGAAACAATCAATAGATTATTGTAAGGATCGTATTAAATATGATTTAGGTTTCAAAACTATCTCTTTAAATCAAATAGATAAGAGATTTCATAAAGCTGCTTCTGAAAAATTATCCTTAACTAATGAACAGATGGTATTATTTAGTATAAAGGATTCCCCTAGTTTTAAAGCAGGCCTAAAATCTGGCGATATAATTGAAAGCATCTCTTCATCATCATTTAAATGGTATAATGATGATATATTTACTAACAATGAAAGAAGAAGCTATTCTCAAGAAAAAGTAATAATAAAGGTTAAAAGAAAAAAAAATATAAACTTAAGAAATGAAAATGAAATTATTGAAGACCAAATTCTATCCCTAAGTTTAATACCTAATAAGTTATGTGGTTATGGAGTGAATTTAGCACAAAACGATTCTTTAAATGCTTTTGCGGATGGTAATAACTTATATATTACTCAAGGAATGCTTAGATTTGTTGATGAAGATAGAGAATTGCAATTTATTCTTGCACATGAATTAGCGCATAATATAGAAGGTCACATAAATAAAAGGACAAATAATTCAATAATTGGAACTATTCTTGATATTGCTGCCGCAGGCGCGGGAATTGATACAAGGGGAAGTTTTGGCGCTATGGGAGCACAAATGTATTCACAAGATTTTGAAAGAGAAGCAGATTATGTAGGTTTATATATTTTAGCAAAAGCAAATATTGATTCATCAAATATAGAAAATTTTTGGAGAAAACTTGCCGCTGAAAGTCCAGAATCTACAATAAATTACAACTCTTCACATCCAACTTCACCTGAAAGATGGGCAAATATAAAAGAAGCACAAAAAGAAATAATATTTAAAATGGAAAATGGAATTAAACTATTGCCAGAAAGAATTCAAGATAAATAAATGATCAAAAAATTAAATAATTGTTACAATACAGAAGACTTCAGAAAGCTTGCTAAGCAAAAACTTCCTTTTCCTATTTATCATTATATCGACGGCGCTGCAGATGATGAAGTTACTTTAAGAAGAAATACTGAAGCTTTTGAAAAAGTTGATTTAGTTCCAAATGTTTTAAGAGGTGTTGAAGACATTGATATTAGTACTGAAATTATGGGAAAAAAAATTGATGCACCTTTATTTTTTTCTCCAACTGCACTTCAAAGATTATTCCATTATGAGGGAGAGTTAGCAGTGGGTAAGGCAGCAGAAAAATTTAATACTTTTTTTGGTATATCCTCATTAGCAACTGTTAGTATAAAAGAAATAGGAGATAAATTCTCTTGCCCTAAATTGTTTCAGCTTTATATCCATAAAGATAAAGGACTTAACGAAAGTATGATTGAAAAATGTAAGATCAATAATTTTGACGCCATTGCTATTACTGTCGATACAATAGTTGGTGGTAACAGAGAAAGGGATCTTTACACTGGATTTACTTCTCCTCCTAAATTAGATCTGAAAAGTTTCTTAAGTTTCGCCTTTCATCCTGACTGGACTCTAAACTATTTGTTCAGAAGAAAATTTGAATTACCTGAACTTCAAGATTTCGTTCAAGAAGGAACAAATATAAATATTTCGATAGGGGATTATTTTTCCACTATGTTGGACCAAAGTATTACCTGGGACAGTATTTCTGATATCAAAAATAAATGGGGAGGTCACCTTTGCCTTAAAGGAATAATGTCTGTTGAAGATGCCAAAAAAGCAGTCGATGTAGGGGCGACAGCAATTATGGTTTCTAACCATGGTGGAAGACAATTAGATGGCTCTCGGTCTCCCTTCGATCAACTTGCCGAAATTGTTGATACCGTTGGAGATAAAATTGATGTCATTTGTGATGGCGGAGTTAGGAGAGGAACCCATGTCTTAAAGGCTATATCTTTAGGTGCAAAAGCCTGCTCTGGCGGAAGAATGTACTTGTATGCTCTTGCTGGAAGTGGCCACAAAGGAGTAGAAAGGGCTTACAATCTTATTCAAGAAGAAATTATTAGAGATATGAAGCTAATGGGATGCCGTTCGTTGAAGGAACTTAATCGTAATAATTTAAGATTTAGATAATCTTTTTATTTTCTATAAATTAGTATAAGTAGAATACATGACTTTAATAATTAATCTTTTAACCTACCTTGTTGGTATTATCTGGTTAGCAGCTGGATTATCAGGGGTAATTAACCCAGCGATTTTTACTGAAAGTGACTGGGCTAGCCTTCATGTTCAAATTACTGGAACGCTCGGTATGAGCGATATAAGATCTCTTGGAGGATTGTTTGCCGCTATAGGATTAGGCGTACTTTACGCTTCACATAATCCATCTGGAAAAAAAGGATGGTTTTCGGCATTCGCTTTTTTGATGTTAGGATTAGCTATAGGGAGAACTGTCAGTCTTTATCTTGATGGCGCTGAACAAACTCAAATTATATTTGCAGCTTTTGAATATGGTTTTGCTTTAATTCTTTTTCTTAAATCAAGATATTAATTTTTAAGAAAACTAATTATATCTTTCCAAGCCTGCGCGTCTTCCATAAAAAAACCATGGCCACCTTCATAAAATTTTTTCTCAGATTTTGATATAAGTTTGTTTAAAATGTTAATATTATTTTTTGGGGCAATGCCATCATATAAACCGCCGGCAATAAAAGTTGGGCACTTTATTCTTTCAAGTTCCTGACAAACATCATGATATTTTCTAGCATCAAGTTGAAGTAATTTTCCTATATTTTCTTTACTATCAGTTCCTCTCAAATAATTTTTAATCTGATCTACAATTGTATTATATGTTTCAGGGTTATCTTTTATAAATTGATCATTAATTCTTAAGTCAGATACTGAAATAAATTTCTTCGTATATTCGAGATCATCAGAAATCTTTTCAAGTTCATGCAGAGGATAAGAATGATAATCTTTTCCACCTGGAGAAGTGCATACCAAAACTAATTTTTTAACTATCTCTGGATAATGTATAGCAAAATGTTGTGCAACCATACCGCCAAAACTAACACCAATAACATAAGTCTCTTTATGTCCTAATGTGTTCAGTAAACTAAATGCATCATCGGCATAGTCTTTCATTGTATAAGGTCCATTAGGTTTTTGAGATTGTCCCAATCCTCTTTGATCATACGCTAATAATGTAAAATTATCCTTTAAGTCATTATCAAAAGCGTTTGGTGATAAACGGAGATCTCCACCCGTACCAGAAATAAATAGAAGATTTTTACCTTCTCCTTGAATTTCATAATAAAACTCAATTCTTTCCGTTTTCAAAAAGGGCAATGATTATTTCTCTATAAATGGTGATAATATATCGTCTGCAATCATCTCACTTTTTATATTTTTCCTTCCAACCCAATCGTCTACCGTTTGATGATAATAATAAATTCTTCTTTCTTGGTAATTTAGTGGCATTTTGTTGAAAACTCCTGAATCATGAGATCTTTGCATAGGTTCTAAATTCTTAAAATCCTCTTCCATAATTGAGTAAAAAGAAGTTTCTTGATCTACCCAATATTGAGGCTTTTCTTTGGTTTCCCATTTTGGACCTAATTGTAAATATTCAATTTCTGTTTCACGTAAACTTTTGGGCCAAAATAAGATAGCTACATAACCAGATGTATCTGTTGGAGTAATAAAATTTGGAAACATTGCATAGGCAACATTCGTTTCAGCATGAATACTGTCACAAGTTTCAATATATGGAACAAAGTCTTGGCCTTCAGCACCTAACATTCCCCCATCTAAATTAATTCTTTTTGGTGTAACCATTCTTGAATGACCATTTTTTAACAAACCTGCAGCCATACCACTACCATCTAACAAAATATTCACAGTATCTTTATGAATGGTTGGCGAGTGATAAACTTCCATAAATGCATCTAAACAAGTTTTCCAGTTTGCTTTAACGAGTTTACTATTTTTCCAAACTGTAACTAAATCAGAACTTTTAAAACATTCCATTTCTGAAGCGACAGGCTCAAGGAAATCTCTTAAGTTTCCTGGATCTTTATCAGACAAGGATATATATACCCATCCATCCCAAACATCACAATGCACCTTTTTCAGTCCTCTACAAGAAAGATCAAGATTTAAAAAATCTCTTTCATCCGGGACTCTTATTAATGACCCATCAAGATCGTATGACCAGCTATGATATTGGCATTTAAGTAATTTTGTATTTCCTTCTTTATCGCGTACTACTGGTGCGCCTCGGTGCGAACAAGTATTAAAGAACGCTTGAATGCTTTCGTCCTTTTGTCTAATAATTAATATATCTCTTTGGAGTTTATCAAAAATTTTAAAATCACCGGCGTTAGGAATTTCATCTGCCCTAAAAACCAAGATCCATGACTTTAAAAAAATATTTTCAAATTCCAATTCGAAAAACTCTTCATCAGTATATCTCTTGCCAGATAGATCAGGTATTTGAGGAAAGCCCTCAGGATACGAATTCCTCTTATACTCAAATTCTATATTTTTACGAATTTCTTTTACTTTTTCAGGATGCATAAAATGTCCCCCTATAAATAATAAGCATATTACAAATCAATAACACATTTCCAACAATTAATTAATTTACTCAGAAGAATCAATATATTGAAGTGTTTTTAGGTTATCTTTGTGTTTATCTTTGCTCATACTAACTTTTGATAATATGAAAATTGCTAATGACCAAAGAGAAATCGAACAAATGACGAAACACAATCCTATCGTAAATAAAGTATTATCTAAGACTTGACCAGGAACTGCATTTTCTGGCCAATTTGCATAAGTTAATATTAATCCAACAATAAAAGCTCCAGAACCACTCATACATTTTGCTGCAAATGACCTAGCTGCAAAAAGGGTGCCCTCCATTCTTCTCCCGGTAGCTTTTTCTACTTCCTCCACTGTATCAAATACCATCGATGCAAGTGTTGTACCGGCAATGATAGCGCAAGCAACAGCTATCCAATGAAATATAAGTACAAATCCTAAAACTGAAGGACTTCCATTAGCTGGTAATATATCTAAAAGACGAAGAATAATTATTGTATTTTCCGCCATTATTGAGCCAATAGAAAGGTAAATTACACTTTCTCTTTTTCCAATCTTATCTGCCAATAAGGGAGACATTTTTAAGCCAATCATTGGAGTTAAAAAAAGAGTAAGTCCAATTGTTAAGATATTTAAAGGCGAGAATTCCCAAAAAAAGCTGTATAGAAAGAGAGTAAAGTTCGTCGCTATACCTCCAGCAATTCCAGTAACTATCATTGCAAGAAACAGAATCATATAATCACGACTTATTGTCATTGTCTCATAAAGTTCAGAAAAAGTTTCTTTCAGACTTAAATTTCTTGGTTTAGGTGAATATAGATTTGGGATTTCTTTATGTGTACCAAGTGAAGTAACAAAAATAGAGAATACCATAATAATACTGCACACTAATCCATA
>JAYZKD010000056.1:0-7875 GCA_036163815.1 Pseudomonadota bacterium | reverse complement strand
GATCCTTCAACATGGATGCTAGAAATAAGAAATTCTTGGTAAAAGAATTTTTATGAAAATAAAGGGCGAAACCTAGCGTTTCGCCCTTTTTTTTTGTAGAGTGTGAGTTCTTAAAATTTCTTAGCATGTGAAGTTTATGACAAGTTTAAATAATAAAAATATTATCGTAACAGGTGGAGGTCGAGGTATCGGTGCAGCCACATGTAAGTTACTAGCCAATGAGGGCGCTAATGTTATCATTACCTGTAGAACCGAGGAAGAAGGGTTGACTGTAGAAAAAGAGATTCTTGATTCCCAAGGATCTGCAAAATATATTTCCCATGATGTAACATCAGATAAAAGCTGGCAGAATGTAATTGATCAAGCGATAGAAGAGTTCGGTAGAATTGATAGCGTTGTGAATAATGCAGGCGGCTATAATGTTCAATCCATTGCAGATTGTACATTAGAAAATTTTCAAGCACTAATAAGGGTTAGTCTTAATGGATGTTTCTTAGGATTAAAATTCGGAACTGAGGCAATTAGAATACATGGAGAAGGCGGATCCATAGTTATGATGTCCTCTGTCCTTGCCAAAGTTGGTGGAATAAATTACTCAGCTCTAAGCGCTGCTCATGGGGGTGTAAAATTATTAGCTAAGGCAGGAGCATGTGAACTTGGTCCTGAGAAGATTAGAGTAAATTCTATACACCCTGGGTTAGTGGATACCTATTCAGATGAATCGTTTGCTGAAATTTATCCCGATGCAGTGGAATCTTTGAAATTCGAAAAAGAGATCATTGAAGATATTCCTCTCAAAAGAAAGGCAAGTTCTGAAGAAATTGCTGAAACTGTAAGATTTTTGGTTTCAGATGAGTCAGTTTTTATGACTGGAGCAGAACTTACAATTGATGGAGGTATGATTGCTAAATAGGTTTAAAGATGGGTAGATTGGATAATAAAATTGCTATTATTACTGGAGCTACATCTGTAGGAATAGGAAGGGAAACTGCTTTAAGGCTAGCTAAAGAAGGCGCTTTATTAACTATTACTGGAAGAAATACCGAAGCCGGAAAAGAAACCGCTGATATGGTAATTAAAGAAGGTGGAAAATGCATATATATTCAACACGATATATCTAATGAAGAAAATTGGATCAATGTTGTTGATAAGACGATAGAGACTTATGGGTCATTAGATATTCTTGTTAATAATGCCGGTCAATTCTGGATCAAATCTATCGCAGATACTTCTTTGGAAGATTTTAATGAAATTTGCTCGGTCAATATTGATGGTACTTGGTTGGGAATGAAACATTGTTTAAGTAAAATGAGGGATGGTGGAGCTATTGTGAATGTATCTTCTCTTATGGGACAAATGGGTCTACCTGATGGCGCTGGTTATTGCGCTTCTAAAGGCGCAGTGACTTCTATGACGAAATCAGTTGCTTTGGAGGTAGCCAAAAGAAATATCCGAGTAAATGCTTTACATCCAGGTGTTATATGGACTTCAATGGTCGGCGGAGGTGAAGATGGGGATGAAGGTTTAAAAAATTTCTTTGTCCAAGAAACACCTATTAGGATGGTGGGACTTCCAGAGCATATGGCAGATGCAATTTTATTCTTATGCTCTACTGATTATATTACTGGTGTTGACTTAAATGTTGATGGCGGAAGATTGGCTGACGGCTCAATGGGAAGTCATGCAGGATAATTGTTTTATTGATCTTTCTTTCGACAGCATATAAACACACATAATGTCCGCTTCAATAAAAACTACAACAGCAGAAAGAAAATTAGGATTTAGAGTTCTCTTTTTGGGTATGTTCGCTATCGGAACTGGTCAGACCTTATTTATTGCTGTTTTACCTCCATATGCTAGGGGCTTAGGATTTACCACAACAGAGATAGGACTTATTTTCTCTCTTTCTGCTTTAGGGTGGATGTTTATGAGTCCATATTGGGGGCGTAAAAGTGATTATGTTGGAAGAAAATCAATTATTCTTCTTGGTTTATTGGTTTACTCAATAACCACAATGTTAATGGGTGTAGAGTTTAAATTACATCAAGAAGGAATACTAAATTTAGGTTTTCTTTTTATCCTTTTATTTGTTACGAGAGGTTTTTTCGGTTTTTTAGGGTCAGGCACTCATTCAGCTTCAATGGCTTATGTTGCTGATAGAACAACTGAAAAAGAACGATCAGGTGTTATGGCATTAATGGGTTCAGCTTTTGCTGTTAGTGGAATAGTTGGACCTGGTTTGGCATCACAGGCCATCTTATTAGGGCCTTTAGTCCCTTATTTTCTATTTGGTTCTATTACAGGTGTAATTGCAATTTTAATTTGGATATTTCTGCCTGAAAAAACTAAACCTATTATTCCTGCAAAAGTGCATCAAGTTCGTTTGACTGTTTATGATTCAAGGATTTTAACTTTTGTCGCTATGGGGTTTTTTATAAGCCAAACACAAGCAATTATTATGCAATTACTTGCTATGTATCTTCAGGATAAATTTAGTTATACAATTATTGAAGCAACCTTTTATACAGGAAGAGTATTAATATTAATGGGAATTGCTACTTTTATAGTTCAATTCTTTATTATAAGACGCATATCACCAACCCCAGGATCACTTTTACGCATCGGCAGTATTTTTTCTATTTTTGCATTATTAGCATTTGTTTTTTCTAGTAACATTTACTATATGGGTTTTGCATTAGCTATATACGGAATAGGTGGAGCATTAATGGGTCCTGGTTTGTTTACAGGAGTATCTTTGGCTGTAGGAAAGGACGAACAAGGTGCGGCAGCAGGTCTTCTGGTAAGTGCTTATGCAGCTGGATTTGTTATTAACCCATTAACTGGAATGAAATTATTTGATTGGAATCCAGATTCGCCATATTTTTTAGGCGTAATTCTAATGATTTTGTGTCTTGTAATTTCAATTATAGATAAAAGGTTAAATATAAAAGTAGATTATGATGAAGGTATCGGTCATTCAGGGCATACTGGCTAAGGTTTAGAAAGTTCCTTCCAATTCTATTTTATAAAAAACATGTCCTTTAACTTTAAAGTTCTCTTGGATAAGAATATCGTTTTTAGATTTGAACCCGTTGTAAATTATTTTTCTACCATTTCCAAAGTTTTGCAAAGTATTTCTTGCCATAAACTTTAAATTAACATTTTGGTTAATCTTAGCAGTGAATTTTAAACCTAACTGTGTATCTTGAGCAAATCGACCCCAGAGATAAGGATCATAAATATTAAATTGCGATTCACCTTGATACATTATTCCCCAGCTATACTTTCCACCAGGAATATCCTGTCTTATGTTGAGCATATATTCCCATCTTTTTTGCCACGCAAGATCTCTTTTAATATTTGTTACTGGATCAAGGACTTCAGAGCTTTGAAGGTAACCCATAAACCTAAATACCCCTCCTTTTAATATTTTATCTATCCTTAAACTACCATCAATTCTTGCTTGCGATTTTTTTCCGGTTCCTAAATTACCTATTCCAGCAAATTTACCAATAGGAACCCTTTCTACAGGTCCATCTATTTCAGAAGCAAACCCTTTTAATGTAATAACACCGCCATCATTTGGGATTCTCCATTCATGCTCAAGTCTAATTTCCCAAGATGTTGCAGGTTGTAAATCTGGATTACCTGCTCTTATTCTTTCTTCAAATTCATCATAACTAGATATGAAGTCATCAAAATTAATTTGACCAACATTTCTTTCAATATTAAGACGAAGTTGTCTGTTGGTTTCGTAATCCCACTTAATATCAATTCTAGGTTTCCAGTATTTAAATTCCCTTGCAAGTGAAACATCACCAGTTTGACTAATTTCTGACCATTCATAATTTAAGGCCAATTCCGCCCTAATCTTTTTTGCTAAAGGGAAGTTATAAGAGAAAAATCCTTCATATCTGTCTTCCTCAACTTTTCCTGATGTATTGATTATACCCGAATCCGTTTGTTTAGAATTGCTGTCAAAATAAATAAGGTTGAAAGTTCTTTCTAACTCATTATATGCACTCTCAAAACCATATTCTAAAGAACCACCTTTCCCGACAAGACTATTAAAGCTAAGCCTTATTATTCTTTCACTTTCTGTTCGATCATTTGTTTCTCGGCTACTTTCATAAAGACTTTTTGTGTTATTTAAAAAAGCACTATCTTTTTGGTTTTCATTTTCTTTTGTTAAAACAGTTCTTAATTTAAATGAATGGATGTTATTAAACTGGTGCTCCCAGTCTCCTCCAAACTCCCAACCATCATTACTTTCCCCTCTATCCCAATCAATTGACTTAAAGAAACTTTCCTTATTTTTATCTGAAGGAAGAAAATATTGCTGAAGTTGTGGTTCATTTTCCTTTCCGTCAAACCACAATAAAGTATTAATCCTTATAGTATTCTTTTCATTAATTCGGGAGTTTATATCCATATTGAATCTATTTTTAGCTTCATATTCAATAGTTTCTCTCAATCTATATTGAATAACATCTTCGTTTTTGTCAGTATGAAATTCATCATAAGTTCTACTCCACATAAAACCTGTTCTTTCTAGTCCTAATACAAGATCGGTATTCTTTATTTTCATTGCCCATGATGCATTTCCACTCCACATACTGTTTCCTGAAGATAAGATTCTAACTGCAGAATTCCATGTTCCTGATCCTTTTGAAGAACCATAATCTACTATAATATTAAGGATTATGCCTTCAGATCGGACATCTAGACCAGCTTCGGAGCCTCTTATAACTTCAATTCTAATAAGAGATTCAGCTTTTATTCTTTCTAGTGTTTTAATTATATTGTTGCTTTTAGATGATTGTCTTTCACCATTTATTAGGATTTGTGTTCCTGATGATCCAAAACCTCTTTTTTGACCACTATTAGTTGGATCGAATCGGTCATTACCGCCTCCATCTGAAGTTAAATCCTCAGCTCCAGGAATTCTTTTGATTGCATCTACAGCTGTTGTTATATTGAACTGTTGAAAATAATTTTTATCATAAACAATCTTATTACTTTCTTGAGCAGAAATAGTTAAACTACTCGCAAGTGCTAATGCTATGCAAATTAATTTTAGTAATCTTAATTTAGTCATGCCTTTAATTTAAAAACAAATTACGACCTGTTCTCAAACCATCCGTGAAATCCGTAAGGAACTCTATGTGGCAACTGAGCGATTGCTACCGGTCCATCGGAGACATGGAGAGCATCTAGGATAATAAGATTAGATCTGTTTTCATTGGCATTATATTCTGTCGCAACTAACCAACCTTCTCCATCTTTGCTATCATTTGCTTTTGGAATGAAAACTGGTTCACCAACAGCTCCACCGTCTTTAGTTGTATATTCTTCTCTTTCATTGGTTAAATAATTGTAATGAACCACCGAATTTAAGGACATTCCTTTTGGATGTTTTCCAATACTGCCTGCATAATATCCATGAGAATGTTTTTGAAGAGCAAATCTATCATCAATTCTTGGAAATTCTCCTGTAAGATCATCTAATTTAGTTTTTTCTACTTTGGAGCCATTTAAGTCAATTTGCCATCTTACATGCTTAGCTTCAGCATCTTTCTGTTCTGGCATATTACCATCCGCATAAGGGAAGAGAGGTGGAACACCAAATTCCATGAGATCACATATTATAGAACCGTTCTCATCATAAGCATTCATATAATGAAAAACAAAAGATGGATCGGTTTCAATCCATTTAGCATCTTCAGCAGAACCATCCCGTGGGAGAATACATATATGACTCCCTTTTTCTGGTTCCCAAGCAAATGGAGGTTGTCCATTAAGAGCCCTCTCAAAATCACCAGTTAGAGGAAAAACAGGAATTATTATATATTTCTCAGTCGCGAAAAAGTCATGAACCATTGATGGAAAAGGCGCCTTAATAAGTTCAGATTTAGTTATATTCCCTTCTTTTGAAACAGCATTATATCTTATTGTATCAGTAAAGAATCCATCTGCCATATACCCAAAAAATAATAGTTCGCCTGTTATAGGGTCAACTTTAGGATGAGCAGTCATAGGACCTTCAAGCTTGTCATTAAATGTATGTGATCCAATGGATTCAAGTGTTAGAGGATTAAATTCAAAGGGTGCATGTGCTTCCTCAAGAGCAAAAATCTTACCAGCATGAGAGACTATAGCGGTGTTAGCTAATCCATCAGTTTCTATATTTGAAACTGAAGGGTCATTATTCATTACATCCATCCCACTAGACCATAAAGCTTTTTTCTCTTCATGTTCTTTTGTCCATTTTACTGTTCTCATCCAGCGATTAAGATAAGAGATTTTACCATCGTTAATGTGGAAAGCATGTATCATTCCATCACCACCAAACCAATGTGAATTTCCGCCTCTTGGAGGAAATTTAGGATCAGGACCATTTCTATAATAGGTTCCGTTTATTTCTTTTGGAACTTCTCCTTCAATAATTACATCATCAATATTACTTTCCATTCTTATAGGTGCAAAATTTCCTATTAAATGATCTTCTTCTGGATAAGGTTGTGCCATTTAGTCCCCCATATTTATGAGAAAAACTATAGATAATTATTAAATATTTGTAAAAGAGATTGTTCGAATTTTCTAATTGTGCTGTAATACCTCGGTTATTATTTAGGAGGAGACAATGAAAGAATGTCTTAAGTTTTATATTAATGGGGAATGGGTTGATCCTGTTAATCCGCAACATTTTGATGTTGTTAACCCAGCTACAGAAGAAGCTATTGGTAGAATTGCATTGGGTAATGAAGAAGATCTAAACAATGCTGTTGCTGCTGCTAAAACAGCTTTTGATAGTTTTTCTCAAACATCAAAAGAAGAAAGAATTGAACTTATTGGTAAGATTCTTGAAGTTTACCAAACTAGATATGATGAGATTGCAGAAACAATTTCTTCTGAAATGGGAGCACCATTATGGTTATCTAAAGCTGCGCAAGCAGCAACGGGTGCTGGACATCTTGGAACATTCCTTGAAATTCTAAAAAATTATGAGTTTGAAGAGGATAAAGGTAATACAAGAATAAGAAAAGAAGCGGTTGGTGTATGTGGATTCATAACTCCTTGGAATTGGCCTATAAATCAGATTACATGTAAAGTTGCACCTGCACTTGCTGCTGGTTGTACAATGGTTCTAAAACCATCTGAAATAGCGCCTTTAAATGCGATATTGTTTGCAGAAATACTAGATGAAGCAGGTGTTCCAGCAGGTGTATTTAATCTTGTTAATGGTGACGGACCAACTGTAGGTGAAGCGATGTCAGCACATAAAGATATTGATATGATGTCTTTCACTGGTTCTACAAGAGCAGGTATTGCTGTAGCAAGAGCTTCTGCTGATACAGTGAAAAGAGTTGCACAAGAGTTGGGAGGAAAATCAGCTAATATTATACTTGATGATGCTGATTTTGGTTCAGCGATTGCTGGCGGGGTAACGAGTTGCTTTATGAATTCAGGTCAATCATGTAATGCACCTACAAGAATGCTAGTTCCTGCTGATAGACAAGATGAAGCAATTGCCATTGCTAAAGAAACTGCTGAAAATACAATTGTAGGAGATCCTGCTGAGGTTGCTGCTGGAGGAATTGGTCCAGTAGTAAGTGAAGTTCAATTTGATAAAATTCAAGGTCTTATTGAAAAAGGCATTGAAGAAGGAGCGACATTAGTTACTGGCGGTCCAGGAAAGCCTGAAGGGCTTAATGCTGGGTATTTTGTTAAACCTACAGTTTTTGCTGATGTAAAAAATGATATGACCATTGCTCAAGAGGAAATTTTTGGTCCTGTCTTATCTATTCTTCCTTATAAGAATGATGAAGAAGCCATAGCAATAGCAAATGATACAGAATACGGTCTATCTGGGTA
>JAYZKD010000055.1:0-24635 GCA_036163815.1 Pseudomonadota bacterium | reverse complement strand
ATCAACCATTCAAAAGCTTTTCTTGCATCAAGCATAGAATCTTTAACTTTAGAATTATGTTTTAAAGCTAGTCTGTATTCAGCGCTCGCACATAAAATACCTTGATCAGATATATCTCTACACATTTTAAAAAGAGAGTAAGACGAGCCAAAAGCCCATCCTCCGCCGTGAAAAAGTAATAAACTTGATTCTGTTGTTACTTTTTCTGGCCTAAATATATGAATCTTCAAATCAACATTATTATTAGTTATATAAACATAACTTTCATCAGGACGATTTAAATAATATAACGATCCATAAACCACTTTATCAAAAAAATGACCAATAAAAGGCATTTGCTTAGGTTTAGTTAAAGCAAGATATGAAAAAGAAAATACTAATAAAATACAAAAGGTTATTAAGAAAGTCATAGATTTTTTCATACAATAATTTCTCTGTTATTAGCCAAAATAATTGTTAAGTCTTTCATAGGCCTCTATAAAATCTTCCTTGAAGTTTTGTACAACTGTACCTGCTGATAAGGTATGATTCATTAAACCTACACCCTGCCCAACCCAGTAAGTTGCTAGTTGCTTTGCTCCCTCATGACCTCCTTGAGAGAGTTTATCGATCTTTTTCAAAGCTGGTTCACTAACAAATGATTGAAGTGGCATCGGTAAAGGATCAGGTCCTTCATTTTCCCATGCATCTGTCCAAGGGGATCTAAGTTGTCTTGAAAATTTACCAGTTCTACTTCTTGATCGAACAGTATCTCTTGAAGAGGCTGCTAACATTTTTTCCTTCACCACAGGATTTGTTTCTGCTTCTGATGTCGTAAGCCATACTGATCCACACCATGCACCCGAAGCACCCATGGCCATTGACGCTGCCATTTGTCCACCTGTAGTAATTCCTCCAGCAGCTAAAATTGGTACATCTTTTAAATCTTTAATTGCATTATAAACTTCAGGTACTAAAACCATGGTTGAAACATCACCACAATGACCACCTGCTTCTCCACCAGCTACAACTAAAATATCTACACCTGCTTCTACTTGTTTAATTGCATGTTCCTTTGCTCCTACAAGCGCTGCTACAGCAACATTATTTTTCTTTCCTAATTCCAACATTATTTTTGGAGGAACACCAAGTGCATTTGCAACAAGTTTTATTGGGTGCTTAAAAGCTACTTCTAATGAACTTTCAGCCCCTTCTTCAGACAAATTTCTTCCAAATTGAATTGTTCCTTTTCTTACTTCTTCGGGATCTTCAATTTCAATATCATGAGAATATAGAATTGAGTTTGCAAAATCTTTATGTCCTTGAGGTATAGAATTTGATAAATCAGAAGGGTTTAAGGTTTTTCCTTTTCCTTCATATTTATTAGGAACAATCAGATCAATTCCATAAGGTTTTCCATCAATATTATCATCTATCCACTTTAACTCTTCTTCAAGTCGGTCGGGAGGGTGATTAACTGCTCCGAAAACACCCATTCCTCCAGCTTTAGAAACAGCAACAACTACATCTCTACAGTGGGAAAAAGCAAGTAAAGGGAATTCTATATCCAAAATTTCGCATATACGTGATTGCATTTACTTTTCTCCTAAATTTTAATTAAGAAACATTCTTTGAAAAGGAGATCTCTCCATCATCAATACGACCATATCTAATTTGAAAAACATCTTTTAAAAAATTTTGATTATTTCTCCAAGGTGATTTCTTTCCCTGCTGAGGAAAAATATGGCGAGATCTTTCTATATAGCCCGAGGTAAGATTTAAATAATCTGGATCAGTTTCAATATTATTATCTGATTGCGGACAAACAACTGAATAATTTTTCTTTCTCATATGGTTAATTAGTCTACATACATATTCAGAAGTCAAATCTGCACCTAAAGTCCATGAAGCGTTAGTATAACCAAAAGTACTTGCTAGATTCGGCACACCACTATACATCATTCCTTTATAAGTAATGGTTTTTGAAATATCTATAGGCTTATTATCAACTGTAAAATTGACATTACTTAACATTTCAAGATTTAGGCCTGTTGCAGTTACAATAACATCAGTTTCAAGCTCCTCTCCAGAAGAAAGAATAATGCTTTTCTTGGTAATTCTTTGTATCTGATCTGTTACCACTGAGGCATTGCCTTTTTTTATTTGCTCAAAAAGATCACCATCAGGCACAAGACACATTCGTTGTGTCCATGGATTGTAATTAGGGGTAAAATGTTTTTTAACATCATAATCCGACCCTAGAGCTTTCTTAACTTCACGAATTATTGCGTTTTTAACTCCCTCAGGATATTTTTGACATAAACGAAAATAATATTGCTGCCTTAATATATTTCTCCATCTAATGATTAAATAAGACAATTTTAAAGGAAAATATTTTCTAAGATTATTTGCTAGTTTATCTTTTTCAGGAGCAGAGACAACATAAGTTGGTGATCTTTGAAGCATTGTTACATGCTTAGCCTTTTTTGCCATTTCAGGCACTATAGTAACAGCAGTAGCTCCACTGCCAATTACGACAATTTTTTTGCCAGAATAATCATAGTTTTCATCCCATTCCTGTGGATGTATTACATCACCTGCAAAATCTTCTATTCCTTTAAATTCAGGCTTATACCCTTCTTTATAACTATAATATCCAGAGCACATAAAGATAAAGTTACATGAAATTTGAGTAATTTTACCTTCTGCTTTATCTTCTACATCAACAGTCCATGAATTTTCTGAGCTAGACCAAGTAGCGCTCTTAACATATTTTCCAAATCTAATCTTATCCTTAAGGTTATATTCCTCAACAGTCTCACTTAGATATTTTAATATAGAAGGAGCATCTGCAATAGCTTCTTGCTCTTTCCATGGTTTGAAATTAAATCCTAAAGTATACATATCAGAATCAGATCTAATTCCAGGATATTTAAATAAATCCCAGGTACCACCTATCTTATCTCTTCCCTCAAGAATTACAAATGATGAATCAGGGCATTTCTTTTGCAAGTGGTAACCTGCTCCAATACCTGAAATCCCCGCACCAACTACTAAAACATCAATTTTTTCAGTCATTTCAACCTATACATAATTATAATAAATTATTTCAACCTTTATATAGCTATAACTCCTCCGTCAACAGAAATTGAATCTCCTGTCGTAAAAGCTGAATCATCAGAAGCTAAAAATAAAACAGCGGAAACAACTTCATCTGGCTCTCCCACTCTATTCATTGGGTGTGAGGCCGCAAATTCAGATAATTGTTGATCGGGATCTTCTGCAGCATCAACATATCTTCTCATCATAGGGGTATTAATGGCTCCTGGTTGTACTGCATTACATCTAATGTCATACCCCATTTCTGCACAATGTAATGCTACAGTTCTAGTTAATATTAAAACCCCAGCTTTACTGTAATTATAGGAGACTACAAATGGCTTGGGTCTTGTTGCAAGCGAAGAGGCAAAATTTACTATCGTACCTTTTCCACCTTTCATGGCTTTTACACCAAATTGACATCCCAAAAAAACAGAAGTTCCATTAATTGCATGTACCCTATCCCAATGTTCTATTGTTTCATCTTCTATAGTTGCTGGCTCACTTATGCCTGCAGCATTAATTACTGAGGTTATTTTGGTAAATTTATCTCCTAGATGATTTTCAAGCTTATCCCAGTCTTCTGCCTTAGAAACATCAGCTTTAAAAAACTCACATGATTCGCCTATTTCCTCTGATACCTTGTTTCCTAGTTCTTCATTTAAATCTAAAGTAACTACTGTTCCACCTTCTTCGACAAACCTTCTTGCAGTAGCGGCTCCCATACCGGAAGCACCTCCTGAAATTATAGCAAATTTTCCACTAAATCTTGACATCATCTCTCCTTTAAAAAATAGTACTCAATACATAAAAACTTAAAAAATTCCTATTTTCAAACTAAATTATCAAATGCTTTTTAATCATTATTAATATAACATTATCACTAAGAGGATATTAATATGGATGAGACAAAAAAATTTTTCGAAACTTACTGTAATTTTGTTACTAAAGTCACGAGCAAGCCAAGTTTAGAAGTAGATTCTTTGAAGGCATCAATCGACGAAATCCAAAAAGATTCAAATATCGATGTACCTAGGCTTGTCACTGCAGCGTTAGGTTTAAGTAGTGAGGCTGGAGAATTTACTGAAATTGTAAAAAAAATACTCCTTCAAGGTAAGCCTGCTGATGAAGATAATATTTTTCATATGAAAAGGGAGCTTGGAGATATAATGTGGTACTGGGCCACTGCTTGTATGGCCTTAGATCTTGATCCATCCGAAGTTATTCTTGAAAATCAAAAAAAGCTTGAAGCTAGGTATGGTGAAAAATTTACAGTAAATCAAAGTGAAGTTAGAGCTAAAGGGGATCTATAAAGTTTTTTAGTAAATGAAATTAGATATAAAATCACCTTCAACATCTACCGAATGGGAAGAATATTATCTATTTAGATGGAAAATACTTAGAGAACCTATAGGCTTAGATAAAGAATCAACAAAAGATAATCTTGAAGAAAGCAGCCACCATCAGATGGTAACTGATAATAATAAGATTATCGGAGTTGGACGAATTCATTTTCTCAATTCTCAAGAAGCACAAATTCGTTATATGGCGGTAGATATCAAATATCAAAAAAAAGGAATAGGTAGAAAAATAGTTTATGGGCTTGAAGAATATTCAAAAGAAAATGACCGATACAAAATAATACTTAATGCACGTGATAATGCAGTTAAATTTTATTCAAACCTTGGTTACGAAAACCTTGGCCCTATCGATGTAGGTATTGCAATTAAACATTTTAAAATGACTAAAAATTTAGAAATTATCCTTCCAAGATCTAATAACACTTAATGTCTCAATATTGTCTAAATTAGATTTTGAAGAGTACTTTTCAGCACTTTCTTTAATTGAACTTTCTGAAGATCTTAAAAAAGGGTTTATATTTTTTTCAAGCTTTATATTTGAAGGGAGCGTAATCTCATTATTATTTCTTTTATTACTTACTTCTTCATAATATTTTAATAGTTCTTTATTTGTAGGTTCAACTTCTACGGCAAAATTCAGATTACTCAGTGTATACTCATGCGTACAAAAGACTTTTGTATTTTCAGGAAGAGAAGAAAATTTACTAAGTGAATTATACATTTGAGCAGGAGTTCCTTCGAATAATCTTCCACATCCTCCAGAAAAAAGAGTATCTCCACAGAATAGAATAGGGTTTTCTTGATCGGAAAAATAAGAAATATGATCAAGCGTATGCCCAGGTGTTTCAAAAACCTTAAAAGTATCTCCAAATAATGTTATTTGATCATTTTCACCTAATTCATTTGTTATACCATCAATGTGCCCACCCTTTGGACCATATACTGGTATTCCTTTTTCTTTAGATAACTCTATAAGACCACCTGTATGATCCGGGTGCCAATGAGTAATAAGAATCGCAACTAAATCAAGATTCTCCTTTAATAAAACATCTTTAACCACTTTTGGATCTCCGGGATCCACAACTGCTAATTGTTTATCTTTTCTAAGCGCCCAAATATAATTATCTGTAAAAGCTGGTATGGCAAAAATTTCTAACATATTTTTCTAGTAATATATTCCTTATATGTTTACAAGTTTTCTTGGAGTTAAATATATGAAATCAAATAATTTAATAGGTATTCTTCTGTCCGGAATTTGTATTATTCATTGTTTAGCATTTCCTTTATTAACTCTAGTTTTAAGCTTAGATACTTTTGCTTCCTTTTATTATGATGAAACAAAAGTTCATATATTTCTATTTATTCTGGTATCTATAATTTACCTAATTGTATTTCCGAAGAGTTTCATTAATGACAGGAGATTAACACCTATAATTCTGGCTTCAATAGGTGTCATCTCTTTATTTACAGGTCTTTTCCAGGAAGATAAAATTGAAATAATTTTAACTGTTTTTGGCGGAATTCTTTTAATGTTTGCTCATTATAAAAACTATAAAATTCTTAAAAGCCCTTAATTCATCTAAGGATAAAGTATTTTAGAGGTCCACTTACCTGAATTTAGCTTATATTCTACTCTTTCATGAAGTCTATTGGGCCTTTCTAACCAAAATTCGAAGGTTTTAGGATAAACACAATATCCATTCCAATAAGTAGGTCTTGGAATTTCCTTACCTTTGAATCTCTTTAAATAGTCATTAAATCTTTGTTCTAAAATCTCTCTTCCTTTTAGAGTTCTTGATTGCTTTGATGCCCATGCACTAATTTGAGAAAGTCTATCTCTGGAAAAAAAATATTCATCACTTTCTTTCTCTTCTATTTTTTTTATCTGTCCACCAATCAAGACTTGTTTTCCCATAGATTTCCAATAAAAGCATAGAGATACATTTTTATTTCCTATAATTTGCTTACCTTTATAACTTTCTGAATTAGTAAAGAAGACTATTCCATCTTTTCTTATTTCTTTCATTAAGACCATTCTTACTCTCGGTCGGTTATATGATCCTAAAGTTGATAAAGCCACGGCATTAGGATTTTTAATTTCTTTTTTAACAGCTTCTTTATACCAATCATTTAAGAGATTAAACGGGTTCTTTTTCCTACTGATAATGTTTTTTCCTAATTTCATAATTCTTATACCTAAAAAAGAATTTATAAATAAAATTATACAATTCATGTATAAATCTATATTTCTTTATTTTATATTTAAAAAAATTATCAAATAAAACAAATTAATAAGATTAATTATGGAAATAAAAACAAATTTACTTAAAGGAAAACGAGGGTTGATTATGGGTGTTGCCAACAATCGATCAATAGCTTGGGGAATAGCTAAAGCTTGTTCCAATAATGGTGCAGAGATAATTCTAAGTTATCAAGGAGAAGCCATTAAGAAAAGAATCATACCTTTGGCAGAAGAGTTAAATTCTGCAAATGTTCTTGAATGCGATGTAACCAATGAAGATAGTATGCAACAAACATTTAAAGTCATAGAAGATAAATGGAAAACAATTGATTTTCTAGTCCATGCTATAGCATTTTCCGATAAAGATGAACTCAAAGGAAGGTATATTGAAACCTCTCAAGAAAACTTTATCAATACAATGAATGTGTCTTGTTATTCATTAACTTCAATTGCTCAGAAAGTAGAGAAACTAATGGCAAAAGGCGGTTCAATTATAACTTTGACTTATTATGGTTCAGAAAAAGTAATGCCCCATTATAATGTCATGGGGGTAGCTAAATCAGCTCTTGAAACTAGCGTCAAATATCTAGCTAAAGACTTGGGTAAAGAAAATATAAGAGTGAATGCGATTTCTGCTGGACCAATTAAAACATTAGCTGCTTCAGGAATAGGCGATTTTAGATATATTTTGAAATGGAATGAATACAATTCTCCTTTAAAAAGAACCGTATCAATAGAAGAAGTGGGTAATGCTGCGGTTTATCTTGTTAGTGATTTATCATCTGGAGTTACTGGTGAGGTGCATCATGTAGACTCAGGTTATAATATAATCGGTATGAAAGCTGAAGATGCACCAGATATTTCTACTGTAGAGGATTAATCAATGTCACATAACACCTTTGGTCATTTATTTAGATATACAACATGGGGAGAATCTCATGGAACTGCTATAGGTTGTGTTGTAGATGGAACGCCCCCTAAGATTGAATTAAATGATCAAGATATTCAATTTTGGTTAGATAAAAGAAGACCAGGTCTAAATGAATTTACAAGCCCTCGAAATGAACCTGATAGTGTTGAAATTCTTTCAGGTGTTCTAGAGGAAAATGGTAACATGCTTACCACAGGAACTCCTATTTCAATGATTATTTATAATAAAGATCATAAATCTAGCGATTATGATGAAACCAAGGATAAATTCAGACCTGGTCATGCAGATTATACCTATTTATCAAAATACGGAATAAGAGATCCCCGTGGTGGAGGTCGCCAATCAGCAAGAGAAACCGCTATGAGAGTTGCTGCAGGTGCCATTGCAAGAAAAATTATTCCTGAAATTGAAATAAAAGGAGCCTTAGTACAATTAGGTGATCTAAAAATTAACCCAGAAAATTGGGATTGGGATTTTATTGATAAAAATCCATTTTGGTGCCCAGACGCTAAAGCTATTGATGGTTGGGAAAAAAAGATAAAGTCTTTGATAGAAGAAGGTGATAGCTGTGGAGCCATAATTGAGATAACAGCTAAAAATGTTCCTGTTGGTTTAGGCGCACCTATTTATGGAAAATTAGATTCAGATCTAAGCATGGGAATAATGAGTATAAATGCGGTTAAAGGTGTTGAAATAGGAAATGGTTTTAATGCAGTTACAACATTAGGTAGTGAAAATGGGGATGAAATGAGAATGAAAAAAGGAAAACCTGAATTTTTATCAAACAATTCCGGTGGAATATTAGGAGGAATTTCTTCAGGTCAAGATATCGTTCTAAGATTTGCAGTTAAACCAACTTCATCTATAAGAAAATCTAAGAATACCGTAGATAAATCAAATAACGACACTGAAATTCAAACTAAAGGTAGGCATGATCCGTGCGTAGGAATTAGAGCTGTTCCTGTTGGCGAAGCTATGGTTGCTTGTGTTTTAGCTGACCATTTTTTAAGAAATAGAGCTCAAATTCAAGATTAAGATTTTATTATCTTAAACTCACTGTTATTTATCCCTAAAGTTTTTAAAGCTGTTTTAACAATATTATCAGAATCTAAGCATGCTTGGGTATACATATCATTTACATCACCATGCTGAATAAATATATCAGGAAGACATAAATTACGTATTTTCAACCCTTTATCAAGCAATCCTTCTTTTGCAAGAAACATCAAGACATGCGCGCCAAAACCACCTGAGGAACCTTCCTCTACTGTAATGATAAGTTCATGGTTTTTTGCTAAATCTCTAATTAATTTTTGGTCTAAAGGTTTAGCAAATCTTGCATCAAATATTGTGCTTGAAAGACCCATAGTTTCTAATTTTTCTGATGCTTTTTTTATTTCCATTATTCGTGAGCCTAAATTAATTAAAGCAATCTTATCTCCTTCTTGAATTATTCTACCTTTCCCAATTTCAATTGATTCAATTTTTTCTGGAATTTCTAAACCAAAACTTTCTCCCCTAGGATATCTAAAAGATAAAGGCCCTAAATCATATTCCGTGGCAGTCTTAACCATTCTAGCCAGTTCAATTTCATCTGAAGCAGCCATGACGACAAAATTTGGTAAAATTGATAAATAAGCTAAATCAAAACTTCCTGCATGAGTTGGGCCATCTGCTCCTACCAAACCTGCTCTATCGATAGCGAATCTTACAGGTAAGTTTTGTATTGCAACATCATGTATAATTTGATCATAAGCTCTTTGGAGAAATGTAGAATAAATAGCCGCAAAAGGTTTGAGTCCTTCTATAGCCAAACCTGCGCAAAAAGTTACAGCATGTTGTTCAGCAATACCTACATCAAAAAATCTTTTTGGAAATTGATCTTTAAATTTATCTAGCCCTGTTCCTGAGGGCATAGCCGCAGTAACCGCTACAATATCGTTGTCTTTTTTGGCACAATTAATCAAAGAATCTGAAAAAACCTTTGTAAACGAATCATTACCTTTCTTTGTTTTCTCTTGCTTACCTGTTGCAATATTAAATTTAGAAACACCATGAAATTTTTCATCTGATTCTTCAGCAGGTTTATATCCTTTTCCCTTTTGTGTAACCGCATGGATAATTATTGGTCCATGATCTGCATTCTTAACATTCCTTATTACTGGCAACAGGTGATCCAAATTATGCCCATCAATTGGGCCTACATAATAAAAACCTAATGCTTCAAATAATGTTCCATCACCTGCAATTAGCCTAGTAATTTCTTCAGCTTTTTTGGCACCTTTTTCTAAGGATTTGGGTAATTTCTCAACAACTTGCTTAGCAAAATTTCTTATACCTAAATATGTTCCTCCAGATATTAACTTTGCTAAATATGCGCCCATAGCGCCTGCTGGTGGAGCTATTGACATATCATTATCATTTAAAACAACTATTAATCTAGATTTTTGTGCACCTGCATTATTTAAGGCCTCATAAGCTTGACCTGCACTCATTGCTCCATCACCCACAACACAAACAACATGATTGTTTCGTTTCTTTAGATCTCTACCAACAGACATTCCCAGTCCTGCGGATACAGCAGTAGAACTATGCCCTGCTCCAAAATGATCAAATTTACTTTCATCCCGTTTAGTAAAACCAGACAGCCCATCTTTCTTTCGAAGTGTGCCCATTTGATCTCTTCTACCGGTTAAGATTTTATGAGGATAACTTTGATGTCCTACATCCCAAATAATTTTGTCTTCAGGAGCATTAAAAATTTTATGCAAAGCGATTGTTAATTCAATAACCCCTAAACTTGCACCAAGATGACCTCCTGTTTTTGATACTTTTTCAATTACATCATATCGTAATTCATTTGCCAGTTCCTTTAATTGACTATCATTCAAGTCATCTAAATCTTCTGGTCCATTAATTTTCTCAAGATATTTAATATCGACTTCATTCATAACATCAAAACTTTCTAAATCTTATAAAATCTAGTGCATTTATAAAATTTTCTGGTATTTTTTCAAACATATTTATAGAGGAAATAGCCTTATTACAATATTCTTCAGCTACTTTCAAAGACTCCTCAACATCAAAATGACTTAAATAAGTCTTATTATTATTAATTTCATCTTTTCCTAAAGTTTTACCTATTTGTGCTTTGTCACCAACAATGTCTAAAACATCATCAATAATTTGAAAAGCAATTCCAAAATTTTTTCCATAATCTTCAAATGCTTTTATTTCTTCATCTTTTGCACTTCCAATAATTGCACCTGCCATACAAGAAAAACTTATCAAATTTGCAGTCTTTAATTCATGCATTTTATTAATTTCAACAATGGAAAAGTTACTTTTTTTAGAATTAATATCCATCATTTGTCCTCCAACCATTCCATCACTACCTATTTTTTTAGAAAATTCATTTATTAACATTACTTGTTTTTTTGAATCAAATTCTTCCATTGAATCTGATAAAATTTCAAATGCCATGGCCTGAAGAGCATCTCCTGCCAATATGGCTGTAGCCTCACTAAATTTCATATGATTAGAAGGCTTATTTCTTCTTAAATCATCATTATCCAAGGCCGGTAAATCATCGTGAATTAACGAATAAGAATGAACCAATTCTATTGCACAAGCTACATTCAAAGCATTATTTTTTTTAGCTTTAAAGAATTTAGCAGTTTCTGAAGTCAAAAATCCTCTAATTCTTTTTCCTGAACCTATTGAAGAGTAATGTATAGCTTCTTTAAGGACTCCTTCGAGAGTTATTTTTTTTTCTAATATATTTTTTAAAAAAACATCTATCTCTTCAGCGAAAAGAGTTAAATCATCTGTAAATTTGTTCATTTTAGATAATTAATCTTCGTATGATTCAGAAGAAAAATCCCCATCAGGTTGTGAAATTATTTTATCAACTTTCATTTTGGCTGACTCTAATTTCTTTTCGCAATGGTTTTTTAACAATGTTCCTCTTTCATAAATATCGATAGAATCTTCGAGATCAATATCGCCTTGTTCTAGTTTTTCAACTATCTCCTCTAATTCGGACAAAGCCTCTTCAAAGGTAAGATTTTTAATATCATTTTTTTTATTCATGAATTTTTACCATATTTATTTTTTAAAATAATTTATAACACCTTTATCATCTCTTTTAGAGCATAATAACCCCCTATCTATTAAACAATTAAGATGGGCAATACTCTCTCCAGTTGCCATTAACAAAAGATCACTAGTTATTTTTCTTTTAAAAAGAACAGAAAATACATCAATAGCTTTCTTTGGCTCTTCACAAAAATCTAAAAGCCTAGAAAGATTTTTCTCATGTCCATTTATTAAATGGTCTAACCTCTCATGTAACCCTCGAAATGGTTCATTATGTGAAGGAAGAACTAAAACATCATTGGGAACTCTTTTTTTAATGTACTTACAACTCTCTAACCAATCCTTAAGGGGGTTAGATTTTGGTTCAGTTGGAAAAACACTTACATTAGAGGTAATCTTTGGCAACACTTGATCCCCAGAAATAAACAACTTTAATTCTTCATTATATAAACATATATGTTCAGGGCAATGCCCACTTCCAACAACAATTTCCCATACATAATTTCCTATTTGAATTTTATCATAATCTTTTAAGCGGTTATAACTATCAGGAAGTTTTGATATGGCGCTTCCAAAACCACCAAACCTTTCAGCATATGAGTCTAATTCGTCCTCAGTAAAACCAGCTGATCGATACAAGCTTTTTCCTTCTTCAGGCGCTTCCCTCCCGGTATCAGAAACAAGCATTCTGCACATGAGATATTCTGCTCTCGACATAAATAATGGTGAAGAAAATTTTCTATTCAACCAACCAGCAAGACCTATATGATCAGGGTGAAGATGTGTAACGATAATCTTTTTGACATTTAAGGACTTCATATCCCCAGAAAAACATGTTCGCCAATTCGATTTTATCTCTGCACTTGCAACTCCTGTATCAATAATAGTCCAACCATCACCATCCTCTAAAACCCATAAATTGATATGATTTAAAGCAAAAGGAAGATTCATTCGAACCCAATAAACTCCATCAGCCAATTTTAACATTCTTCCAGGTTGTGGAAGAATATCATATGGGTATACTAGGTTATGGGCGCCTTTATTATTTTTTTCAACTAACTTATCCATAGTTACTAATTAGAATATAATTACAAAAATGACTACAATAAAAAAAATAAACAAGATTAATATTGAAAAAGCAGTTGAGAGATTAAAAAACGGGGAACTGGTGTCTTTTCCGACTGAAACTGTCTACGGTTTAGGTGCTGATGCCAGTAACGAATTAGCTATAGCTAAGATTTTTGAGTCCAAAAAAAGACCTAAATTTAATCCTTTAATTCATCATTTTTCATCATTTGATGAGATAAAAGAAAATTGTGAAACAAACAATATAATTGAAGAATTAAATCAATTATTTTGGCCGGGACCTTTGACAATAGTCCTTAAAAGAAAAAAAAACTCTAACTTGAGTTCGTTGGCTAGTGCAGGTTTAAATACATTAGCCGTAAGAATACCGGATAATAATATTGCGTTAAAATTAATAGATAATTTAAAAAAGCCAATAGCTGCACCTAGCGCAAACAAATCAGGATTACTAAGCCCCACTGAAGCAAGTCATGTATATAATTATTTTAAAAATGATAAAAACTTGTCCATAATACTAGATGGTGGGTCTACAATTATAGGAGTTGAAAGTACCGTAGTTAAAATTGATAATGGTATAATTTATATCCTTAGACATGGCGGTATCTCTTTAGAAGAATTAGAAGAAAAAACATCATACAAGATTTTTGATAGTGAAAAAAAGAAGGATAAACGCATAATTTCTCCAGGAATGTTGTCACAACATTATTCTCCTTCAGTACCTTTGAGAATTAATGCAAAAAAAGCTGATGAAGGTGAATTACTTATTGGTTTTGGACCAGAATTCAACGAACCTAATCTAAGTAAAAATGGTGACCTAATTGAGGCTGCATCAAAATTATTTTCTATGCTATCTAAGTTTGAAAAAGAAACAGAAAGAATCGCCATTGCGCCTATTCCTAACAAAGGCTTAGGAAGAGCCATAAATGATAGAATAAATAGAGCCTCGAATAACTAAGCAGTCGGCAATTTGTAATCAGCAAATTGTTCTCGCAAGGTTAATTTTTGAATTTTTCCAGTAGCTGTATGAGGAATGTCTTCTACAAAAACTACATCATCTGGCATCCACCATTTAGCTAATTTATCTTTTAGATATTCAAGCACATCTTCCTTCTTTGGATCACTTCCTTCTGAAGGAACACAAATTAATAAAGGTCTTTCATCCCATTTAGGATGAACAATTCCAATGACTGCTGCTTCAGCGATTTCTGGATGGCCTACTGCTATATTTTCTAACTCAATTGATGAAATCCATTCACCTCCAGATTTAATAACATCTTTTGATCTATCTGTTATCTGCATAAAGCCCAATTCATCAATTGTTGCTACATCTCCTGTATCGAAAAACCCTTGATTATCAATTATCTGTCCGCCTTCACCCTTCATATATTTACTGGCTATAAAAGGTCCTCTTACTAACAAATGGCCAAAGTCTTTTCCATTCCAAGGCAAATCATTTCCTTCATCATCAGTAATTTTCATTTCTACCATATAAGAGGCTCTGCCTTGTTTAAGTTTAATGTCCATTTTTTCTTCAAAACTTAAATCTTCCATTCCGCTTTTAAATGCACCAATTGTTCCGAGAGGTGACATTTCTGTCATCCCCCATGCATGCATAACAGATACATCATAGTTTTTTTCAAACTTTTCTAGCATCATTCTTGGAACTGCAGATCCACCTATGGCAACTCTTTCTAAATAAGGTAATTTTAAGTCATTTGCCTCTAAATATTGGAGAAGCATTAACCAAACAGTTGGAACCGCTGCGGTAAAAGATACTTTATGATCATTCAAAAGTTCATAAATACTTTCACCATCCATATTCATTCCTGGCATAACTACTTTACATCCTGACATTGGTGCCGAAAAAGATAAACCCCATGCATTAGCGTGAAACATAGGAACAACAGGCATAACAACATCAGTTGATTTAATGCCCATTGCATCCGCAGAATTGGCAGCAAGAGTATGTAAGACATTTGATCTATGAGAATAAAGGACTCCTTTTGGATTGCCTGTGGTTCCGGAAGTATAACATAATCCGCAAGCATCATTTTCATCTACTTTTACCCAATCGAAGGAGTCGTCTTGTGAAAGAACTAGATCTTCAAAGGAATAAACATTCTTTAATTTAGTTTCAGGTAAATTAGACTTATCGCAAAGGAAAATAAAACCTTCAACATTAGGAATTTTCTCTTGTAAATTTTCTAATAACTCAACAAAACTAATATCTGATATAATATATTTATTTTCAGCATGATTTATAATGTAATCAAGTTGTTCAATAAAAAGTCTAGGATTCAATGTGTGATAAACCGCACCCAAACCTGTTATGCCGTACCAAGATTCAAGATGCCTATGTGTATTCCAAGCCAAAGTTCCAATTACATCACCCTTTTTTACACCCAGCTCTTTAAGGGCTTTGGCAAATTTTTTAGATCTTGAAAAAATTTCAGAATAATTAGTTGTATGAATGTCCCCCTCTACCCTTCTAGTAACTATTTCACGTTCACCATGATGAATATTTGCATGATCTATAAATGTATGAACAAGCAAAGGCCATTCTTGCATTAATCCTTGCATCTTAAATTCTCCTTAATTTTAGATGAAATACTATTAATATTTTTCAAATGGTTCAATAGCTAGTAGATAAATAAATTAATAAAGAGCTATCTCCAATTGTTCTTTTATCTTGAAAATCAAAAAAATTTATTTCGGGTATTTCATTTTTTTGAGATGTTTCTATAAATAAATAAGCGTTATTATTCAGCCAACCTTTATCAATTAGTTTATCAATAGCAACAATATTAAGATCATTATTAATATATGGAGGATCAGAAAAAATAATATCGAACTTACTTTCAGGAGCCCTACTGAACTTTGAGATATTATTAACATCCATTCTCAAACAGTTAGAATTAGATGAAATACCAAGAGTAATAATATTTTTCTGAATAGTTTCAATCGAAATTGATGATTTATCAATAAAAAGACATGACTTAGCGCCTCTAGATATAGCCTCAATACCGAGAGAGCCTGAACCAGCAAAAACATCCAAAACATTTTTATCTTGTAAATTAATTTTTAAACCATATTCAATAATATTGAATAAAGTTTCTTTAAATCTATCTGTAGTAGGTCTTATTCCCTTGCCTTTTGGTGAAGATATTTTCCTACCCGAAAATTTTCCAGATATAATTCTCATATTAATTCTCAAAATTTTTAAAAAAATTACTCATATTTTTTTTAAGGAAAATGCTTGAAATCTCTTTCATTTCTCCCTTAAGAAGGTTATCTAACTTAAATGGCCCGAATGAGTATCTAATAAGTCTATTAACTTCCAAATTCATAGACTTACAAATCTTTCTTATTTCTCTATTCTTACCTTCTTTAATAGAAAATTTTATCCAAGAATTAGACTTTTGTGTTTTTTCTAAGGTTGCTTTAATTGGTTTATATTTAATTCCGCCAATTTTAACTCCTTTAGAAAGCTCTAAAAGATTTTTCTCATTTACTTTTCCAAAAACTCTAACTTTATAGAGTCTTTCAAAATTATTATCAGGGAGTTCTAAAAATCTGGAAAAATCTCCATTATTAGTAAGCACAAGAAGACCTTCGCTATTTAAATCTAACCTTCCTACAGAAATAATCTTACCTAATGAATTTGGCAATAAATCATAAATAGTTTTTCTTCCCTTGGGGTCGTTTGAAGTTACAAGGTAACCTTTTGGTTTATAAAAAACCCAAACCCTAATTCTATTACTTTTTTCAATAATTTTTCCATCTACAGCAACAATGGAATCTTGATCAATATCTAAAGCAGGTGATAAAATAATATTTCCATTTAAAGAAACTCTTTTTTCCAAAATTAATTTCTCAGCTTCTCTCCTTGAGGCTATACCTGCATTAGAAATGAACTTTGCAATTCGTATTTTTGTTTTTTTTGTTTTTTTATCCATTTTGAAGTCTTATACATAAATAGCAGACAAGGAAATAATATTGGATAAAAAAATCTCTAAAACAAAGTATTTTATGAAATTAGCTATTGATCAGGCCATTCAAGCTAGGGACAGGAATGAAGTTCCGGTTGGAGCAATAATAACTAATGAAAGTAATGAAATAATATCTGCAAACGGTAATAGAGTGATAGAATTAAATGATCCAACAGCTCATGCAGAAATTTTAATAATACGAGAAGCTTGCTTAAAGCTGAAAACAAGAAAATTATTTAACTTTTCTTTATTTACTACTTTAGAACCTTGCGCAATGTGCGCAATGGCAATATCTCTTTCGGGTATAAAAAATCTTTATTTTGCAGCAGAAGATGAACAAAAAGGTTGTGTTGAGAATGGATTAAGGATTTACTCTACTAATTTATGTAATCATAAACCAAATGTTATTTCTGGATTTTACAAAATAGAATCTCAAGAATTGCTAAAAAAATTTTTTTTAGATAAAAGATAATTGTATATTTCAAACTAGTAGTAGATAATTAAAGCAACTAATAATGATAACTTCAGGAGAAAATCATGATTTTTGAACATAACGAAAAAACCAAAGAGTTAATCGCTCGAGTAGAGACTTTCATGGACAAATATATATATCCAAACGAAGTAACTTATGACGAACAAATGGAAGCTTTTGGAACTGACCGTTGGCAAGTACCACAAATACTGGAGGATTTAAAGGTTAAAGCAAAAGAAGAAGGTCTATGGAATATGTTCCTTCCTGATTCTGAACGAGGCGGAGGTTTAACTAATGTAGAATATGCTCCAATTTGTGAAATAATGGGCAGAGTGGGATGGTCATCTGAAGTTTTTAATTGTTCTGCCCCTGATACTGGCAATATGGAACTGATAGAAAGATATGGAACAGAAGAACTTAAGGAAAAATGGCTTCAACCTCTTTTAGAAGGTGAAATAAGATCAGCCTATTTAATGACCGAACCTGAAGTTGCTTCATCAGATGCGACAAACATTTCGACAAAGATAGAAAGAGATGGTGATGAATATGTAATCAATGGACGAAAATGGTGGTCTTCAGGTGTAATGGATCCAAGATGTAAGGTAGCAATAGTTATGGGTAAAACTAATCCTGATGCTCCACGCCATCAACAGCAAAGTCAAATTCTCGTACCTATGGATACTCCAGGTGTGGAAATTGTGAGATACCTTCCTGTTTTTGGATTTGATGATGCACCTCATGGACATTGTGAAGTTAAATTAGAAAATGTAAGAGTGCCAGCAGAGAATCTTTTCCTTGGTGAAGGAAGGGGCTTTGAAATTGCTCAAGGTCGCTTAGGACCTGGAAGAATTCATCATTGTATGAGGGCAATTGGCGTAGCAGAAAGAACATTAGAAAAGATGGCAAAAAGACTTCTTTCTAGAGAAGCTTTTGGAAAACCTATCGCAGAACATTCTGTTTGGGAAGAAAGAGTATCAAAAGCTCGTATAGAAATTGAATGTTCAAGACTACTCACTATGAAAGCGGCATATATGATGGATACAGTTGGTAATAAAGTTGCTAGGGCAGAAATAGCAATGATCAAAGTAAAAGCACCCCGTACATTACTAGATATTATTGATGATGCTATTCAGGCTCATGGTGGTGGTGGTGTTACAACAGATTTTGGTCTTGGCAAGGCTTATGCAGGAGCAAGAACATTAAGAATTGTTGATGGGCCAGATGAAGTTCATAATAGAGCTGTTGCAAGGTTAGAATTTAAAAAATATCGTGATCAGATAGATGATTCCGCAGATATGAATGCTAGCCGGATGTAGATTACTTTAAGCTGTAAAATGTTGAATATATTAGTATATGTAGTATTAATATCACATATATTACCATTTTTTAGTCAAATGAGTAATATTTGCTCCTACTTCTTTAACTAACAAAGAATAAAAATTTTATAAATTACTATTAAAGAATAATTTAATGATTTATAACGACTTCTCACTATTTCGGAGATTATTGTGACTGAAAATTGGTCAAAAGATAGTTGGAGAAAAAAAACTATTCTGCAAGTGCCAGAATACGATGATAATGAGAATTTGAAAAAAGTTGAATCTCGTCTTTCATCTTACCCTCCTCTAGTTTTTGCTGGTGAAGCAAGAAGATTAAAGGAAAACCTGGCTAAAGTTTCTCGTGGAGAAGCCTTTTTATTACAAGGTGGTGATTGTGCAGAAAGTTTTGCAGAACATCATCCTGACAATATTAGAGACACTTTTAGGGTAATTCTTCAAATGGCAATAATTTTAACTTTTGGTGCTGGGTGCCCAATAATAAAAGTAGGGAGAATCGCAGGACAATTTGCTAAACCAAGGTCTGCTCCTCTTGAAAAACAAGGTGATATCGAGTTGCCAAGTTATAGAGGAGATATAATTAATAATATAGAGTTTGATGAAAAATTAAGGATACCAGATCCTGAAAGACAGATAATGGCTTATAGGCAATCAGCTTCAACTTTAAATCTACTTAGGGCTTTTGCACAAGGAGGATATGCAAATCTTGACCATGTTCATAGATGGAACATGGGCTTTGTCAAAGAAAGTAAACAAGGTGAACAATATGAAGCCCTTGCAAACAGAATATCGGAAACTTTAGACTTTATGGATGCTGTAGGAATTAATTCTGATACAACTCCAGAATTAAGATCTGTTGATTTCTATACAAGTCATGAATCACTTTTATTAGGATATGAAGAATGTTTAACAAGAATAGATTCAACGACTGACGAATGGTATGACACATCTGCACATATGTTATGGATTGGAGACAGAACCCGTCAACCAGATGGTGCACACATAGAGTTTGTAAGAGGTATAAATAATCCTATAGGACTTAAATGTGGTCCTTCACTTGAGGCTGATGAGTTAATAAAACTAATTGATATAATTAATCCATCTAATGAAGAAGGAAGATTAACTCTTATTGCAAGATATGGCGCTAACAATGTTGGTCAACATCTTCCAAAGTTAATAAAAGCTGTAGAATCTGAAGGTAAAAAAGTTGTTTGGTCTTGTGATCCCATGCACGGAAATACAATTAAAGCATCAAACGGATATAAAACTAGACCACTTGATAGCATTTTAACAGAGGTAAAAGAATTTATAGATATTCATAAATCAGAAGGTACTCACGCTGGCGGAGTACATATTGAAATGACTGGGCAAAATGTAACAGAATGCTTGGGCGGTACACAAGAAATTTCCGAAGAAGATCTAACAGATAGATACCATACACATTGCGATCCTAGGCTAAATGCCAATCAGGCGCTAGATCTAGCTTTCTTAATATCAGAAAGATTGAAAGAATTAAGAACTTAATAGAATTTTTATTCTTCAGAAATATTTACAACAACTCTTCCTCTAATATTTCCCGACAAGATCTCTTTGCCTAAAGCCTCAACTTTATCTAATGATGTTTCTACAACCATTTCTTCTAATTTTTGAATATTTATATCTGAGCTAAGTCTTTTCCAGGCTCTTTCTCTAGCGCTCATAGGCGCCATAACAGAATCGATACCAAGAAGAGAAACTCCACGAAGAATAAAGGGCATTACAGTAGACGGAAGGTCCATTCCTTGCGCAAGACCACAAGCTGAAACAGCTCCTCCATATTTTATTTGGGCAAGAATATTAGCTAAAGTTTGACTCCCAACTGAATCAATTGCGCCTGACCATCTTTCTTTTCCTAAAGGTTTAGAAGGCTCAGATAATTCTGATCTATCTATGATTGAATTAGCGCCCAAACTTTTTAAATACTCATTCTCTTCTGTTTTTCCAGTCGATGCCTCAACATTAAAACCAAGATCTGAAAGTAAAGATATTGCAACAGACCCAACTCCACCTGAAGCTCCAGATACTAAGATTGTACCATCAGCAGGGGTTATTCCATGATCTTCTAGAGCCAATACACATAACATAGCCGTATAACCAGCAGTACCAATTGCCATAGCTTGTTTATTATTGATGTTTTCAGGTAATTTTAATAAATGATCAGAATTAACTCTGGCTCGTTCAGAATAACCACCAAAATGACTTTCTGATAAACCGTAACCATTTAATACAACTCTATCACCTTCCGAAAATTTATCACTATCAGAATTTTTAACCACACCACTAAAATCAATTCCCGGTATCATTGGGAAAGTTCTAACAACTGGTGATGATCCCGTTAAAGCTAAACCATCTTTAAAATTTAAAGTAGAATGAGTGATATCTACTAAAACATCACCTTCCATTAAATCATTTTCATTTAATTCAACTAAATTTACTTTTTGCTTCTCATCATCTTTATCTATTCTTATGGCTTTAAAAGTATCTGACATATTTTCCTCCAAACAATTATCTTTTAAAATTCATTGGCTTTCCAATGGGGTCTTGGTCTACTTCACCTTCTCTCATAACCATGCTTCCTCTTATTATAGTCATGATTGGCCAACCCTTAACTTTCATTCCATCATACGGTGTCCAACCGCATTTACTATTAATCCAAGTATTTTCTATTACATTTTCTTTTTTCATATCCAGAACAGTAAAATCAGCATCATTTCCAATTTCAATAAAACCTTTATTCCTTATGCCAAAAAGCCTTGAAGGATTTGAGCTAGTTAATTGAACAAATCTATTCAAGGTCAATTTTTCATTATTGATATGATTTAACATTATTGGTACCAAAGTTTGAACACCTGGCATTCCTGATGGTGAATTAGGGTACTCTTGATCTTTTTCTTCTTTTGAATGTGGTGCATGGTCAGAGCCAATAATATCAGCTACACCATTATTAATCGCTTCCCATAATTTTTCTTGGTGTTCAATCCCTCTAATTGGAGGATTCATTTGAGCATAATTACCCAACTCATTATAGCAATCTGGAGCTACCAATGTGAGATGCTGAGGAGTAATTTCTACTGATGCAATATCTTTATTTTGAGATAATAATTCTATTTCTTGTGCTGTAGAAACATGCAGAACATGTACATTCTTATTATGTTTTCTTGCTAAATTTATAAGTCTTTTTGTTGCTATAAAGCATTGCTCATCATTTCTCCAAATTTCATGAGAATTAGTATCACCAGTCACTCTATATTTTTTTCTATCCTCTAGAGAATCCTGGTCTTCCGAATGAAAAGAAGCTCTATGATTTATCTTAGAAAGAATTTTATCAAGATCGTCGTCGCCTGAAACTAATAAAGAGCCTGTGCTTAACCCCATAAACACCTTAACTCCACAACAACCTTCCACCTTTTCCAAAGAAGGTAACTCATCGCTATTATCTACAGTTCCTCCAACATAAAACGCATAATCACAAAAGGATCTCTTCTCAGCGCGACTAAACTTATCTTTTAAAGCATTAAAATTGGTTGTAGAAGGATCGGTATTAGGCATCTCAAAAACACCAGTAACTCCACCTAATATTGCCGCCTTAGTTCCTGAATTCAAGTCCTCTTTATGTTCAGCGCCTGGTTCTCGAAAATGTACCTGGCTATCAATAACCCCTGGAATTAAAGTTAGATTACTTAAATCAATCACATTATCTGAAAAATCTTTTAAATTTCCGATTTCAAAAATTTTTCCATCTTTAACCCCAATATCAGCACTATAAGAAGAATCTTCATTGGTTATGTTAGCATTTTTAAAGATGGTATCGAATGACATTGTAACGGTATTCCTATTTCATTATACTAATACAATAACACTTAATTTAAACATAAATTTTTATGAATGATGAAATTATACAATTAAACAACAGAGTTGTTTTTTCACTAATCGGCAAAGACTCTTATGATTTCTTGCAATCAATCATAACTATTGATTTGGAAAACACGAAACAGGATTTCTTTTCAAGCTGTTTATTATCTCCTCAAGGAAAACTTCTTCATCATTTCTTTTTATTTAAGAATGAAGATGGATTTTTGTTAGATGTACACCATAAATCATTAGAATCGTTAAAAGAAAAAATAGGATTTTATAAACTTATGTCTAATATCAATATTGAAGATAGATCAGATCTTGAAGTTATATCTTCAACTGAACAAATATTCCCAGATATGCGATTGGACCCAAGAAACAACAACCTAGGATGGAGAGGTATAAGAAAAAAAACTGGTGAAATCACTAACAATTTAAATTTATACGAAACGAAAAAAATATCTCTTTGTATTGTTGAGGATGGTGAAGATATCGATCCAAATGAATATTTTCCTATGCAATTAAATTACGATATTCTTAATACAATTTCTTTTAACAAAGGATGCTTTATTGGTCAGGAGGTAACTTCGAGAATGTATAGAAAAGGCATAGTAAAAAAAAGAATATTTCCATTCAAACACAAAGAACAAGATATAAAAAAAGGCGAAATACATTTTGAAAATAAAAAAATTGGTCAAATCATAAAAGTAACTCAAGATAATGGAATTGCATTACTTAAAACGGATAGCTTTAAATCAATTAAAGATCATCCTAATAAGGTTCTAGTTAATGGAGAAGAGTGTAAATTAACATTCTCTATCCCAGATGGTCTAAATATAAATGTCCAATAATAGAAATGGATATTGTGAATGGGCAAATTCAAGTGAAGAATATATTTCTTATCATGACAAAGAGTGGGGAATCCCGGAATACAAGGATAAAAAATTATTTGAAATGCTTATTCTTGAAAGTTTTCAAGCGGGTTTAAGTTGGATTACAATTTTAAAGAAACGAAACAATTTCAAAATAGCGTTTGATGACTTTAATCCAGAGATTATCGCTAATTACAATGATAAAAAAATAGACGAATTAATGAAAAATGAAGGAATAATTAGAAATCATAAAAAAATCATTTCAACGATAAATAACGCCCAAATTTATCAAAAAGAATTTTACAAACCTAAAAGCTTTTCTAACTTTTTTTGGAGTTATGTAAATTATAAACCCATAATCAACTCTAGAAAAAAACTATCTGAAATCCCAAGTTATTCCAATATCTCGGAACAAATTTCAAAGGAATTAAGAATTCTAGGATTTAAATTCTGCGGACCTGTTATTATATATTCTTTCATGCAAGCAACAGGTATGATTAATGACCATTTAATTTCATGCCCACATCATTTAAAATGTCAAAAAGATTAACATAAATAATTTTTCTGTTATTATTTTTTTATGAAAATGGATCAAATAGTCATCAGTGGAACCGGGGTATTTACACCCGAAGACTCAATCAGTAATGAAGAGTTGGTTAAGGCCTATAATACCTATGCGGAAAATTTTAATACCTTAAATAAGGATTCTATAACTAAAGGTGAAATGGAGCCTCTTGAATCATCTAGCGAAGATTTTATCTTTAATGCTTCAGGAATTAAAAATCGATATGTAATGGATAAAAATGGCATACTCAACCCAGAAATCATGCATCCAATTTTAAGAAAGAGAAGCGATGATGAACCATCTTTACTCGCCGAAATGGCAGTTAAAGCTGGTAAAGAAGCGATGGATAAAGCTGGTAAAGGTCCTGAGGATATTGATGCTGTCATTACGGCTTGCTCTAATCTAGAAAGAGCTTATCCGGCTGTATCTATTGAAGTTCAACAAATATTGGGAATTGGTGGCTTTGCTTTTGATATGAATGTTGCATGCTCTTCGGCTACATTTGGAATTCAAGCAGCTGCAGACATGATTAAATCTGGAAGTGCTCAAACAATTCTTATAGTTGATCCCGAAGTTACTACAGGGCATTTAGATTTCAAAGATAGAGATTGTCATTTCATTTTTGGCGATGTTTGTACAGCTATACTTCTCGAAAAAAAAGAGACTGCTAAATCAAATAATGCCTTTGAAATACTTTCTACAAAATGCATAAC
>JAYZKD010000054.1:0-11904 GCA_036163815.1 Pseudomonadota bacterium | reverse complement strand
GAACAACTAAGTTTGCTGATCATTCTAAACTTGATCAACTATCTGATGAAGATTTTATTAGTATTTATAAAGTGAATGTTGTAGGGCCTTATCAAATGATAAGAGCTGTCGAACCTCATATGAGAAGAAACGGTTTTGGTTCGGTAGTGAATATATCATCAATCGCAGGTAAAACTGGTATAGGATCATCCATTGCATATGCTGCGTCAAAAGGTGCTTTAAATACAATGACACTATCGCTGGCAAAATCTTTGGGTCCCGAAATTAGAGTAAACACAGTTTGTCCGGGGTTCATAGCAACTGGTTGGTTTGAAAATAGATTTGGTAAAGAAACATTTGAGAAGATAAAAAAAGATCAAGAAAATATAACTCCTTTAAAAAAAGCGGGAACTCCTGATGATATTGCTGACAGTGTTGTGTTTTTCTGCATGGAAGGAGCAGAACATATAACCGGAGAAACATTAATTTCAGATGCAGGTATGCATCTTTATTTGCCTAAGAATTTATAAAATGAACGAAATTCCAAAAATAGCCAATGATAAAGGTGAGAAAGTTATAGAATTAACTTTTTCAAAATTTACTTGCATCGGTGCTTCAGAGCCTCATGATCATCCTCACATCTATTTGGAAATGGGTAAAAAAAATGAAATAATATGCCCATATTGCGGAACATTATATAAACTAATTGATGCTATTGATTATTTAGATACTTTAAAAGATGAATAATTTTTGGTGCGGACACCCGGACTCGAACCGGGACGGAGATAATCTCCTTCAGATTTTAAGTCTGATGTGTCTACCAATTCCACCATGTCCGCATTAATTACCCCAATACCCTCTTATAAATCTTATCTATATTCTTTATGTGATACTTTAAATCAAAAATATCTTCTATCTCTTTCTTGGATAAAATTGAAGAAATGAATTTATCTTTCTTAATTAATTCTTCAAAATTAAATGACTCTGATACGCCAAAACTTTCCCATGCCTGCATGGCATTTTTTTGTACCGCTTTATATGATTCCTCTCTACTAACATCCTTTTGAGTTAATTCAAGTAATAAACGTTGCGAAAAGATTAAACCTCCAAATTGATTTAAATTTCTTTCCATATGCTCAGGATATACTATTAATTCTTCAATAACATTTACAAGCCTATTTATTGCAAAATCTAAGGTGACAGTTGAATCTGGAGCTATCATCCGTTCAACACTAGAATGAGAAATATCTCTTTCATGCCAAAGTGCAACATTCTCTAAAGCAGGAACAACTGAACTTCTTACAATCCTCGCGAGACCGGTTAGGTTTTCTGTTAAGATTGGATTTCTTTTATGTGGCATAGAAGATGACCCTTTCTGATTTTCAGAAAAATACTCTGCGACCTCCATAACCTCTGACCTTTGTAAGTGTCTAATCTCTGTAGCAAGCCTTTCAATAGAACTCGCTATTATTGCTAATACCGAAAAGAAAGCCGCATGTCTGTCTCTTGGAATAATTTGGGTAGAAATTGGCTCAACCTTAAGATTTAATTTTTTAGCAACATATTCTTCTACATATGGATCAATATTTGCAAAAGTTCCTACTGAACCTGAAATCGCACATGTGCTTATTTCTTCGATTGCGTTATTTAATCTTTCCTTATTTCTTTGAAACTCTTCGTAAGCCTGAAGCATCTTCAAACCAAATGTTGTAGGTTCCGCATGAATTCCATGACTTCTACCTATACAAATCGTATTCTTGTGCTCAATAGCTTTTCTTTCTAGGGCGCCAAGAAGATTATTTATACCATCTAACAAAACATTTCCCGCTTCTTTCAATTGTATATTTAAGCAGGTATCTATTACATCAGATGAAGTCATGCCTTGATGAATAAAACGAGACTCAGGGCCTACACTCTCTGATAAATTTGTTAAAAAAGCTAAAACATCGTGTTTAATTTCCTTTTCAATTTCATTAATTCTATTGATATCAAAATTGGCCTGTTTTTTTACTTTTGAAGCAGTGCCTTTAGGAACAATCTGTAATTCTTCCATAGCCTCTAAAGCCGCAACCTCGATATCAATCCAAATATTGAATCTATTCTCCTCATCCCAAATTGCGGTCATTTCTTTTCGAGAATATCTAGGTATCATAATTTTCCTTTATTTAAATTTAAGAAACTAAACAGCAATTGGATTTCCTGTATTATTCAGAGATTCTGTAAAAACTTCTATTCCATCGGAAGTTACTCCTATTGAATGCTCAAATTGTGAAGATAAGCTTCTATCCCTTGTGACTGCAGTCCATCCATCTGATAACATTTTTGTGTTTGCCTTTCCTGCGTTAATCATGGGCTCAACAGTAAAAAACATTCCTTCTTTAATCTCTATTCCGGTTCCTTCAAGACCGTAATGTAATATGTTTGGTTCATCATGAAATATCCTTCCAATACCGTGTCCGCAAAACTCCCTAACAACAGAGAAGCCTCTGTTTTCAGCATATTTTTGAATATAATTACCCAAATCTCCTAACAAAAAACCTGGTTTAATTAATTCAAGCGAAGAAACCAAACTTTCATAAGTAGTGTTTATTAATTTCCTTGACTTAATTGAGGGCTCTCCCGCGCAATACATTCTTGAAGAATCTCCATGCCATCCATCTAATATTAAAGTTACATCTATATTTACTATGTCACCTTCATTTAAAACCTTATTTCCTGGAATTCCATGACAAACGACATGATTTACTGAGGTGCATATTGATTTTTTAAATCCACGATAATTCAACGGAGCAGATATAGCATTATTATCCAAAGTAAATTCAAGCGCAATCTTATCTAGATCTTCAGTTGTTATACCTGGCTTAACTTCTTTGACAAATAAATCAAGCAATTGAGCCGCAAGCTTTCCAACCTTCCTCATTCCATCAAAATCTTCCTTTTGATGTAATTTTATTTGACCTGTTATTCTTCCAGAAGCTTTTCTTTCTTCAATATAATCCATTAGAAACTTATATATTAAAATTTCTTTTACTTCTAGTATCTGTATTGTCGCTATTAAACTAAACTGATAAAAAATAATATGAGAAAATCAAAATCAGAAAATGCAGCAGTTCTTATCATTGGCAATGAAATTTTATCAGGTAGGACGCTAGACCTTAATTTTAGCCATATTACTAAGACTTTAAATAATTATGGTATTTCAGTATTAGAATGTCGAACTATACCGGATGACAAGGATGAAATAATTTCATCCATAAACACCTTAAGAGAAAAGTATAAATATGTTTTCACAACTGGAGGTATAGGCCCTACCCATGATGATATAACATCTGAAAGTATCGCTGAAGCTTTTCAGGTAGAAATAGAAACCAATAAAGATGCATATAATATCTTAGAAAATTATTACAAAAAGAATAACTCCGAATTTAATGAAGTTCGACAAAGAATGGCAAGGATTCCTGTTGGAGCAGAATTAATTCATAATAAAATATCTGGTGCACCTGGATTTAAAATAGGAAATGTATTTGTATTTGCTGGCATTCCTAAGATTATGCGATCTATGCTCGACGAATCTCTTAAATATATCAATCCTCAAAAAAGAGTTAACCGAATAAATATACAAGTTAAAGTTCCAGAAGGTGAAATAGCTAAAATACTAGAAAAAACTTTAAATGCTCATTTAGATTTGGAAATAGGAAGTTACCCATTTTTTGATTCTAAGAAAGATTTTGGAGTAAATATAGAACTTTCATCAAAAAACAAACTATCTTTAGAAAGGGCTATTTCTTATTTAAAAGTACAATTGTCAGAAGAATCTATTAAATATAAGTAAATCAAAATGATTAGAAGAGAAGAATGAGTAGTAAAGATTTAATTTATGAAGGAAAAGCAAAAAAATTATTTGCTCATAAAGATAATGACAAAATTATCCAATATTTTAAAGATGATGCAACTGCATTTAATAAAAAGAAACACGAAGTGATAAGTGAAAAAGGGATTCTTAATAATCTAATAAGTGAATTCATATTTAAATACCTAAAAGATAATGGAGTTGATAACCACTTTATAGAAAGACTAAATAATAGAGAGCAGCTAATAAAAAAAGTTGAAATAATACCTGTCGAAGTAATCGTACGAAATATAGCAACTGGAACTTTAAGCAATAGATTAGGTATTGAAGAAGGTTTAAAACTAAAAAGGCCTTTAGTTGAATTTACTCTTAAAAGTGATGAACTAGATGACCCCATCTTATCTGAGGAACATATTGATGTCCTAGGATATGCTTCAGAAAACGAAATAAATGATATCAAAAATCAAGGATTAATAATTAATAATCTACTGAGCAAACTATTTGCATCTATAAATATCAAATTGGTTGATTTTAAAATTGAATTTGGTCGAATTACCAAAAATAAAGTAACTAATATTATTTTAGCTGACGAAATAAGCCCAGACTCATGCAGATTATGGGATAAATCCTCATCAGAAAAACTTGATAAGGATCGATTTAGAAAAAACCTGGGTGGATTGATTGATGCTTACAAAGAAGTTGCGACTCGGTTAGGAATAGACTTTCAAAAACAAATTTAACAAATGAAATTAAATGTAAAAATAATGCCCAAAGGTGGCGTTCTAGATCCTCAGGGCAAAGCGATAGAAAATTCTTTAAGTCAATTAGGTTTTAAGAATATAAACAATGTTAGGCAAGGTAAAATTATCGAAATTGATCTTAATGAAAATAAAGAAAAATCTTTAGAAATTGTTGATGCTATGTGTAAAAAACTTTTGGTTAATCTCATTATAGAAGATTATGAAATAATTATCGATAAGGAAGAATAAATGAAGGCCGCCATAATTGTTTTTCCTGGCTCAAATTGTGATAGAGATATTGCAGTATCCTTAGAAAAAGTTGCAAAAATTAAGCCCGTAATGGTGTGGCATAAAGAAACAAATTTACCTAACTGTGATTTAGTGGTTGTTCCTGGAGGATTTACATTTGGTGATTACCTTCGTTGCGGTTCAATTGCTGCTAATAGCCCTATAATGAAAGATATTAAAAAAGAAGCAATTAGAGGAATGCCTACACTTGGAGTATGTAACGGATTTCAAATTTTAGCTGAATCTGGGCTTCTCCCTGGTACCCTTATAAAGAATAATTGCCTTTCTTTTTTATGTAAAACAGTAAGTTTGAAAGTAAACAATTGTAATACAAAATTTTCTAATAAATATTCAAGAAATGAAATAATTAATATCCCTATAGCGCATAATGAAGGTAATTTTTTTGCCAATGACGATACTTTAAAAGAGATAGTAGATGGAGATCAGATTGTTTTTAAGTATTGTGATTTAGAGGGAAATACCGATCAAATATCTAACCCAAACGGTTCAATTTATAATATAGCCGGAATTATAAACAAAGAAGGTAATGTATTAGGGATGATGCCACACCCTGAAAGAGCAACATGTGAAATTACAAAACTAACTGATGGAGAAAAGCTTTTTGAATCTATTGCGGAGTCTTTACTATGAGTCAGATCTCAAGAGAATTAGTTAAAGAGCATGGAATTAACGAACAAGAATATGACTTCATTCTTAAATCTTTAAAAAGAGAACCATCATTAACTGAACTAGGAATATTTTCTGCTATGTGGTCAGAGCATTGCTCTTACAAGTCATCTAAATTTTGGCTTAAACAACTTCCTACAAAAAATAAATTTGTTATTCAAGGGCCAGGAGAAAATGCAGGAGTAATTGATATTGGTGACGGTTTTGCTGCAATATTTAAAATGGAAAGCCACAATCATCCATCATTTATTGAGCCCTATCAAGGTGCGGCTACAGGGGTAGGAGGCATATTAAGAGATGTCTTTACTATGGGCGCAAGACCTGTAGCTTTATTAAATGCATTAAGGTTTGGACATATTTCTCATAAAAAAACTAAGCATCTTTTAACTGGTGTCGTTTCTGGGATAGGGGGTTACGGTAACTGTATGGGAATTCCTACAGTAGGCGGTGAAGTTGAATTTAATTCTTCATACAATGATAATATATTAGTTAATGCAATGTGTGTAGGAATTGCAAAATCAGATAAGATTTTTTATTCAAAAGCTTCTGGAGTAGGAAATTCAGTTGTATATGTTGGCTCAAAAACAGGTAGAGATGGAATTCATGGAGCAACAATGGCTTCAGCTGAATTTGATGATAACTCAGAAGAAAAACGCCCTACTGTACAAGTAGGAGACCCCTTTTCTGAAAAATTACTATTAGAAGCATGTTTAGAATTAATGAAAATGGATGTAATAGTCGCTATTCAAGATATGGGAGCAGCTGGCCTAACTTCTTCAGCCGTTGAAATGGCAGGAAAAGGAGAGTTAGGTATTGAATTGGATTTAGATAAGGTTCCTTGCCGAGAAGATGGTATGTCAGCTTATGAAATTATGCTTTCAGAAAGTCAGGAAAGGATGTTGATGATTTTAGAGCCAAATAAAGAGTATATTGCTAAAGAAGTTTTTGATAAGTGGGAGTTAGATTTTTCTGTAATAGGTAAATTAACCGATACAAAGAAATTGGTAATCAATCATGAAAAAGTCAAAAAGGCTGAAATAATATTGGATATTCTTGAAAAAGGTGCTCCTTCATACGAAAGACCTTATATTATAAATACATTCTCTGAGGTAAAGATAACTAAAGAAATTCTATTAAAAGCAAGTCCTATCGAAGTCTTAAAAAAGCTAATAGGGTCTCCAAATTTATGTAGTAGAAAATGGGTCTGGGAGCAATATGATCACATGGTAATGACTGATACAGTTCTTTTACCAGGTGGTGACTCTGCTGTTATTAGGGTGCATGACACAAATAAAGGGTTATCACTAACTTCCGATTCTACGCCCCGTTATTGTGCTTCAGATCCTATCGAAGGTGGTAAACAAGCTGTTTCAGAAGCCTGGCGAAATCTTATTTCTGTTGGGTCTAGGCCAATCGCAATAACCGATTGTATGAATTTTGGTAATCCAGAAAAGGAGGATATTATGGGTCAATTTGCGGGCGTTGTTAAAGGAATGATTTCTGCTTGTAATGAACTTGATTTTCCTGTCGTTTCTGGAAATGTCTCCCTTTATAATGAAACAAATGGAAAAGGCATAAATCCTACACCGGTGATAGGCGGTGTAGGGGTTATTGATGATTTAAAAGTTTTTGCTGATCATAACTTTAAAAGAGAAAATGATGTCATAATTGTTTTAGGTAAAACAGAAGGACATTTAACTCAATCAATATACGCTACTGAACTACTGGATTTCAAGGAAGGCTTACCGCCAAAGGTGGATTTAAAAGAAGAAAAAAGAAACGGTCTAACAGTAAAAAATATAATTGAAAAATCTCTAATTGATACTTGTCATGACATTTCAGATGGTGGGTTACTTGTAGCGCTTTCAGAAATGTCGATGAAGAATGAGATTGGTTTTAGAATTGATATTGATAAAAGAAATTTACATTACTTTCTTTTTGGGGAAGACCAATCAAGATATGTGATTTCTTCAAAAGAAGAGAATGCGGATACAATTATATCAATGTTGAATGAAGAAAATATAACATATCAAATAATTGGAAAAACTATCAAAGGAAGTATTATAGTTAATAATGAAAAATCCGAAATAAAAGAAATTAAAGATTTATATGAAAATTGGTTTAATAAATATTTAGAACAAGATTAAAGATGGCAATTAAAGAAGAACATTTAGAAGAAATTATAAAAAAATCTTTTCCAGAATCTTACATAGAGATTAATGATTTAGCTGGGGATGATAATCATTTTTCAGTAACCATAAGATCCAAAAAATTTATCGGTTTGTCTAGGATAGAGCAACATAAAATGGTATATGAGGCATTAGGTAAAAAAATGGGTAATGAGCTTCATGCTTTATCTATTAAAACTATCGGTGAGTAGAATTGATGGATAAAAATATTAAGAAAATAATAGAAGATAAAATTAATAGTGACGACCTTCATTTATTTATGAAAGGAACGCCATTATTTCCCGAATGCGGCTTTTCTAGTACTGTTGTACAGATATTAACATATATCGAGGCACCTTTTTCTTCTACTAATGTTCTTGAAGATGAAAATATAAGAGAAGGAATAAAAGAATTTTCTAATTGGCCAACAATACCTCAATTGTATTTAAAAGGGGATCTTTTAGGTGGTTGTGACATTATAAAAGAAATGTTTGAATCCGGTGAATTACAGCAAGAATTAAAAGATTTAATTAAAAAGAACTAGTTTCTTGAATAAAACTCAACAACTAAATTTGGCTCCATCTGAACTGGATAGGGAACTTCATCAAGTTTTGGTATTCTTGTTAATTTAGCTGTTAACTTCTTTTGATCACATTCGATATAATCAGGTATATCCCTTTCTCCAGAATCTTGACCATTTAAAACTATCTCCAAACTTTTAGATTTATCTTTAACCTCAACTAAATCTCCGGTTTTTAACCTATAGGATGGAATATTAACTCTTTTACCATTTACCTTTATATGTCCATGACTAACAAATTGTCTTGCAGAAAAAACTGTAGGAACAAACTTGGCTCTATAAACAACTGCATCTAATCTTCTCTCAAGCAAACCAATAATATTTTCAGATGTGTCACCCTTAATTCTTACAGCTTCTTTAAATATATTTTTAAATTGTCTTTCATTTATGTTTCCATAATATCCTTTAAGTTTTTGCTTAGCCCTAATTTGTAGCCCAAAGTCTGAAAGTTTAGCTTTTCTTAATTGGCCGTGTTGACCAGGTCCATAAGAGCGAAGATTAACAGGGCTTTTTGGCCTTCCCCAAATATTCTCCCCCATCCTTCGATCAATCTTATATTTTGCTCTTAGCCTTTTTGTCATTAATTTAATATACCTTAAAATTCATTACAGGGCTTAGTACATTTCTAAATTAAATAAGTCAATTTCTTTGTTGTTTGTTTTTATCATAACCGTCAGCAATAAATTTTGTTTTCTCAAGAATTTCTTGATCCTTATATCCTTCAGGCCATCTTAAAAGCGATGTAATCACTCCCCTTAATGTTTGCACATCTTGATTAGTTAACTCAGTTCTTGAAAAAATATTTCTTAAATTAACCATCATTGTTGATTTCTTTTCTTCTGGCCTCAAAAAACCAGACGCATCAAGAGCTCTTTCTAAATGATTTAAAAAACTAATTACTTCTTTCTTTTTAGCTGGAATTGAATTACTCGTGAATAATTCACTTTTTCCATAATCTTCATTTATGCGATTAATTTCGGAAGCTATAATAGCAACAGCTTGAGCTAGGTTTAATGAAGAGAATTTTTTATTAGTTGGAATTTGAACAATTTTATCAGCATAAGAAATTTGAGTGTTAGTTAGTCCGGATTTTTCTCTACCAAACATAATACCTACATTATATTTATTCGATATACTATTGATAATATTAGATAATTCTAAAGGACCACAAAAAGGTTTTATCATATCTCTATTTCTAACCGTACATGCAAAGACATATGAGATATTCTCCAAGGCATCTTCAAGGCATCCAAAAATCTTTGCTTTTTTTAAAACGAAATCGGCACCAGCAGATGCACTTAATGATCTTTTGGAAAGGTGGTTTTGTTTTGGGGAGATAATATATAGATTAGTTAAGCCAAAATTTAACATTGCCCTAGCAGATGTACCAATATTTTCAGATAATTGAGGTTCAACTAATATTATTTTTATTTTATTCTTCTCTATCTTTTGCATTTTTCCAATTATCCTTATATATACCTAACATATTCTTGAAATATATACGCTATATGATATTCAATAATTGAGGGAATTAAATTGGTGAATTGATGTCAAAGATAAAAGTAAATAATCCAGTCGTCGAAATTGATGGCGATGAAATGACAAGAATTATATGGAATCTTATCAAAGAAAAATTAATCCTCCCCTATTTGGACATTGATCTTCATTACTATGATCTAGGTGTTGAATATAGAGACAAAACTAACGATCAAATTACAATAGATGCTGCAGAAGCAATAAAAAAATATGGTGTCGGGGTTAAATGCGCAACGATAACACCTGATGAAGACAGAGTTGAAGAATTCGGACTTAAGGAAATGTGGAAATCACCTAATGGAACAATAAGAAATATTTTGGGAGGGACGGTTTTTAGAGAGCCTATAATTTGTTCAAATATACCTAGATTAGTTCCGGGATGGACACAACCTATAGTAATAGGAAGACATGCTTTTGGCGATCAATACAGAGCAACTGATTTTTTAATTCCGGGTAAAGGAAAATTGTCAATAAAATGGGTATCAGAGGACGGTAAAGAAAAAATAGAAGAAGAAATATATGATTTTGAAAATAGCGGAATAGCGATGGGCATGTATAATCATGATGATTCAATTAGAGACTTTGCTAGAGCTTGTTTTAATTACGGGATTGATAGAGAGTGGCCTGTTTATCTATCTACAAAAAATACCATTCTAAAAAAATATGACGGAAGATTTAAAGACCTATTTCAAGAAGTTTATGAAAACGAATATAAGAAAAAAATGGATAAATTAAATATTGAATACGAGCATAGACTTATAGATGATATGGTTGCTTGTGCATTAAAGTGGTCTGGTGCGTTTATTTGGGCATGTAAAAATTACGATGGTGATGTCCAATCAGATACAGTTGCACAAGGTTTTGGTTCTTTAGGGCTGATGTCTAGCGTATTAATGACACCTGATGGGAAGACTGTTGAGGCTGAAGCAGCACACGGAACAGTAACAAGACATTTTAGACTCCATCAGAAAGGCGAAGAAACCTCAACAAATTCTATTGCCTCCATATTTGCGTGGACTAGAGGATTAGGACATAGAGCTAAACTAGATGATAATGAAGAGTTAAAAAACTTTGCAAATCTACTAGAAAAAGTTTGCATAAGAACCGTCGAAAAGGGATTTATGACAAAAGATCTTGCTTTGCTTGTCGGACCTAAACAATCTTGGCTCAATACACAAGATTTTATTAGTAAAATTGATACAAACTTACAAAAAAAGATGTCTTAACTTTTTTTGCTAATTTCTTTTTTTATTTGCTCAATCCCTTCAGAACATTTTTCCTTATCTTTTGCGCCAGCTAAAGCCATATCTCTTCTTCCACCTCCACCCTTTCCTCCCATAGCAATTGATCCTATTCGCACTAACTCAACAGCGTCAAATCTTTCTAACAAATCTTCAGTAACACCAACAGCAATAGATAACTTATCATTATAATCAGCAATTAAACATACAACTCCTGATGATAAATCTTTTTTACATTCATCAATAAGAAATCTTAAATTTTTTGTATCAACACCATCTAATATATCAACAAAAATTTTGGTATCGCCTATTTTAATAATTTCTCCCTTCAATATAGATTTTGATACATTCTGGGTTTTAGATTTTGAAGATTTTTTTTCCTCTTTAGATCTCAATTTTTCTGAAATTTTATCTATTAGTGAAGGAGTTGTCTGAGCAATAGTGCCAGTCATTGCCTCTATCCTTCTTATTCCAGATGCAACAGAACTTTGTGAGGTAATTTTAAAGAATTCAATTTCGCCAAGATTATTGACATGAGTTCCACCGCAAAATTCCTTAGAAAAAGAATTTTCACCCATAGAAAGCACTCTAACCTCATCATCATATTTTTCTCCAAACAATGCAAGAGCCCCGCTATTAATAGCTTTTTCATAGGGAAGAATATCAACTTTAACCGGAGAATTTTTTTGTATTAAATTATTAATTACATTTTCAATTTCTAGAATTTCTTCACTTTCAAGTGATTTTTGATGACTAAAATCAAATCTTAACTTTTCTGAAGAAACTTGAGATCCTTTTTGAGTTACATGCTCGCCTAAAACTCTCCTTAGAGCCT
>JAYZKD010000053.1:0-9073 GCA_036163815.1 Pseudomonadota bacterium | reverse complement strand
AACTCAGCTTTAAGAAAAGTTGCTAGAGTTAGACTTTCTAATGGATATGAAGTTACTAGTTACATACCGGGTGAAGGACACAATCTTCAAGAACATTCAGTGGTGCTTATTAGAGGTGGACGAGTGAAAGATCTTCCTGGAGTTCGATACCATATTTTAAGAGGCGTTCTTGATACTCAGGGCGTTTCAGATAGAAAGCAAAGAAGATCAAAATATGGAGCCAAGAGGCCTAAATAAGGTCTTTTGAGGTAGAAGAATATGTCAAGAAGAAGAAGAGCTGAAAAGAGAGAAATCTACCCCGATCCAAAATTTGGCGATCCTATTATTTCAAAATTTATGAATAATTTAATGATTGATGGTAAAAAATCAGTTGCTGAAAAGATTGTTTATGGTGCTTTAGAAAGAATTGAAGATAAGCTTAAAACAGACCCTGTTAAGGTATTTCACGATGCGATTGAAAATGTAATGCCCGCTGTTGAGGTTAGATCCAGACGTGTAGGCGGAGCAACTTATCAGGTTCCAGTAGAAGTTAGGCCTGAAAGAAGAAAAGCCCTTGCTATTAGATGGATTATATTATCAGCAAGATCTAGAGGAGAAGACACTATGGGTGACAGACTATCTTCTGAATTGATAGATGCGGCTAATAATAAGGGTAATTCAGTAAAGAAAAGAGAAGATACCCACAAAATGGCAGAAGCCAATAGAGCTTTTGCACATTATCGTTGGTAAATGAGGTAAACTATGAGTCGTTCAACTCCATTAAATGATTATAGAAATATAGGTATTATGGCTCATATTGATGCTGGAAAGACTACAACTACAGAACGTATTCTTTATTATACCGGTAAGAGCTATAAAATAGGTGAAGTTCATGACGGCGCTGCAACTATGGACTGGATGGAACAAGAGCAAGAGAGAGGCATAACAATTACATCTGCTGCAACTACATGCTATTGGCAAGATAAAAGGATAAATATTATTGATACTCCTGGGCATGTTGATTTTACTATTGAAGTTGAAAGATCATTAAGAGTTTTAGATGGTGCTGTAGCTGTTTTTGATTCGGTTGCAGGAGTTGAACCTCAATCAGAAACAGTTTGGAGGCAAGCAAATAAATATAATGTTCCTAGAATGTGTTTTGTTAATAAGATGGATAGAGTTGGTGCAGATTTTTATAGATGTGTTGAAATGATTGAAGACCGTCTTGGCTCTAATCCATTAGTCATACAGCTTCCATTAGGTTCTGAAAATAACTATGAGGGCATTATTGATCTCATAACAATGAAGGAAGTTATATGGAAAGAAGAAAATTTAGGGGCTGAATTTGAATATAAAGAAATAAGAGATGATTATAAAGAACAAGCTGAAAAATATCGAACAATTCTAGTTGAGATGGCTGTTGAACAAGATGACAACATTATGGAGCAATATTTAGAAGGAAATGAGCCAAGCGAAGAATCTTTAAAGGAATGTATTCGTACTGGTGTTTTAAATCAATCATTCGTTCCTGTTCTTAATGGTACTGCGTTTAAGAATAAAGGCGTACAACCTTTACTTGATGCTGTAGTTGACTTTATGCCTTCCCCTACAGATGTTGAATCTATTAAGGGTGTAAAACCAGATTCTGAAGACGAAATAGTAAGAAAATCTTCTGACGATGAGCCTCTTTCATTATTAGCATTTAAAGTTATGAATGATTCATTTGTTGGAAACTTAACTTTTGCAAGAATTTATTCTGGAGTTATCCAATCAGGTGAAACTTTAATTAATACAGTAAAAGGAAAAAAAGAAAGAATTGGACGTATGCTTTTAATGCACGCTAATTCTAGAGAGGAAATAAAAGAAGCATATGCAGGAGATATAGTTGCATTAGTAGGTCTTAAGGATACTACTACGGGAGATACTTTATGTCATAATAATGACCAGGTTATTCTAGAAAGAATGGAGTTTCCTGATCCAGTAATAGAAGTCGCGGTAGAACCAAAGACCAAGGCAGACCAGGAAAAAATGGGAATAGCCTTACAAAGGCTTGCTAAAGAGGACCCATCCTTCAGAGTTTCCTCGGATGATGAATCGGGTCAAACAGTAATAAGTGGTATGGGGGAGCTTCATCTAGACATTTTAGTCGATAGAATGAAGCGTGAATTCAAAGTAGAAGCAAATGTAGGGGCCCCTCAAGTTGCGTATAGAGAGACTCTTTCTAAAGAAGCAGAAATTGATTATACACATAAAAAACAATCTGGTGGTGCCGGTCAATTTGCAAGACTAAAGATTGTTGTAAGCCCTGTTGAACCTGGAGAAGGCTATTCTTTTGAAAGTGAGATTGTAGGTGGTAATATACCTAAAGAATATATACCAGGTGTCTCAAAGGGTATTGAAAGTATAAAAGATACTGGAGCTTTGGCAGGATTTCCAATAATTGACTTTAAGGTGAGATTAATTGACGGAGCTTATCATGATGTTGACTCAAGCGTAATGGCATTCGAAATTGCTGCTCGAGCAGCATTCCGAGAAGTTTGCAAGGACGCGGGCATTAAATTATTAGAGCCTATCATGAGTGTTGAAGTAGTTACTCCTGAAGAATATTTAGGTGATATTATTGGAGATCTAAATAGTCGAAGAGGCCAAGTTGCTGGTACTGAAACTAGAGGAACAGCTAGCGTCATAAATAGCATGGTTCCTTTGGCAAATATGTTTGGTTATGTGAATAATTTAAGATCCATGTCGCAAGGAAGGGCAGTCTTTACGATGCAATTTGATCATTACGAAGAAGTTCCAAAGGCTGTTTCTGAAGAGATTATTTCAAAATTAGCTTAAATAAGAGGTAGAAGTGAAAGAACAAAATATACGAATAAGATTAAAAGCCTATGACCATAGGGTTTTGGACACTTCAGCAAAGGAGATTTTGGATACAGCTAAAAGAACTGGTGCGGATGTAAGGGGTCCAATCCCTCTACCAACTAGAATTGAAAAATTTACTGTACTAAGAAGTCCGCATATTGATAAAAAAAGTCGTGAGCAATTTGAAATACGCACACATAAAAGATTAATGGATATTATTGATCCTACTCCACAAACGGTCGATGCTTTGATGAAGCTTGATTTAGCAGCTGGTGTAGATGTTGAAATAAAATTATAGGTGTAATTAATGAGAACTGGACTTATATGCAAAAAAATAGGAATGAGTAGAATTTTCTCTACTGAAGGTTCTCATATACCTGTTACAGTCTTACATCTAGATAATTGCCAGGTTATATCTTCTTTAACTGAAGAAAAAAATGGCTATTCTGCAATCCAAATAGGAGTGGGTAAGATAAAAGAGAAAAAATTATCTAAACCTATGGAAGGGTATTTTAAGAAAAACAAAGTTAATCCAAAGTTAAAAGTATCTGAATTTAGAGTGACAGAAGATAATCTTATAGATAGTGGAACAGAAATAGTAGCTTCACATTTTGTTGAAGGGCAATTTATTGACGCAACAGGTATATCAATTGGTAAAGGATTTGCAGGTGCCATGAAAAGACATAATTTTGGTGGGTTAAGAGCTTCTCACGGTGTTTCAATTAGTCATAGAAGTCATGGATCAACTGGGCAATGTCAGGATCCGGGAAAAGTTTTCAAAGGTAAGAAAATGGCTGGTCATATGGGTTCTTCTAAAACAACAATTCAAAATTTAGAAGTGGTAAAAACCGATTCAGAAAATGGATATATTTTTATTAAAGGGGCAATCCCCGGACCAAAAGGAGGTTGGGTAGTATTAAATGATGCAATAAAGAAGACTTTACCTGAGGATATACCTTTACCTGCCGGTATAAAAGGTCATAACATTCAAAAAGAAACCCCAGCAGAAGAAACCCCAGCAGAAGAAACCCCAGCAGAAGAAACCCCAGCAGAAGAAATTTCTGAAGAAAACGAAAATAAAAAATCTGATTCAGGCGATAAAGATGAAAGTTAATATGATAAATATAGAAACAGAAAAGACTTCTTCTGAAGATCTAGAGGATAATATTTTTGGTTTAGATCCTAGAAAAGATATCTTGCATCGAGTTGTAACCTGGCAATTATCAAGAAAAAGACATGGTAGTCGTAAAACTAAAAATAGATCTGAGATAAACGGAAGTACCAAAAAAATAATGCGTCAAAAGGGTTCTGGTGGTGCTAGACACAGAACTAAGAAAGTTAATTTATTTAGAGGGGGTGGAACTGCTTTTGGCCCTAATATAAGAGATCATTCAACTAAATTACCAAAGAAGGTAAGAAAATTAGGTTTAAAGCATGCTTTATCCGCTAAAGCAAAAAACAACGAACTTATTCTTGTTGATGGAAATTTTTCTGATATCTCTCAAACTAAAGATTTAAAAATTAAAATAGATAAACTAGATCTTTCAAATTCACTTATCGTTAATAATTTTTCAAATGACAGTCCGTTTCTTAAAGCCGCAAAAAACATAAAAAATATAGAATTCTTAAAAGTAGATGGTATTAACGTTTACGACATACTGAACAACAAAAAACTTATAATTACCAAGGATTCTTTAAATACTGTTATGGAGAAGTGTCAATGAGTACTAGTAATTATGATATATTGTTAAGTCCTGTAGTCACTGAAAAATCTACTCTTCTTTCAGAGTCAAATAAGGTTGTTTTTAAAGTTTCTGTGAAATCGAATAAAAGACAAATTAAAAGGAGTGTCGAAGAAATATTTAAAGTGAAAGTTAAATCCATTAATACCTTAAGAAGAAAAGGAAAGACAACAAATTTTAGGAATATCAAAGGTAAAAGAAAAGATTTTAAGCATGCGATTATAACATTAGAAGAAGGTCAAACTATTGACACAATGAGTAGTGTTTAGGAAATAAATTATGGCATTAAAACAATACAAACCAACAAGCCCAGGACAAAGAGGTCTAGTTTTAGTTGATAAGTCGAGTCTATCCAAGGATCGACCAATGAAAAAACTTACTGAAGGTTTGTCATCAAAAGCTGGTCGAAATAATAAAGGTAGAATTACAGCAAGAAGACGTGGCGGAGGACATAAAAGGCTTTATCGTAAGATAGATTTTAAAAGAGATAAAATTGGAGTTATAGGTATTGTCGAAAAGTTAGAGTATGATCCTAATAGAACAGCATTTATAGCTTTAATAAAATATGATGATGAAGAATTTAGATATATTATCGCTCCGCAAAGGTTATCAGTAGGAGATAAGATTTCTTCAGGACCTGAAGCAGATATTAAACCAGGTAATGCACTGCCCATGACTAAAATACCGATAGGCACAATTATACATAATATTGAGATGAAACAAGGAAAAGGAGCTCAACTTATTCGTTCAGCAGGTACTTTTGCCCAACTAGTTGGTAGAGATCAAGGTATGGCGATTATTAGATTGACATCAGGTGAACAGAGGTTAATTCCAGCTGAATGTTATGCAACCATCGGAGCCGTTTCAAATCCTGACAACTCAAATCAAAAATTAGCTAAAGCTGGTAGAAATAGATGGAGTGGAAAAAGACCATCAGTTAGGGGTGTTGTTATGAATCCTGTAGACCATCCTCATGGAGGTGGCGAAGGTAAAACTTCTGGTGGCCGTCATCCGGTTACTCCTTGGGGTGTTCCAACTAAAGGTAAAAAAACTAGATCAAATAAAAGTTCTGATAAATATATTATTAGAAGTAGACATCAAAAAAGAAAGAGAAGGTAATTATGGCTAGATCAGTTTGGAAAGGACCATATGTAGAAAGTTATGTGCTAAAAAAAGCAGAAGCTGCAAGAGAATCTGGAAGAAAAGATGTAATTAAAATATGGAGTAGACGCTCAACAATATTACCCCAATTTGTAGGTCTAAATTTTGGAGTTCATAATGGTCAAAAATTCATTCCAGTTTTAATATCTGAGGATATGGTAGGACATAAATTTGGCGAGTTTGCTCCAACAAGAACCTATTATGGACATACAGCAGACAAATCTGCAAAGAGAACTTAAATGAATGATGTTATTGAAAATAATAGTAAGGCGACTTCTAAGGCTAAAGGAAAGATGATAAGAATCAGTCCTTATAAATTAAACCTTGAAGCTAAATCAATTAGAGGAAAAAAAGTTGATGAGGCTCTATCTTATCTAGAGTTTTCCAAAAAGAGAATTTCTCTTACAGTTAAGGCTATTCTTGAAAGCGCTATTGCTAATGCTGAAAATAATCATGCGTTAGATATTGATAAGCTTTATGTAGATGAAGCGTATGTAGGAAAAGATATGGTTATGAAGAGATGGAGAGCAAGGGCTAGAGGTAGGGCAGCTAAGATTTTAAAGCCATTTAGTCAATTAACAATTGTTTTAAAAGAAAAAGATAAAAAGGTAGAAAAGTAATGGGACAGAAAGTAAATCCTATAAGTATGAGGTTAGGTATAAATAGAACATGGGATTCTAGATGGTATGCTGGAAAAAATGAATATTCTAATCTTTTGAAGGAAGACTTGGATATGAGAAAAATGATCCTGAGAGACCTTAAGAACGCTGCAATATCTAAGGTTGTAATAGAACGCCCTCATAAAAAATGTCTTGTAACAATTTATTCAGGAAGACCAGGATTAATTATTGGAAAAAAAGGTTCTGAGATAGAAAATTTAAGAAAAAAATTACAAAAACTAACTCTTTCTGATGTCGTTGTTAATATTGTTGAAGTAAGAAAACCAGAAACAAATGCTACATTGGTAGCTGAAAATATAGCCCAACAACTTGAAAGAAGAGTAGGTTTTAGAAAAGCTATGAAAAGATCTGTTCAATCGGCTATGAGGCTAGGAGCAAAAGGGATCAGAATAAATTGTGCTGGTAGATTAGGAGGCGCAGAAATTGCAAGAACAGAATGGTATCGCGAAGGAAGAGTCCCTCTTCATACTTTGCGTGCAGATGTAGATTATGGAGTTGCTTCGGCTTTAACGACTTATGGGATTATCGGAATAAAGGTTTGGATTTATCTTGAAGATATTATGGAGCATAATCCTTTTGCGAAAGAAGATAAATCTGGTGATAAAGCTTTAGAGCAAAACTTAGGAAAATAATAAGAAAATGTTACAACCAAAGAAAACCAAATACAGAAAGGCCCATAAAGGTAGAATTAAAGGAAAAGCCAAAGGTGGAACGGCTTTAAACTTTGGTTCTTATGGTTTAAAAGCTACAACGGCGGAAAGAGTGACTTCTCGACAGATTGAAGCTGCAAGAAGAGCTATTACAAGGCATATGAAAAGAGCCGGAAAAGTCTGGATAAGAATCTTTCCTGATGTTCCTGTTTCAAAAAAACCCACTGAAGTTCGTATGGGGAAAGGAAAAGGCACTCCAGAATATTGGGCTGCTAAGGTTAAACCCGGTAGAATTATGTTTGAGATAGATGGTGTTCCTTCAGATATTGCTTTTACGGCCCTAAATTTAGGTTCCTCTAAATTACCATTACAAACAAAAATTGTAACTAGACCAGGCGAAAGTATTAAATAATGGCAAAAAAGAAAAAAAATATAAGGGATTTAACTAACGATCAGCTAATTGACCAATTAGAAATCCTTAAGAAGGAGTTATTTAATCTTAAGATAGAGATTATTTCTGGTCAAAATGCCGATACATCAAAAATTTCTAAGATAAAAAAAGATATAGCAAGAGCTAAAACATATATAAATAAATTTAAAAAAGAATTGGAGTCCTCAAATGCCTAAGAGAATTTTAAAAGGAACAGTAATTAGCGATAAGGCTGATAAGACTCTAACAGTTAAAGTTGAAAGAAGATACAGTGATCCTTTTTTTAAAAAAACGGTTAGAAGTTCGAAAAAATATAAAACGCATGATGAGAATAACAAATTTAAAGTTGGAGATATCGTTAGAATTCAAGAAAGTCGTCCAATTTCAAAGACTAAAAGTTGGATTGTTTTAGAGGACTAGGGCTAGAATTTAGGAATTTTATTATGATACAAATGCAATCAAAATTAGATGTAGCAGATAATTCTGGAGCTAAAATTGTTCAATGTATTAAGGTTTTAGGTGGATCTAAGAGAAGAACAGCATCTGTTGGTGATATAGTTGTTGTATCAGTTAAGGAGGCTATACCTAGAGGTAGAGTGAAAAAGGGTGAAGTTTTAAAAGCTGTAATAGTTAGGACAAAAAAGGAAATAAGAAGAAATGATGGTAGCGCTATAAGATTTGATTCGAATGCGGCTGTTTTAGTTAATGCCCAAGGTGAACCAATTGGAACAAGAATATTTGGACCAGTAACAAGAGAATTGAGAGCTAAAAATTTAATGAAAATAGTTTCTTTAGCTCCGGAGGTGATTTAATGGCTTCAAAAATTAAAAAAGGTGACAAGGTTTTTATAACTACAGGCAAAGATAAAGGTAAAGAAGGCGAGGTACTTAGAGTTTTAGAAAATAATAAAGCTATTGTTCAAGGAATTAATTTAGTTAAAAAGCATTCAAAACCAACACCACAAGGAGATGAGGGTGGAATTATTGAACAGGAAACACCAATAGATAAATCAAATCTGATGTTAATTGATCCAAAAAGTAAAAAACCAACACGAGTAGGTTTTAAGGAGAATAAAAAAGGCATGACATTGAGATTTTCCAAGAAATCAGGAGACTTTATAAATGGCTAATATAGAAATTCCGAGACTACAGAAACAATATATTGAAAAATGCACACCTGATTTAATTAAGGCATTTGGGTATGAGAACATAATGGAAGTACCAAAAGTAGCTAAAATTGTTTTAAATATGGGCATTGGAGAAAATGTATTGGATAGTAAAAAAATTAATTCGGCTGTAGATGCTTTGCAGGCTATTTCAGGTCAAAAGCCTATAAAAACTATAGCAAAAAAAGCTATTGCTGGATTTAAATTAAGGGAAGGCCTTCCAGTGGGAGTGAAGGTTACATTAAGACGGAAAGTAATGTATGAGTTTATTGATAGATTGATAAATATTGCTTTACCAAGAGTTAGAGATTTTAGGGGTCTAAATGCTAAAAGTTTTGATGGGAATGGTAATTATGCTTTTGGTATAAAAGAGCATATCGTTTTTCCAGAAATAAATTATGAGT
>JAYZKD010000052.1:0-3448 GCA_036163815.1 Pseudomonadota bacterium | reverse complement strand
AAAAAAAGAGAAATAATTATAATGTCGGATTTGGCATATTCAGAAATTTATTTTTCTGAGGAGGACAAACCTACATCAATATTAGAAATCAACGGCGCTAAAGATATCGCCGTTGAATTTTCTTCTTTGTCTAAGACATTTTCAATGCCAGGTTGGAGAATGGGATTTGCAGTTGGTAATGAATACCTAATTTCAGCATTAACAAGAATAAAATCATATCTTGATTATGGGGCTTTTACACCTATACAAGTAGCCTCTGTTGCTGCATTAAATAGCGACCAGGGTGTAATAGATGATATTAGAAATATATATAAGGATAGAAGAGATATTCTAATTGATTCATTTTCAAAAGCTGGTTGGGATATTCCTCCGCCAAAAGCCACAATGTTTGCTTGGTCACCAATCCCCGAGAAATTTAAGAAATTAACTTCACTTGAATTTTCCAAACTTTTACTTGAAGAAGCTGATATTGCTGTATCACCTGGATTAGGCTTTGGTGAATACGGAGAGGGATTTATTAGACTTTCAATGGTAGAAAATGAACAAAGAGTAAGGCAAGCCGCCAGAAACCTTAAAAAAATTATGAAATGATTAAAGAACTAAATATAGGAATTATTGGACTTGGTATAGTCGGCTCAGGTGTAATTAAAAGCATCGAAAAAAATTCAAACTACTTTGAAAAAAACTACAATATAAGATTCAATGTTAAATCGATATCTGCAAATTCTAAAAAAAAGGAAAGAAGCTTTAATACAGATAACTATAAATGGTCTGAAAATCCAATTGATCTAGCAAAGGATAAGAATATTGATACTATTTTAGAGTTGGTCGGTGGTGAAGACGGTGTTGCTTATGATTTAGCAATAACAGCACTGAATAATGGCAAGAACTTTATTACTGCAAATAAAGCACTTCTTTCAAAACATGGAAAAGAGTTATCTAAAATTTCTGAAGAAAATAATAATTTTGTAGGTTTTGAGGCGTCTGTAGCAGGTGGTATACCAGTTATTAAGACCTTAAAAGAAGGGATAATTGTTAACGAGATTAAAGAGGTCTACTCAATTTTAAATGGTACTTCTAATTATATTTTATCAAGTATGGATAAATTAAAAATTAGCTTTAATGACGCCTTGGAAGCGGCTAAGGATAAAGGTTTTGCTGAATCTGATCCTACACTTGATATTAATGGTGTTGATTCTGCCCATAAATTATCAATATTGAATGCAATTATATTTTCTGAATTTCCTTCAGTTGATACAATCCATTTAAGGGGTATCGAAGGTATTGAATTAATTGACCATAATTATGCATCTGAATTTGGTTATAAAATTAAGTTAATAGCAATGTCAGAAATTCTTAAGGAAGGTGTATATAGAGAGGTAACACCAATGCTTGTTTCTAGCGATAGCCAATTGGGAAGAGTGGATGAGGCAAATAATATTATTCAAATTATTGGTCAAGAAAGCGGTGATGTTGTTTTGGAAGGAAAAGGTGCTGGGGAAGGTCCTACTTCGTCATCTGTTATTTCTGATCTTATTGACTGTGCTCTCGGTACTAAACTAAAACTTTTTGGGAATTCTTATTCTGCATTAAACGATAGCCAAAATAGAATTACCTCAAAAGAAAGAGCTTATTATTTAAGGGTATTTTTAAAAGATCAAAAAGGTTCAATGTCTAAATTGACTAATTTGTTAAGTGAAAATAATATTTCATTGGATAAGGTTATTCAAAAAGGTGAAAGTCACTTAGATGATGAAAAAAACTCTACACCTGTTGTAATGATAACTTATCCTGTTAAAAGAGATACTATTGATTCTTTAATCGATATTCTCAAAAGATCAGATATAATATCTCTTGAGCCGTTACACATGCCTATTTTAAATAAAGGTTAAATAAAATGTCAGATAAAACTTTAGATCGTGTATTAACTTTGGAGCTAGCAAGGGTAACTGAAAGAGCCGCTGTAGCAGCTTCTTTTCTAATTGGAAGAGGCAATGAAAAAGAAGCTGATCAAGCAGCAGTTGATGCAATGAGAACCGAACTAAATCAATTAAACATTAATGGTGAGGTTGTTATAGGTGAGGGTGAAAGGGATGAAGCCCCAATGTTATATATAGGAGAAAAAATAGGCACAGGAAAAGGACCGAAAGTTGATATTGCCCTTGATCCTCTTGAAGGAACAACTCTTACTGCAAAAGGTCAGGCTGATGCTTTGACTACGATTGCAATGGCCGAAAAGGGTTCATTGTTAAATGCGCCTGATGTCTATATGCAAAAAATTGCTATTGGACCTGGATGTCCCGAAGGCATTATTTTTCTCGAAGAAGATCCAGATAAGAATGTTATTGAATTTGGTAAAGCCATAAATAAACCCGTTGAGCAAATAACAGTTTGCGTTCTAGATAGACCTCGACATGATAACCTTATTGAGACTCTAAGATCTGTTGGGGCAAAGGTTAAACTAATTCAAGATGGAGATATTGCTGGAGTAATTCATACCACTGAAAAGTCAACTGGTATTGATATGTATATGGGCATTGGAGGTGCTCCAGAAGGAGTTTTAGCTGCTGCAGCATTAAGATGTATTGGAGGACAAATGCAAACAAAACTTGTTCTTGAAGATCAAGAAAAGAAGGACCGGGCCTCTAAACTTGGTATTAAAGATGTCGATAAAATTTATAATTTAGACGATATGGTGGGTGGAGATGCTTTGTTTGCTGCTACTGGCGTAACCAATGGTTCAATATTATCAGGAATTAAAATTGATAAAGGTATATGGACCAATACTTTAGTTATGCGTTCATCTTCAAAAACAGTTAGATGGATTACAGCACACCATCAAAATATTGATAAATTTAATTCAACTGAATAATAATGACAGGGAATGTTCTGAATCTAGACAAAAGAACTTCTATAAATGGCACATTATGGAATCAGAGAATATCAAATGAGTTAATTTCATAATATTTTGATGAAAAAAATAAAGTTAATCACATATTAAATATAATATTAAGCGGCCGTAATGTTAAGGTAGATGAAAGTGATGACTTCCTAAATCCTAAGGTAAATGAAGTTATAAATGACCCCAGTGATTTATTGGATTTAGATATTGCAGTAGATGAAATTGTTAGCGCAATTGTTGATAATAAAAAGATTGGTATAATAGGTGATTATGATGTTGACGGAACTACTTCAGCATCGCTCCTTACTAAATTTTTTAGTCACTATAATGTAGAAACATCAACTTATATTCCTAATCGTCTCAAAGATGGATATGGACCTAATATAGAAGCTTTTGAAAATTTTAAAAATGATGGAATTGACACCGTTATCACTGTTGATTGCGGAGCGACGGCTCTCAAAAGCATGGAATTTGCTTATAAAAGTAAGATAAAAGTTATTATTATAGATCATCATAAAGTTGATGGTAAGTTGCCTAAATGTTTTG
>JAYZKD010000051.1:0-2533 GCA_036163815.1 Pseudomonadota bacterium | reverse complement strand
TTTTAACAAAAGATATAGATAGCATAAAGTGTTATGATATAAGTTATTTGTATTTTAATACAGGAAAAACTTTGGTCGAAAAATCTAAAAATAATTCTAAAAAATATATTAAAGTATTAGGTTCTCGTGAACATAATCTTAAAAATATAAGCGTAAATATTCCGAAGGAAAAAATAACTGTAATAACTGGTTTATCAGGATCAGGGAAGTCATCTTTAGCTTTTGATACAATTTATGCTGAAGGACAACGGAGATATGTTGAAAGTCTTTCTGCTTATGCAAGACAATTTCTAGAAATGATGCAAAAACCTGATGTTGATCAAATTGAAGGATTGTCTCCAGCGATCTCCATAGAACAAAAAACAACATCAAGAAATCCAAGATCAACAGTCGGAACGGTAACTGAGATACATGATTACCTAAGGCTAATGTTTGCAAGAATTGGAATTCCTCATTCGCCCGAAACAGGGCTCCCTATTAAAAGTCAAACTGTTACGGAAATGGTTGATCAAGCTTTAAAAATTAAAAAAGGAACAAAAATTTATTTACTATCGCCACTAATAAGAGAAAGAAAGGGTGAATATAAGAAAGAATTCTCCGAATTGTTGAAAAAGGGATTTCAAAGAGTAAAGGTTGATGGAGAATTTTACGAGATAAGTAATGTTCCAGATTTAAAAAAGAATTTTAAACATAATATTGATGTAGTGGTTGATAGATTAATAATTGAAAAAAAGATTAAATCAAGGCTAGCAGATAGTTTTGAAATTGCTCTTTCATTATCTGATGGTCTTGCTGCTATTGAGATTATAAAAGAAAAAAACAAAATTTCAGAAAGAATTTTATACTCTGCTAATTATGCCTGCCCTGTTTCTGGTTTTACAATTGAGGAAATTGAACCAAGGTTATTTTCTTTTAATAATCCAAAAGGTGCATGTGATAAATGTGATGGACTAGGTACACAATATTTTATAGACGAAGATCTTGTAATTCCAGATAAAAATATAAGTATAAATGATGGGGCTATAGCTCCTTGGTCCAAAAGATCAACACCTTCACCATATTATTACCAAACCCTGCTAGCTTTATCTAATCACTATAAAATCTCACTAGATTTAAAATGGGGTGAATTATCAAAAAAATTTAAAGAAATTATTCTTAATGGGTCAGGTGATGAAAGTATAGAATTTTTATATGATGATGGGTCTAGAACTTTTAAAACAAAAAAACCTTTTGAAGGAATAATCAATAATCTCAAAAGAAGATATCTAGAAACAGATAGTAGCTGGATGAGAAACGAGATTGAAAGATTTCAATCCATATCTGATTGTGAATCTTGTAATGGTTTTAGATTAAATAAAGAAGCCTTGTGTGTAAAAATTGATAAAATGCATATTGGTGAGATTGCTTCATTAAGCATTAAAGATGCAAAAAATTGGTTCAAAAATTTAAACAAAAAACTTTCTAAAAAAGAAAATGAAATTGCAAATAATGTAATAAAAGAAATTAATGAAAGATTATCTTTTTTAGAAAATGTTGGCTTAGGTTATCTTACTTTATCAAGAACATCCGGAACATTATCGGGTGGTGAATCACAAAGAATAAGACTTGCTTCTCAAATTGGCTCAGGTTTAACAGGTGTATTATATGTCCTTGACGAACCTTCTATTGGACTTCATCAAAGAGATAATAAAAAACTTCTTTCGACATTAGAAAGACTTAAGGAATTAGGAAATACAGTTATTATCGTTGAACATGATGAAGAAACTATGGTTTTTTCAGATCACATAATTGATGTTGGTCCGAAAGCAGGTGTACATGGTGGTTATTTGGTTGCAGAAGGCAACATTGATGAAATAAAAAAAACTAAAGAAAGTATAACTGGACAATATTTATCAGGAAAAAAATCAATAGAGATAAAAAACAAAAGAACTATCAATAAAGAAAAGGTAATCTCTTTAAAGGGAGCAAATGGAAATAATTTGAAAAAAATTGATGCAATATTTCCTTTGGGTAAATTTATTTGTGTTACAGGGGTATCAGGATCAGGAAAATCGACTTTACTATTTCAAACACTATATAGAGCAATGAATAGGTCTCTAAATAATTCACAATCATCACCAATGAAATATGAATCTTTGGAGGGCATGCATTTAATCGATAAAGTAATTAATATAAATCAATCCCCTATTGGGAGAACTCCAAGATCAAATCCAGCAACATATACCGGAGCTTTTTCACCTATAAGAGACTGGTTTTGTGGATTGCCCGAATCAAAGGCCAGAGGATACAAACCTGGTAGATTTTCCTTTAATGTTAAGGGTGGAAGGTGTGAAGCATGTCAGGGAGACGGTTTAATAAAAATCGAAATGCATTTTTTACCTGATGTTTATGTTCAATGTGATCATTGTAAGGGTAAAAGGTACAATCGAGAAACATTAGAAATTAAATATAAGAATAACTCAATTTCAGATGTTTTAGAAATGACAGTAGATGAAGCTCACGAGCTTTTTAAAGCCGTTCCAAGTATAAGAGA
>JAYZKD010000050.1:0-31867 GCA_036163815.1 Pseudomonadota bacterium | reverse complement strand
CTTCGTATGCTTCTTTTTTCTTTAAATATTCTTCTTCAGAAAGAGCATGCCATCCTATACAATTTCCAGTTGGTGATCTTCCACAACCACATTTAGGTACTTCATTCATTTTATATAACCCCCATTATTATTATATAATTTAAAGAAACACCTAAAAACAAGATAATCAATAATTTTTTTTCACTAAAACTAACTGATAAATAAGAAGAAGGAGTAGTTTTCTTTAAAAAAAAATGCTTAACTTTATTTCTTAAATTTAGAATGGAAATATTTGAATGATTAAAAATACTAAAGAAATTGGACCTAACCATTACCGGGAAAAATTCGGGAGGTATTTTGAAGATTTCAACATTGGTGATGTTTATGACCATAGGCCTGGTAAAACGATTACAGAATATGATAATCATCAATTTACTCTTATGACATTAAATACTCACCCCATTCATTTTGATGCCGAATACGCCAAAGGTACAGAATTTGGAAAAAATCTTGTTGTTTCTCCTTATACTTTATCACTTTTAATTGGAATGAGTGTTTCAGATTGCAGTCAAAAAGCGATAGCTAATCTTGGCATGGATGAGGTTAAATTTACCGCCCCGGTTTTTCATGGGGATACCATTTATGGATCGTCTGAAGTTTTAGAAAAAAGAGAAAGTAAAACAAGGGAGGGTCAAGGAATAGTAACAATAAAAACGACAGGAACAAACCAAGACGGCAAAGTTGTTTGTACTTTTAAAAGACAAATATTAATTCCTTTTGAGGGTCATGCGGTTGAGGATAATATCGAGAATTATTAATGAAGTTTCTTAGTAAAATATTTTCTTTTCTTTTTATTTTTCTGTTTATGGGAAATTATTCTCATGCGGATGAAATATTAGATCTTTATAAACACTTACATGCAAATCCTGAACTATCTTGGCAAGAATATAAGACTTCGGATTTGTTGGCTGAAAAAATGGAGGAATTAGGTTTCTCTGTCACGAAAGGATTTGCAAAAACAGGTGTAGTTTCAATTTATAAAAATGGGGATGGACCAGTTCTAATGATAAGGGCTGATATGGATGGTCTTCCCGTTCAAGAAAAAACAGGATTAGCTTACGCTTCAAAGGTTAGATCATTGTATACAGATAAAAGTGAAGTTTATGTCATGCATGCTTGCGGGCATGATGTTCACATGGCGGTAGCTGTTGGAACAGCTAAAGAGTTACTTAAGAATAAAAGCAAATGGTCTGGAACTTTAATGGTTATTTTTCAACCCGCTGAGGAACGGGGACAGGGATCAGCAAGAATGCTAGAAGAAGGTTTGTTTGAGAAATTTCCACGCCCTGATTACAATTTAGCTCTTCATGTAGGTAGTTCATTGCCAGCTGGAAAGGTTGCATATCACAAGGGGTATGCAATGGCTAATGTAGATATGGCTGATATAACTATATATGGGGTTGGAGGTCATGGAGCCTATCCGCACACAGCTAAAGATCCAATAGTACTAGCTTCAAAAATAGTTTTAGCACTTCAGACAATAGTAAGTAGAGAGATAGATCCTTTAGATCCTGCGGTTGTTACAGTTGGTTCTATTCATGGGGGTTTTAAACATAATATAATATCTGATGAAGTTAAACTTCAACTAACTCTTCGGTCATATACTGATGAGGTTAGAGAAGAGATCATTTCAAAAATTAAAAGAATTATAAAAGGAGAGGCAATTTCAGCTGGTATTCCTGAGGATAAAATGCCTACACTAAGATTGAGGGATGAATATACCCCTGCTCTTTATAATACACCTGAATTTGTGGATATTGTAATCAAACATATCAAAAATTCTATAGGTGAAAGTAATGTTTTTGAAGCTCCTCCAGTAATGGGTGGTGAGGATTTTGGAAGATTTGGAAGAGTTGAACCAAAAATTCCAACATTTCTTTTTTGGATTGGCGGACCTTCTCTTTCGGATTGGGAAAAATTTGAAAGAGGCGAAATAACTCTACCAACTAATCACTCTCCATTGTTTGCACCAGATCCTGTTCCAACCCTCAAAACAGGTGTTACTGCAATGACAGCCGCCGCAATTGGTGTTTTCAATGAGTAAAGATAATTTATTCAGTTTAGAGGGTAAAACAGCTCTCGTAACGGGTGCAGGGAGTGGATTAGGTCAAGAAATAGCAAAAACTTTATATGAGGCTGGAGCTAATCTAGCTCTTGCAGCACGGAGAAAAGAGAAATTAGAAGAAACCCAGTCAATTCTAGATAAGAAAAAATCAAAAATTGAAATTTTTTCTTTAGATGTAACAGATGAATCTTCAATAGAAAATTGTCTAAATGATATTGATCAAAAATTTGAATCAATTGATTTACTAATCAACAATGCAGGAATGACTGTTGTTGGTACATTGGATAGTCATATTGAAGACGAATGGAATAGTGTAATCAATACTAATTTAAGAGGGCCTTGGGCATTATCAAAATTCTGGTTAAAAAAGAGATTAGAAAAAAATCAAAACGAAGGAATTATTATTAATGTTTCTTCTATAACGGGAGAAGCTGCTCAAAAAGGTAATGGAATTTATGCTATATCTAAAGCAGCTTTATCACATATGACACGTCAAATGGCATTAGAGTGGGCAAAACATGGTGTTAGGGTTAACGCCATTGCCCCAGGTTATTTTCGAACAGATCTAAATAGCGATTTTTTAGATTCTGATATGAGTGCTCCCATGATTAAGAGGGTTCCAATGAGACGGGCAGGTAATTTGGAGGAGTTAAAAGGCCCTATTCTTCTTCTCGCTACTGAAGCTGGTTCATATATAACTGGTTCTACAATTGTCGTAGACGGCGGACATTTAGTAAGGGACCTTTAAAGGAGATTAATATGGCAAAAAAGATAACCTTCTGTTTTGATTTTGGAAGTCCAACCGTATATCTTGCTTCTACTCAACTTCCTAAAATTGCTGAAAGAAATTCTGCAGAGCTAGAATATAAACCAGTTCTATTAGGTGGTATTTTTAAAGCAACTGGTAACCAAACACCTGCAGCAATACCAGCAAAAGGAGCCTATTATGGGGTAGATCTTCCGAGATTTGCCAAAAGATATGGCGTTCCTTTTCAAAATAATCCCTACTTCCCTGTAAATACTCTAGCCTTAATGCGTGGAGCAATTTCATATCAATTAGAAGGAAACTTTGATGGCTATATGAACACAATATTTGACGCAATGTGGATTAACCCTAAGGATATGAATAATCCAGAAATTATAGGTGAAGTTCTTACTAATGGGGGATTTGATCCTGAAGACTTTATGAATAGAGTTTCCGATCAAAAAGTTAAAGATCTACTAATCCAAAACACTGAAGAAGCTGTCAATAAAGGGGCTTTTGGAGCGCCAACAATTTTCGTTGGAGAAGAAATGTTTTTTGGTCAAGATAGATTGGACTTTATTGAAGAGGCTCTTAAATAGAAACCACCGCGCTTAAAAAACGCGGTGGTAGTTAGTCATATCAATCTGGGGAGGAAAACAGAATGACTAATTTCTAAATTCAGGATAAGCATCCATACCTAATTCTGAAACATCCAATCCTATCAATTCTTCTTCATCTGAAGGCCTTAATCCAACTGTAGCTTTTAATACAAACCAGACGACAGCACTTACAACGCTAACGAATACTCCAATTGCAACAACTCCGTAAAGTTGAGTCAAAAAGTTACCGCTTCCGTTTAAGTAAGGTATGCCAACAACTAATGTACCCCATATACCAGCTACTAAGTGAACAGATATTGCCCCAACAACATCATCTATTTTAAGTCTATCAAGTAGGGGTATTGCTAATGTGCATAAAAGACCTCCTATTGCTCCAATAATAATTGCTTGTAACGGAGTTCCGACATCAGGCCCTGCTGTAATACTAACTAATCCAGCAAGCGCTCCATTTAAGGCTAAGGTTAAATCAACTTTTCCATATAAAATCGAAGCTAAAATCATTGATGCAACAAGACCACCACAAGCAGCCATATTTGTATTAACATATACATTTGCCATAGCAGCAGCATCAGCCGCGCTACCGAGAGCTAATTGCGATCCACCATTGAAACCGAACCATCCAAACCACAATATAAATGTACCAATAGTTGCAAGAGGCAAGTTAGAACCTGGAATTGCTATAACAGAACCATTAGATGAATATTTACCTAACCTAGGACCTATAATGATCGCTCCAACTAATGCTGCCCAACCTCCAACTGAGTGCACAAGCGTAGAACCGGCAAAATCAGAGAAGCCCATTTCAGCTAAGAAACCTCCACCCCAAACCCAAGATCCTTGGATAGGATAAATAACACCGGTTAAGATCACCGCAAAGATAAAGAAGGGAGCTAATTTAATTCTTTCGGCAATTGTCCCGCTAACAATAGACATAGCTGTGGCACAAAAAACCATCTGGAAAAACCAATCAGACATTTTTGAGTATCCATCTGCCGAACTTACTTCAGTTTCTGGATTCCATAAAGCAGGCGTTCCCATAAATCCATTTACCTCATTGTACATAAATCCGTAGCCAACGAGATAAAACATAATACCAGCAAGGCTATATAGGCCAACATTTTTAAGACATATTGCAGCAGTGTTTTTACTTCTAACTAAACCCGCTTCCAAACATGTAAATCCCATTGCCATAAGCATAACAAGAAAGCCATGAACTAAAAAAGAGAAAGTATTAAAAATATAGGCTGTCTCTTCACTGACTTCAGCGAATGCATTACCTGATAGACCTATTATCAATATTCCAAATAGAGATAGTTTGTTTAAGATATTCATCATTAAATTCCTTTATAGACTTATTAAAATTTATAAACTTCCAGAAATACCATAAGAAATTACAAACTTTGGGTCACTGTCATCACGAGTGCTGTTCATAATTCCAAAACTAAAATCTCCAATACTTAATGTAAGCCCGTAATCAGTTTCAGCATCACCAGCTTCGTAATCATAATGTCCTACATGAAGACCAAGATCTAAACCTTCTCTAATAGGAAAACCAGTATCAATGAAGAAATACGGATCATCACCTAAATCAGCTTCCCAATCTGCATCTGCAAGAACTGCAACACCAAAAGTAAATGCACCAACTTCTGCACTAATACTAATTTCACTAAAATCAAGATCATCACCATCAGGATAAGCATAATAAATATAACCTAGAGAAACCGGGCCTATACTATATCCAAAGTAACCATCTAATTCATAACTAGTATCATCACCAAAATCGACATTGGATACCCAAGTGCCAATTGAAAATCCATTATCAGCAGAATAATCTAAACCACCTTGTACAGCAGCTCCGCTTCCTTGGGACATACCACGCCAAAGATATTGACTAGTAGCTCCTATGTTCCACTCCAATGAATCAGCAAAAGTTGTTCCAATAGTTGCAAAACTAAGAAAAATAGCAAAAACTATTTTCCCAGAATAATTTTTTATCTTTTTTAAAATAACCATAATGTTAACCTCCTAAATTTATGATGTTAGTAATAAGCAATTTCGATGCCAAATTTATTTTTTAATCAAAAAAATTAGGGTATTTTTAGTTTTGAGGTGTGTAACTTGTTTAAGTTATGTAGTTAAATAGACTTAATTTACTTCGAATATTTTTCCTGGATTCATAATATTAGTTGGATCAATGGCTTTTTTTATCTGGGACATTACATCTACTGAGAGACCGTGTTCAATTTTTAAGTAATCTTTCTTTCCAATCCCTATTCCATGTTCCCCAGTAGAAGTCCCCTTCATCTCTATAGCTCTTTTTAGAAGTTTATCGTTTAATATTTTTGCCTGTTCGACTTCATCTTTATTATCTGGATCTAGAAGCATAATTAAATGAAAGTTACCATCGCCCACATGACCTACTATGGGTGCTATTATATTAGAATCCTTAATGTCTTTTTTTGTCTCTAAAATACATTCTGTAAGTCGAGAAATAGGAACACAAATATCAGTTGTAAAAGCTTTTTTTCCTGGAGCTAAATTAAGGACAGCATAATAAGCTTCATGACGAGCGTTCCATAACCTTTCAATTTCCTCACTTCTGTCTGACCAATCAAAATTAAGAACTTCATTAGATTCTGCTATTCCCTTAAATTTTTCTGCCTGCTCTTTTATTCCTAGAGGAGTGCCCTGTATCTCAACAAATAATGTTGGTACCTCTTCATGGTTAGTTTTTTTATATTTATTAATAGCTGAGATTTGTGCTTCATCTAGTAATTCCATTCTTGATAAAGGAAGACCAATTTGAATAGCCTCTATTACTGTATCAACAGCACCTTTTAAATTAGAAAAACTACATACACCTGCGGAAACCGCTTCTGGTCTACCATGCAGTCTAAGACTTATCTCGGTAATAAAACCAAGGGTTCCTTCTGAACCAAGCATTAAATGAGTTAAATCGTAACCTGCAGCTGATTTTCTTGCCCTTGTTCCAGTATTAATTATTCTTCCATCAGGCATCACAACTTCAAGCCCTATCACTTGCTCTCGAATAGTCCCGTACCTAACTGTAGTTGTTCCGGAAGCTCTTGTAGCACACATACCACCTATGGATGCATTAGCGCCTGGATCTACTGGAAAAAATAGACCTGAATCCCTTAAATGTTTATTTAAATCTTTCCTTGTTACTCCAGCCTGAACTCTACAGTCCATATCTTCATTATTAACTTCAATAATATTATTCATGTTAACCGAATTGATCGTTATCCCGCCATTAACGGCATGTACATGACCTTCAAGAGCAGTGCCTGTCCCAAAAGGAATTACTGGAATTTTGTTCTTATAAGCAAATTTAATAATCCGAGATACTTCTTCGGTTGTTTCAGGAAAAACTACAGCATCCGGAATATTTTTTGGGATATGCCAAGACTCATCATGACTATGTTCAAGTCTAACTGATTTAGAGGTTGCTAATCTTTCGCCAAAAAAATCCTTTAATTCTTCAAGATTCATATTGTTCCTTAAAGGCCAAGAACAAATTTTGCCATAATGTTTCTTTGTATCTCATTAGAGCCACCATAAATAGTTGAAGCTCTATTATTTAAATAAGCAGGAAAAGCGGTAATACCATAATCAGGACCAATTACATCTATATTCGATCCAAGTTTTCTAGCTTCATTTTGTTGGGCACTAGTATAGTAACCCACTGCTGAAATTGTTAGGCTATCTAGCTTTTGCTTTAATTCAGATCCTCTTGATTTAAGAATCGATGAGGCAGGTCCAGGATGACCTCTTTCAGCAATATCAGACATAATTCTGTGTTCAGTCATTAATACAGCCTGAACTTCAATTTCGGCTTCATTTAATGATCGTAAGAAACCTTTGTCTTCTAAAAGGGTTTCGCCAGAATCTGATTTTTCTATAGAAGCGATCCTTTTTATTTTATTTATTTGAGCCTGAAGGCCTGCTGCATATGCTCCACCACGTTCAAACTCTAGGAGATATTTAGCAACTGTCCAACCATCATTTTCTTCACCAACAACATTTTCTGCAGGAACCTTGACATCGTCAAAGAATGTCTGATTAACTTCATGATCTCCAGCCATAGTTATGATGGGTTTAATTTCTATTCCAGGAGTATCCATATCTATTAAAATAAATGTTATTCCTTGTTGGGGTTTTCCAGAGTTATCAGTTCTTACAAGACAGAATATTTTGTTTGCATGTTGCGCATGTGTAGTCCAAATTTTTGTTCCGTTAATAATATAGTGATCTCCCTCTCTGACGGCTTTGCATTGAAGTGATGCTAAATCTGACCCTGATCCAGGTTCAGAATAACCTTGGCACCAAAAATCTTCACCCGATAAAATTCTTGGTAGTAATTCATCTTTTTGTTTTTGGGTTCCATATTTCATTAAAACTGGACCAACCATGTGCAATCCCATAGCTGTTGGAGATGGAGCGCCAGCGGATGCACATTCGCTACTGAATATATAGCGTTGCATATCATCCCAACCTGTACCACCATATTCTTCGGGCCACCGAGATCCTATCCACCCTTTTTTATATAATATTTTATGCCACTTTGATGAGAATTCAACTTCACTGAACACACTAGCAGTAAGTTTACCAGCCTCTCTTAGCTCATCAGTTAACTCATTATCAAGAAATTCCCTAACTTCTTGTCTAAAGGTTTCATGTTCAGGTTTAAAACTTAAATCCATCTTTATCTCCAATTAACTAAACAAAACTAATTTTTATTATAAAACATACTTGCTAAGTTTGTAATATTAATTTGTAATAGGTTAAATATTTATTTGGAGAATGAATTGCCACATTTCGAAGAAATAGTCCATTTATCGGATATAGCTAGATTTCATGGAAAAAGATGCCCAGATAAAAAGGCATTTATTTTTGAAGACAGAGTTACAACCTACAAAGAATTTGATGTTAATTCTGAAAGGGTAGCTAATGGCTTAGTTGAAGAAAATATAGATGAACAAGATCGAGTTGCTTATATGGATAAAAATTCTGAGCACTTTTATGAGCTTGTTATGGGGTGTGCAAAGTCAAATTCCGTGATTGTTGGAATAAATTGGCGTCTAGCTCCTCCTGAAGTCGCTTACATTCTTAACGATTCTAACGCTCAAATATTATTTGTTGGGGAAGATTTTTTTGGATTAGTTAATAAAATTCTTAAAGATGTCCCTAGTATTAAAAAAGTAATTTGTATGTCGGGGAGTCATTCTAATTGGCCTTCTTATATAGATTGGCGCGATAGTCAAAAAGATTCTATTTGTGAAAGAGAATCCAAACTTACAGATATAGCAATTCAAATGTATACTTCTGGAACAACTGGGAACCCTAAAGGTGTACAATTAACACATAATAATTTTTATTCATCCAGGTCTCCTGAGCCAAAAGAAGGAATGGAATGGGCAGAATGGTCAGAAGATGAAATTCAATTAATAATGGCTCCAACTTTTCATATTGGTGGTGCAGGCTCTGGCATAGGGGGTCTTTATGCTTCAGCAACAAATGTCGTTCTTAAGGAATTTGAACCCTCAGAAGTTCTGAACGCTATAAATAATTATGGAATAACAAAAATATTTATGGTGCCTGCTATGATGAAAATGATATTAGAACATCCACTTTCAAGAGAAACAGATTATTCAACCATTAGATATATTTCTTATGGTGCATCGCCTATACCTCTAGATTTACTTAAAGAAGCAATTGAGGTCTTCAAATGTGGTTTCATTCAACTTTATGGTATGACAGAAACAACAGGATCAGTAACTTACCTTCCGCCAGAAGATCATTCGGTAGAAGGAAATGAAAGGATGAAATCTGCTGGAAAAGCTTTACCTCACTGTGAAATAAAAATAGTAGATGGAAATGACAATGAAGTACCTAGAAGAGAGGTTGGTGAAATTATTGTCAGGACAACTTCAAATATGGAAGGCTATTGGAATCTTCCTGAAGAAACTACAAAAACACTCAAGGATGGCTGGTTATATACTGGAGATGCAGGTTATATGGATGAGGATGGATATGTATATGTTCATGATAGAGTTAAAGACATGATTGTATCTGGAGGAGAAAATATTTATCCAGCAGAAGTTGAGAACGCCATATTTAGCCATGAAAGTGTAGCTGATGTAGCTGTAATTGGAGTACCAGATGAGAAATGGGGAGAAGCTGTAAAGGCTTTAGTTGTTTTAAAAGAAAACTGTGAATCTACTGAAGAAGATATTATTAATTTTTCAAGAGAAAGAATTGCTGGTTTTAAAACCCCAAAATCGGTAGACTTTATAAAAGAATTACCTAGAAATCCTTCTGGTAAAATACTAAAAAAAGAATTAAGAAAACCTTATTGGGAAGGTTTAGAAAGATCAGTAAATTAAATTTGGAGGAAAAATGTCTACTCAAAAACCGATAGCAGATAATCTTTTTACTTGGCCATCAGATTCTCCAAAATTAATTGGAAGCAAAGATACTGAAACAGGACGATATTATTTCCCTGCAAAGAATTCTAATACACATGAAAGAGTAGAGTTATCAAGAAAAGGTAAGCTTTGGACCTGGACTGTGCAACGCTTTCTTCCAAAAACTCCATTTATAGGTCAAGTTGCTCCCGAAGACTTTAAGCCTTATGCAGTAGGATATATTGAACTTCCAGGTGAAATTATGGTAGAGTCAAGATTGGTTGGAGTTGAACCTGAAAATTTAGAAATTGGTATGGAAATGGAGCTTACTATAGAACCATTCGTAAAAAATGAGGAAGGCGAAGAATTGCTAATATTTGCATTCAAACCTTCTGAAAATTCATAGGAGAGAATTATGGCTGATGTAGCAATTATTGGAATAGGTATACATCCTTTTGGAAGAACTGAAGGTGTCTCTGGACTTCAACAAGGAGTACATGCCGCTAAGGAAGCTCTTTCAGATGCTGAATTAGAATGGAAAGATATAGAGTTTGCCTATGGTGGTTCAGCAGCTGCAGGTAGCGCTGATACGATGGTAAGTGAATTAGGATTAACTGGGATACCTTTTATGAATGTTTCGAATGGCTGTGCAACAGGTGGTTCAGCGCTTTTATCAGCTTATACTACAATTAAATCAGGACAATTTGATATTGGTATGGCAGTTGGTTTTGATAAACATCCAAGAGGTGCTTTTAATGCAGATCCTGAAGCTTCAGGTTTGCAGAGGTGGTATGGCGAAACAGGATTAATGTTAACAACACAATTTTTTGGAATGAAAATACAAAGATACATGCATGACTTTGGAATAAGTTCAGATTCTCTAGCTCTTGTCGCTGAAAAAGCATTTAATAATGGATCATTAAATCCAAACGCATGGAGAAGAGATCCAGTATCAAAAGATGATATTCTTAATGGTATGATGGTTTCAGATCCTTTGACAAAATTTATGTTTTGCTCTCCAGCCGAAGGTGCTGTCTCCTTAATTCTTTGTAGAGCAGATTTGGCTAATAAATATACGAGTAATCCACTTTTCCTAAAAGGTGCAGCCTTTAGATCAAGACCACTAGGATCTTTTGAAGTATTTAGTCCTTCTCTTGAAATTGAAAGAGGACCAAGCCCAACTGTTGGAGCCGCTAAAGCCACATTTGAAATGGCAGGGATAGAACACAAAGATATTGATATAGCTCAGTTACAAGATACTGAGTCTGGAGCAGAAATCATGCACATGGCTGAAAATGGTTTTTGTAAAGATGGTGATCAAGAAAAAATGCTTCAAGATGGTGAGACTAAAATTGATGGTAAACTTCCAATTAATACAGATGGTGGTTGTATCGCTAATGGAGAACCTGTTGGAGCTTCAGGTTTAAGACAGGTTTATGAAAATTGTGTCCAATTAAGAGGTGCTGCAGGAAAAAGACAGGTACCAAATAACCCTAAAACAGCTTACACACATGTATATGGTGCACCTGGAATATCAGCCTGTACCATCATTACTAATTAACACCTGATAGGCTTTACAATGATAAACAAGAAATTTCTACTAGCTGGAAGACCAATAGGTCGTCCAATTGAAGATGGTGATTTTGAATATCAAGAAGAAGAATTGAGAGAGATTGAAGAAGGAGAAGTTCTTTTAGAAAATCTAGTGATCGAGTTTCAACCCGCACAAAAGGGTTGGATGGAACAAATTTCCAATTATGTTGCACCTTTGGAAATTGGAGATGTTATGCGATGCAATGGAATAGCTCGAGTATTAGAAAGTAAATCTAATAATTTCAAAAACGGTGATATTGTAACAGGTCAAACCTGTTGGCAATCCCATCCAATTTTAAGTGATTCTGAATTAGAAATAATAGAAGATCCAAGTGCGGCAACACTACATCTAGGAGCCCTAGGAGGGACAGGACTAACAGCTTATTTTGGAGTAACCAAAATAAGTAAACCCAAGCCGGGAGACACAGTAGTTATAACAGGTGCTGCTGGAGGTGTAGGTTCAATAGCTGGTCAAATATTTAAAATATCGGGATGCAAAGTTATTGGAATTGCAGGAGGTAAAGAAAAGTGCAAAATCTTACTAGATGAATTTGGGTTTGATGCAGCAATTGATTATAAATCTGAAGATATAAATAAATCTTTAAAAGAGCTTTGCCCGGAAGGAATAAATGTTCTTTATGATAATGTTGGCGGAAGAATTCTTAATGACTGCTTAGCTCACATAGCAATGAATGCAAGAATCGCGATATGCGGAATAATATCTCGTCATAAAACAGATAATGCTAATTTTGGACCAGAAAATTATGCTAACCTAATCTTTAAAAGAGCAAGCATGGAAGGTTTCATTGTTATTGATTTCATGTCAGAAGCTGATACAGCGAGAATGAAGCTAAAAGAATGGATCAGCGACGGCAAAATAAAATGCAAAGAGGATATTCAAGAAGGTTTTGAAAATATTCCCAATACATTAAAGCGACTTTTTGACGGAAAAAATCAAGGTAAACAACTTTTAAGAATATCTGACTAAATATAGGTAGATTTAAACAATCATGGACTAAAATATAATGTTGTGTAATATTCAACATTCTATTGAAATACTTAAATTTAAGGAGATTTTTAATGGATAAACAAGTTAGTGAAACAGAGCTTTCTCCTAAAGAAGAAATACAGGAATTAGTTGAAAGATCAAGAGCTGCACAAAAGCAAATTGAAAATTATACTCAAGAACAAGTAGATGAACTTATTCGTGCAATGGTATGGTCAGTTGCCAAACCTGGAATTGCTGAAGAAATAGCTCAATTTACTGTTGATGAAACTCAGCTAGGAAATTACGAAGGAAAGTTTCTAAAAATTCAAAGAAAAACTAGAGCAACATTAATGGATATTATTAATGATAAATCTGTTGGAATTTTAGAAGAAGATAAAGAAAGAGAAATTGTTAAAATAGCAAAACCAATGGGCGTTATAGGCGCTTTAGCTCCATCAACAAATCCTGAAGCTACACCGGTAATAAAAGGCATTCATGCCATAAAAGGTAGAAACTCGATAATAGTTGCCCCTCATCCTAGAGCAAAGCTAACAAATAAGAAAATTTGTGATCTTATGAGGGAAGCGATTGTAAAATGTGGTGCTCCAGCTGATCTTGTTATTGGAATTGAAACTCCATCATTAGAAACAACTAACGAACTAATGGCCCAATGCGATAGAGTTCTTGCTACAGGCGGAGGTGCTATGGTTAATGCTGCTTATTCTAGTGGCACACCAGCATTAGGTGTTGGGGTAGGTAACGCAGTTATAACTGTTGATGAAACTGCAGACTTAGATGATGCGGCAGATAAAATAAAAATTTCTAAGACATTAGATTTAGCGGCATCTTGTTCGGCAGATAATTCAGTTATATTGGTTGATGAAATTTATGAAAATATGCTTAATAAGCTAAAAGAAAGAGGGGGTTATCTTGTTAATGAAGAAGAAAAAGATAAGCTTCTTAAAACATTGTGGGATGAAGAAGGACATTTAAATACAGCAATTGTTGCTCAACCAGCTGGCAAAATTGCTGAAATGGCTGAAATGAATATCCCAGAAAACACTGAATTTTATATTGTTCCAGAGGATGGTTGGGGACCTGATCACTTATTCTCAGGTGAAAAACTTTCAGTAGTTATGGCTCTTTATAAGGCAAAAGACATTGACCATGCTATCGAGTTAACAAATAATATCCAGTCCTACCAAGGACAAGGTCACTCATGCGGTATATATTCAAATAGCGATGATAATATTATGAAATTAGCCAACATAACTAAAACTTCTCGAGTAATGGTAAATCAACCTCAAGCAGCATCTAATAGTGGAAATCTATGGAACGGTATGAGACAAACATTCTCTTTAGGGTGCGGGTCTTGGGGAGGCAATGGTACTAATAATAATATTTCCTGGAGAGATTTAATTAATGAAACATGGGTTTCAAAACCATTAGACAAAACCAAAGAGTTAATGTCGGACGAAGAACTCTTTGGTGAAGTGATGAATAAATAAACTAATTAAATCTTTTTCAATTGAAGAAAGTTTATGGAACTATCTGAAGAACAAACAGCTTTTTATGATGTAGCAAAAAATTTTGCTATAGAGAAAATGGCTCCCAATGCAGAAAAATGGGATGAAGAAAAAATCCTACCAGTTGAAACGCTTAAAGAGTTAGCTCAATTAGGTTTTGCAGGAATTTATGTTACTCCGGATATGGGTGGCTCAGGATTGACTAGGCTTGATTCAACATTAATTTTTGAAGGCTTAAGTCAAGGTTGTACTTCAACGGCAGCTTTTTTATCAATTCATAATATGGCTACATGGATGATTGATAATTTTGGCAATCAAAGTGTTAAAGAACGATTTGTTCCTGATTTATGTTCTCTCAATAAAATTAGCTCCTATTGCCTTACTGAACCTGGCGCGGGATCTGATGCAGGGGGTTTAAGAACCAAAGCTGAGAAGTCAGGCGATTATTACATTATTAATGGAACGAAATCCTTTATATCTGGTGGAGGATTTTCGGATATTTATGTAACAATGGTGAAAACAGATGAAAATTCAATATCAACACTTGTAATTGAAAAAGATGCAGAAGGCTTATCTTTTGGCAGCCAAGAAAAGAAAATGGGCTGGAACTCTCAACCAACCTCTCAGGTGATTTTTGAAGACTGTAAAGTTCCAGTCGAAAATCTTATTGGAAATGAAGGTGATGGTTTTAAGATTGCAATGATGGGTTTGGATGGTGGTAGATTAAATATTGCAGCCTGCTCTCTTGGAACTGCGCAATCAGCTTATGATAGAGCTATCCAATATGTTGGTGAAAGAGAACAATTTGGAAAAAAAATACAAGAATTTCAAGCTCTTCAATTTAAATTAGCAGATATGGCTACAGACCTAGAGGCATCAAGATTAATATTAAGAGATGCAGCTAGAAAAGTAGATGAAAATACTCATGACAAAACAAAAGCTGCTGCGATGGCAAAAAGATTTGTAACTGATGCAAGTTTTAATATTGTAAATGAAGCCCTTCAAATTCATGGCGGCTATGGATATTTAAAGGATTACCCTCTTGAAAGAAACCTAAGGGACTTAAGAGTTCATCAAATATTAGAGGGAACAAATGAAATCATGAGAGTAATAATAGCTCGAGAGATCCTTAAGGAAAATAAATGAGTAGTGAAGAGGTCTTTCTTGAAAAAAGAGGTTCTCTCGGTCTTATAACTCTAAATAGACCGAAAGCTTTAAATGCCTTAACACTAAGCATGGTTAGGAAAATCTACCCTCAATTACAAGCCTGGAAAAAAGATCAAAACATTACTTCAATTGCCGTCACAGCTGTAGGAGATAAAGCTTTTTGTGCTGGCGGCGATATCAGGGCATTATATGAATGGGGGAAAAGCGGGGATGATAGAGCTACAGGTTTTTATTATGAAGAATATCAACTTAATCAACTAATAAAATCATACCCAAAACCCTATATTTCATTTGTTAATGGAATAGTAATGGGTGGTGGTGTTGGGCTTTCAGTTCATGGATCACATAGAGTTGCAGGTGAAAATTATTCTTTTGCTATGCCGGAAACTGGAATTGGCCTCTTTCCAGATGTTGGAGGTAGTTATTTTTTGTCTAGATTAGAAAAAAATGCCGGGATGTATTTAGCTTTAACAGGAAGTAGACTAAACGCGTCCGATGCTATTTATTTAGGAATTGCAGAATACTATATAGAATCTAAAAATTATGAAGAATTAATAATAAAATTATCAGAAGGATTTCTACCAGGCGATATTTTAGAAAAATACAATACAGATCCAGGTTACTCAAATTTTGAAAGTAACTCACAAATTATTGAAAATTTATTTTCAGGAAATAATCTTGAGGAAATTTTTCAAAAACTAGAAAATGATGAATCTGAACTCTCTCAGAAACTTTTTAAAACCATCAATTCTAAATCACCAACATCCTTAAAAATCGTATTCAAACAAATAACTGATGGTGCAAAAAATGACTTTGAGGAATGTATGAGAATGGAATATCGTATGGTTGAAAGGGTAATGGCTGATCACGATTTTTATGAAGGCGTAAGAGCGCTTATTATTGAAAAAGATAACGAACCAAAATGGAAGCCTAGCACTATAAGTAAAATAAAAGATAAGGATATTGAAAAATTTTTCGATAATTTAGGTGATAAAGAATTAAATTTTAATAAGGGGTAATTATGGCAGAAATAACATTTATCGGTTTAGGTAACATGGGTCTTCCTATGGCTAAAAACCTTCTTAAAGCAAATCATAATGTCTTTGGTTTTGATCTTGTGGAAAGTCAAATGAAACAATTTCTTGAAGCTGGCGGTAGAGAAGAGGAAAATATTTCAAGCGCATTACAAAAATCTGAAATTGTTATCAGCATGCTTCCATCAGGCAAACATGTTAAAGGAATTTACCTTGGAGATGATGGTATTATTAATAATGCTCCGGAGAACTTGCTTTTAATTGATTCCTCAACAATAGATGTCGAAAGTTCTAGAGAAGTTGAAAAAGAAGCTAATGAAAGAAATCTAAATATGCTTGATGCACCTGTGTCTGGAGGTGTAACTGGCGCTGAAGCAGGAACATTAACATTCATGGTTGGCGGAGACGCTGAAGCTTTTAAAAAAGCTAAAGAATTTCTAGATATTATGGGTGGAAATGTAATTCATGCAGGTCAAGCAGGAAATGGTCAAGTTGCTAAGATTGCGAATAATATGCTCTTAGCTATATCAATGATAGGAACATCTGAAGCATTTAATTTAGCTGAAAATTTAGGGTTAGACGCTTCCACTTTTTTCGATATAGCTTCTACTGCATCAGGTCAATGTTGGTCAATGACTAGTTATTGCCCTGTACCAGGTCCGGTCCCAACAAGTCCTGCAAATAACGATTATAAACCAGGTTTCTCAGCGGCACTGATGTTGAAAGACTTAAGATTATCACAAGAAGCATCTTCTTTTTCCAATTCACAAACCCCCCTAGGACAAAAAGCAACATCTATATATGAGGACATGGAGAAAAATGGGCACGATAATTTAGATTTTTCTGGTGTAATAAAATTACTAAAAAATGAATTATAGAGATTGAGACGAATTTGAGCGAAGAAATAAAAATACCCGTTTTTGAAAACTTTAAAGATAAAGCTCATATCAATAAGGATTCATATGAAGAAACTTATAAGTTTGCAGAAGAAAATCCTGAAGAATTCTGGAAGGAAATTGGCCAAAGAATTAATTGGATAAAACCCTATACAAAAATTAAAGATGTCATTTGGTCTAATAAAAATGTTGATATTAAGTGGTTTTATGATGGAACACTTAATGCAAGTTATAATTGTATTGATCGACATCTAGAAAATAAAGGAGATCAAACAGCTATTATATGGGAAGGCGATGATCCAAATGATTCTTTAAAAATTACATATAAAGAACTTCATCATAGAGTCTCTAAATTCTCTAATATGTTAAAGAATCATGGAGTTCAAAAAGGTGATAGAGTAACAATTTATATGCCAATGATACCCGAAGCAGCATATGCAATGTTAGCTTGCTCTAGAATTGGAGCGGTTCATTCAGTTGTTTTCGGTGGATTTTCACCTGATTCATTGGCTGGAAGAATTCTCGATTGTAAATCAAACTTCCTAATTACTGCTGACGAAGGAATTAGAGGTGGGAAAAAAATTCCATTGAAGGAAAATTCAGATAAAGCACTAGAACAATGTCCAAAAGTTAAAAATGTTTTTGTAGTTAAAAGAACAGGTGGACAAATTAACATGAAAGAAGGTCGTGATGTTTGGTATCATGAAGCAATAGAATCAACAAATGACAATTGTCCCCCTGAAGAAATGAGCGCTGAAGACCCTCTTTTTATCCTTTATACAAGCGGATCAACAGGTAAACCAAAAGGCGTACTTCATACAACTGGAGGATATATGGTTTATTCTTCATACACTCATGAAATAATATTTGATTATCACGATGGAGATATTTATTGGTGCACAGCTGATGTAGGTTGGGTTACTGGTCATTCTTATATAATTTATGGGCCATTATCTAATGGAGCAACAACTATAATGTTTGAAGGAGTCCCAAACTATCCTACTTCATCAAGGTTTTGGGAAATTTGTGACAAGCATAATGTTAATATTTTTTATACTGCTCCGACAGCAATAAGAGCTCTTATGAAAGAAGGAGATGAACCAGTTAAATTAACAAAAAGGTCAAGCTTAAGACTTCTTGGGACAGTTGGTGAACCTATAAATCCTGAAGCGTGGATGTGGTATTATAATGTTGTTGGGGAGGGTCAATGTCCTATTGTAGATACATGGTGGCAAACGGAAACAGGAGCAACTTTAATATCCCCTCTTCCAGGTGCTACAGATCTTAAGCCGGGATCAGCAACAAAGCCTTTACCAGGAATAAAACCGGTTCTGCTTAATGCTGAAGGTGAAGAACTTGAAGGAAAGAACGAAGGAAATCTTTGCATCTCTGACAGCTGGCCGGGGCAAATGAGAACTGTATATGGAGATCACAAAAGATTTATCGACACCTATTTTAGCCAATATAATGGTTATTATTTCACTGGAGATGGATGTAAACGAGATGATGATGGTTATTACTGGATAACAGGAAGAGTTGACGATGTTATAAATGTTTCTGGTCATAGAATGGGAACAGCAGAAGTAGAAAGCGCACTTGTCTCTCATGAAAAAGTTTCTGAATCGGCTGTAGTTGGTTATCCTCATGATATAAAAGGACAAGGTATTTATGCTTATGTAACGCTTAATTCGGGTGAAGAAGGGGATGATGAAACAAGAAAAAGTCTTGTAGCTTGGGTAAGAAAAGAAATAGGCCCGATTGCGAGTCCTGACCTAATTCAATTTTCTCCAAACTTACCTAAAACAAGATCTGGAAAAATAATGAGAAGGATTTTAAGAAAAATAGCTGCCAATGATTATTCAAATCTTGGTGATACCTCCACGCTAGCAGAACCAGCAGTAGTTGATGAGTTAATTGAAAGTCGACAAAACAAAAATTAAATGAAAGCTATTTTAATAAATGATGGCACAATGTCTTGGGAAGAAACCCCTATCCCTAATTGTAAAGATCATGAAATTCTTATAAAAGTTAAAGCAACAGCAGTTAACAGAGCTGACCTAGCTCAAAAGACAGGTCTTTACCCCCCTCCGCCAGGCGCAAGTCAGATCCTTGGTCTAGAATGTAGCGGTGTTATTGAAAAGATAGGTAAAAAAGTAAGAAAAAGAAAAATTGGCGAAGAAGTAACAGCTCTGTTGGCTGGTGGTGGTTATGCTGAATATGTATGCTGCCCTGAAATCCAAGCCCTTCCAGTTCCTAAAAATATCTCTCTTACAGAATGCGCAGCTATACCAGAAGTATTTGCTACATGTTGGCTTAATTTATTTATGGAAGGTAATTTGAAAAAAGGTGAAAAAGTTTTATTTCATGCTGGAGCAAGCGGTATTGGAACTGCTGGAATTCAACTTTGCAGAGAATTTGGTTGTACTACTTATGTTACAGCTGGCAACAAAGAAAAAGTTGATTTTTGTTTAGGCTTGGGTTGTGAGGAAGGTTTTGTTAGATTAGACAACTCTTTTCCATCCTTTGAAGAATATTGTCCCGACGGTTTAGATATAATCTTAGATCCAGTTGGCGGTAATTATTTTAATGAAAATCTTAAGAATCTTTCTATAGACGGAAGATTGATAATTATAGGAATTCTTGGTGGTACAGATGCAAAATTAAATATTGGTCATATTTTAATGAAAAGACAGAAAATAATTGGATCTACAATTAGAGCTCGTTCAATAGAAATTAAAGGCCAAGTAATGTCTCAATTGTATAAAAACGTCTGGGCGCTTTTTGAAGAAAAAAAAATCAAACCAATAATTTATAAATCTATGAGTATAACTGATGTTGATTTGGCTCATGAAATAATGTCTGAGAATCAAAATACTGGCAAAATAATACTTGAGATTTGTTAGCTATATAATCGTCTTTAGACCTTTATCAAGAGTTCTCTCAAATCTATCAAATAATTCGTTTATTTCGTCTTCGGTAATAATTAATGGTGGACATACTGCTAAGACATCACCAATAGCCCTTAGAATTATGCCTTCGCTATGTCCAACTTCAGCTAGAACAGGTCCAGCGCTGCCTATAGGATCAAATGTAGAAAGCGTTTTCTTGTCACTAACTAATTCAACAGCGCCCATTAACCCTACACCTCTTGCCTCTCCAACTAGTTCCTTTTCTTCTAGATTCTTAAGCCTCTGTTGAAAAATAGGCTCAAGAACTGGAACTCTGTCCATCAATCCATCTTCCTCCAATATTTTAATATTTGCTAAAGCCACTGCACAGGCAACAGGATGACCTGCCGAAGTAAATCCACTTCCGTAGAGGTTATTTTTAACAGTATTATCTGCAATCGCTTGATAAATTCTATCGGTCAGCAAAACAACACCCATAGGTATATAATTTGAAGTAATTTGTTTGGATAGAATTAGAAAATCTGGCTCTATTCCATAAAGCTCACAAGCAAATTTTTTACCAGTTCTCCCAAAGCCATTTATAACTTCGTCTGCGACTATTAAAACATCATACCTTTTGCAAATTTCTTGTATTTTTTCCCAATATGTTTTTGGAGGAATTATAAGGCCTCCGGCCCCCATTACGGGCTCACCAAAGAATGCAGCTACAGTTTCTGGGTCTTCTTTTAATATAAGGTCTTCTAATTCATTAGCGCATCTAGTTGCAAATTCCTCTTCAGTCTCTCCTTCCTCACCTTCTCTCCAATAATGTGGGCATCTTGTATGAAGCACGCCATCAATAGGAAGGTCGAAATCGTTATGCATCATAGGTATACCAGTTAGGCTACCTGAAGCTATTGTTATCCCGTGATATGCCTTCATCCGAGAGATTATCTTTTTCTTTTTAGGTCTATTTAAAGCATTGTTATAGTACCAAATCATTTTCATAGCTGAATCATTTGCCTCAGAACCTGAATTTGTATAATGAACATGTGTCATCCCCAAACCAACCATATCAGTCAGTTTTTGGGATAACTCAGCTACAGATGGATGGGATTTATGGGTAAATGAATGGTAATATGGCAATGTCTCAAGCTGTTTTTTTGCTGCCTCCACCAGTCGATCTTCACCAAATCCTACAGCAACAGACCATAAGCCCGACATGGCTTCAATATACTCATTTCCTTGATCGTCCCAGACTTTAATGCCCTTACCTTTTTCTATAACCATTGGCCCTAGATCTTCTATTTTCCTCGCATTGGAGTATGGATGGAAGTGGTGAGCAGCATCAAGGGCGGCATAAGAATTAGGTTTAATTTTATCTGTCATTTTTTTTTAAAATTATAATATCAGCTATTTATAAAGGTTTAATTGCATAAATAGTAAAAAAAAATTATCATTTAATCAAAAAATGGACCATTTATTAGACAAAATTCTTGTTATTGATTGCGCAAGTTATATTGCGGGTCCTGCAGCGGCGACAATTTTATCAGATTTCGGAGCAAGGGTTATAAAAATTGAACCCCCTGAGGCTGGCGATAGTTATCGAGGACTTTTAAGGTTACCTGGTCTTCCTGAGAGTGATGAAAATTATCCTTGGTTATTAACTAGTAGAAACAAGGAAAGTTTAGCAATAGACCTTAAATTTGATGAAGCGCAAAAAATTCTACATAACTTAGTTTCTAAAGCGGATATATTTATTACGAATTATCCCTTCCCTATTCGAGATAAATTAAAAATTAATCCTGAAGAAATGATGGCGCTAAATAAAAAACTTATATACGCATCACTATCTCCTTATGGAGAATCAGGTCCCGAGAAAGACAGAACTGGTTATGATGCAACAGCTTGGTGGGCAAGGTCAGGCCTTATGCATGCAATCAGAAGTGATTCAAGCGCAATGCCTAATTCTCCTGCTCCAGGTATGGGCGACCACCCTACAGCTTCTTCTCTTTTTGGATCAATAATGATGGCGCTTTATAAAAGGGAAATAACAGGTGAAGGTTCTGAAGTTTCATCATCTCTTTTAGCAAATGGATTATGGTCAAATGGAATTTTTATTCAAGCAGCTTTATGCGGAGCTAATTTTATTAATAACGATGGTCGGGGAACTAAAGGAGCTCTTGCAGAGAAATATAAATGTAAAGATGATAGATGGTTTATTCTAGTAATGCTTAACGAAGAGAGAGAATGGCCATTACTATTAGATTGTTTACATAGAGAAGATCTAAAAGAAGATAAAAGATTTAACTCAAGAGCAAAAAGAGCAAAGCATTCTTTAGAATTAATGGAGATACTAGATAAAGAATTTATAAAGAAAGATTGGAAAGCCTGGCAATCCTTATTTCAAAAATCAGGTGTAACTTTTGGACCAATATCAGAACCAAATGATCACATTGATGATATTCAAATAAGGGAAAATGATTTATTTAAAAATTATACTGATCGAGAAGATTTATACACAATAGATAGTCCAGTTTATATGAAAGGGGAAAATAAAAAAGATCCTAAAGTTGCTCCAGAAATAGGCCAACATACAATGAAAATTTTAACTGAACTTAACTATAGCGAAGAAGAAATTAAAGAGTTAGAAAAAAGAAAAATGATCAAAACCTAAACAGCTAATAGTTTTAATCTTTTTCTCTTATGTGATTGCGGTAAATTCATTTCTTCCCGATATTTCGTGACAGTTCTCCTGGCAACATTAATTCCTTGGCTTTTTAATAAAATCGATAATTTATTATCCGATAAAACATTCATATCTTCATGATTTATAAATTGTGAAATTTTTTCTTTTACAACTTTAGAAGATAAACCACCTAAATCCATTGAGCTAGTTAAGGATGTAGAGAAAAAGAATCTAAGCTCATAGGTTCCACGTGGGGTTGATATTGTTTTTGAATTTGTAATACGAGATACAGTACTTTCATGAATATCCAATTCTTCAGCTATATCCTTTAACTTTAAGGGTTTTATAAACATGATGCCTTCTTCTAAAAACTTTACCTGCCTTTTCATTATGACATTTGAAACCTTTAAGATTGTGGCAGCTCTTTGCTCAAGAGCTTTAACTATACCCTTTCCAGAGATAAGGTTTGAAGTAAGATATTTCTTATCATCCTTAGATAATTTCTTTTTTGATAATTCTTCCCAATACCCTGATAAAACAACTACTTTTGGAAGCGTCTCTTCATTTAAACTTACGCGCCAATTATTTTTTATTTTCTTAACAATAATATCTGGTGGATAAGTTTCAATTTTTAAATAATCATTAATATCAATTGGGGCTGATTGACATCTCTTTATATAATCCAACTTTTTTAAAATAACATCTCTTTCAACACCACAATCTTTTACTAAAGAATTAATATTGCCAGTTGCTAACTTGGATAAATTATTGATTAAAATTTTTGTAGCTTTATCTAAATAACCCATTTCTTTTAATTGGATTTCTAAAAACTCTTCTAAGTTCTGAGAAAAAATACCTACTGGCTCAAAAGTCTTTAATATAGATAATATTTTTTCTATTTTGAGTGGGCTAATATTCAAATCAGCCGAAAGCTCATTTATTGATACTTTCAAATAACCATTAGGCTCAATAAATTCTACTATTGCCGATGCAATAAGTCGGTCTATCTTAGCTTCAATAGTTAAATTTATTTGATTTAAAAGAATTTCGAATAAACTTTTTTTTGAAGGTAAGGTCTCCTCTAAAACATTATCTATTATTTTATTATTACTCGAACTGTCATATAGATTACTTGTATCGAAAACAGGTGCACTCTCCCCAATATATTCAAAAAAATCTGAGTCATTATCTTTCACATCATTAAAATCTTCACTATCTAATAAAGAATCATCTCTTAAATCACCTTCATCATTATTTTCTTTCTCCAATAAAGGGTTATCAAGAATTTCTTTTTCAAGATAATTGTCTAATTCAATATTGTTTAATTCAAGAAATTTGATTGCCTTGAGCAATTGAGGCGTTAAAGCCATTTTCTGACTTTGTTTTATATCTTGGATTAAAGAAATCTTAGGCATAATAAATTTATCGGTAATTACAATTAAATGGCATGTTTTTTGCATATAGTCAATATTATCAAGTAAAATAAGGCTTTTTATGTTTTTTAAATTACAATATTTTTACTTTTTATATTATAATCACAAATTATGCTTAAAATCCCAGGACATTCAAATATTCTGACCGATAGCTTTGGCCGTAAAATAGATTATTTAAGAATTTCTGTAACGGATCGATGCAATCTAAGATGCACATATTGTATGCCAGAAAAAATGAAATTTCTCCCTAAGAAAGATATCCTTTCATTTAATGAACTGGAGAAATTATGTGAACAATTCATATCAAGGGGAATTAAAAAAATCAGAATAACTGGAGGAGAACCTCTTGTTAGGAAGGGTATTTTAGATTTTATATCAAATATTAATTACTACAAAAAAAATAATACCCTTGATGAAATAACTATGACTACAAATGGAACTTTGCTAGAGGAGTATGGCGAAGAATTGTATAAATCAGGTGTCAAAAGAATTAATATTTCTTTAGACACTTTGTCCGAAAAGAGATTTCAAGAAATAACTCGTAGGAAAAACTTAAAAAAAATTTTAAAAGGCATATATAAAGCTAAAAGAATTGGTTTTAAAATAAAAATTAATACTGTTGTCCTTAAAAATATAAATGTTGATGAAATTACAGATATTATTTCTTGGTCACATTCAAATAATTTTGACATTAGCTTAATTGAAACTATGCCGATGGGTGAGATCGAAGATAATCGTTATGATCAATACTTTTCACTTAATAAAATGAAAAAGATAATTGAAAATAAATTTACTTTAAAGAAAAGTAATTACAAAACTTCAGGGCCTTCAAATTATTATACCGTTTTAGAAACAAACAAGAATATAGGATTCATCACACCCCTATCTAATAATTTTTGTGGTAGTTGCAACAGAATAAGAATAACTTGCACGGGATTATTGTATATGTGCCTCGGTCAAGATGATAAAATTGATTTTAAGGAGATTTTAAGATCGAGGGATAGAAATAAATTAAATGACGCTATTGATCTAGCTATGCGAAAAAAACCTGAAAAACATGAGTTTTCTATTAAATCTCGATCAGAATTACCTAAGATAGAAAGGCATATGTCTGTTACTGGTGGTTAATTTAATCTTCTAATAACCTCATTTTCTATAATCCACAATCTATCTTGCCCCCACTGATAAAAGGAATTTTTACCATCTTCATCTGTTAATTGGAAAGATGGTACACCCCAACAATTACCAGAATACATATCCTCTAAATTATCTTTTAAAATTGTTCGCCAAATATCAGAATTTAATTCTGTACTCACATTTTCCCAAGAAAGATCTAATTGATTAACTAGATCCTTTAAAAAAGTTTTATCACCTATATTTATTCCATCATGAAAAGAGGCTTTAGTTAAACCCTGTATATAATCAAAACCTTTTCCCAATTCGTCAATTTTAGGAAATAAAGAGTAAGCCGTTTCAGCGGGCTCTCCTAAAGGAGAATAAACATCTTTTATTTTTATTCCATATTTTCTTCCTTCTCTAGCAGCATCACTTAAAATATATTTAACCTTATATCTAGGTATACTCATACCGCGCATAAGCATAGGTAAAACTGGTTTTGTAACAATATTTAATGAATATTTTTGAACTAAACTTTTTACCCTTGGAAAACTTATATAAGTATAAGGACTATTAAGAGAGGGATAGAAGTTTAGGATTAGTTTTCTATCTATATTATCTTTGTTAAGATGAATTTCTTTTCTTTTAACAATATAATCTTCTGAATCTATCTTTTTTAGACCTAATTCGGTTAATCTATCCTCTAGATGGTTAAGCCTATCTACCCCCCAATAATTTTCTCCTCCATAATGAAAAGCAGAACCAAAATAATAACCACTCTCTTTCCTTATATTGTTACCCTCTTGGATGGCATTTCTTACCTCACCATCGCTTTTCATGTTAACCGATAAATAATTTTCAAGCGCATCAGAATCTTTTAACCAAATACTTCTAGAAACACTTATTGCAAGATTAACAAAATCTTTTTCATCGCATGATGACAAAATTTTATTAGCATCCTGTATTGTTTCTGCTGAAGGGTAACCCTCTATTTGATTATCAATTCCATGCCAATAAGCCATATTCCTTACATCATTTAAACAATGTAATTCATACATATTAGGTTCATGAATTGTTTCTTTGGGCGCTTCGCCAACCAATATACAAGATAGTTTTATACTATATTTGTTCTTTAATTCCTCTAAAGTTGGTAAAATTAAAAGTGAATAAGGGTCATCAACTTGATGGAAATAATAAACTTCATGAGGCCTATTTTCCGTAATCCTCTTTTTTTCTTTTTTCTCTCTTTCAGCCATTAAATTATTTTCACTTACAAATCGTTGTATTATTTTGTTGCGAGCTCTAGAGATAATTTTTTTATCAAAAAAATTAAGTAATTTATTGAATGTCATAATTGCTATTATAAACTATAAAAAAACATAATGTATTATATTACTAAGGAATCAACAAAATGAAACCTATCAAAAATCGTTTAACGGAAATGCTTGGAATTGATTATCCAATCATACAAGCTCCAATGGGTTGGATTGCAAGATCACAATTAGCTTCTGCTGTTTCTGAGGCAGGAGGGTTAGGAATAATTGAAACATCTTCAGGAGAATTAGATTCAATCAGAGAAGAAATAAAATTAATGAAAGAAAAAACAAATAAACCTTTCGGCGTGAATATCGCTCAAGCTTTTGTAAGGGATCCAGATATAGTGAACTTTATTATCGATCAGGGTGTTAAATTTGTAACTACCTCTGCAGGAGATCCAAATAAATATTGTGCTGATTTAAAAGATGCAGGCCTAACTGTTTTTCATGTTATTCCTTCTCTTTCGGCGGCACTTAAAGCAATTGATGCAGGTGTTGATGGTTTAGTTGTTGAAGGATTTGAAGGCGGAGGATTTAAAAGTCCAAATGGTGTAGCATCGATGGTTCTTTTACCGTTAGTTTGTTCAAAAGTTAATGTACCAATTATAGCCGCTGGTGGTTTCGTTGATGGAAAAACTATGGCAGCGGCTTTTTCTTTAGGAGCAGAAGGTATTCAGATGGGGACAAGAATGGTTTCTTCAAAAGAATCCCCAGTTCATGAAAATTGGAAAGAGGCTATAATCTCAGCTGACGACCAATCAACTGTTTTACTTAATAGATTTTCAAGTCCCGCATTACGAGCTCTTAGAACTGAAAAAACGAATCTTCTTGAAAAAAATGATGATGTTAATGCTATGCAGGAATTTGGTACTGCTCTCGATTTATATTTTGGTGGAGATATGGAAGCTTCCATAGCCCTTACCGGTCAGGTAGCGGGAAGAATAGAAAAAGAAAAATCTGTTAAAGATATAATTTGTGAAACAATTGAAGAATTCTATTCTACAATAGATTTATTCAAGAATTTATCTAATTAATTTAATCAGACAACTTAAGCAGCTGTTTGCCGAAGTTCTTTCCTTTAAATAAATTAGCTAAGGTTCCAGGACAGTTTTCAAGACCTTCTGCAATATCTTCTCTATAGGTTATTTTTCTCTCAGCGACCCAACCTGCCAATTCTGTTATTGCATTCGGAAATTGTTCAGCATAATCAATTACTATGAAGCCTTCCATTCTCGCTCTTTGAATAATCAAGTTAAATATAGTTGAAGGTCCCGCTGCTAATCTTTCCATAGTATATCCTGAAGATATTCCTCCGCACATCACAACTCTAGCCTTTTGAGTAATATTGCCTAGTGCTAGCTCAAGAATTGAACCGCCAACATTATCAAAATAAATATTCAAACCCTTAGCAGCTAATTCAGAAATTCTTAGACCCACATCTTCATTTTTATAATCTATACAACTATCAAAGCCCGCTTCATCAACTACCCATTTACACTTTTCTGGTCCACCTGCAATACCAATTACATTAGAAGCACCCTTAATTCTTGCAATTTGTCCGGCTACAGAACCTGTGGCGCCAGCAGCTCCAGAAACAAGAACAGTATCATTATCTGCAGGTTTGCCTATATCAAGCATTCCAAAATAAGCTGTTAATCCTGTAATACCATAGATACTTAGAGCGGATGTTGGGGAGATTCCTTCAGGAAGTTTTTGAGGCGGCATAAAACCTGAACTTCCACCAGAAACGGCATATTCCTGCCAACCAAAAGATCCTTGCACAATATCTTCAGGAGAAAAATTTTCATTTTTTGACTCAATTACTCTTCCAACTGAACTAGCTCTCATTACCTCGCCAATTTGAACTGGTGGAATATAAGATGGAACATCATTTAACCAACCTCTTTGCGTTGGATCAAATGACAAATAAAGGTTCTTAACCAATATTTCGCCATCTTCAATATCTCTTACTTCTTCCTCAACAAGTTCAAAGTTATCTGAAGAAACTTCACCCATCATAGGTCTAGATTTTAATTTTAACATCCTATTGATTATTTGATTTTCCATTAAATTACCCCTGGCTATATAAATTTATAGTAACATAATCATAAATATTTAATAAATTCTATCCTTTTAAATTTAAAATTTTATAAATAGATTACTGTTAGTATTATAGTAAAGATCAATGAGAAAAATTTTATCAAATCTAAATATAGGTTTATTAGTAGGTTCTATTTTATTCTTAATTTTGTTTTTATCTCCTAAACCTTATGACTTGAGTGTAGAAGCCTGGTATGTAGCTGCTGTTGCTGTTTTGATTGCTGTATTATGGGCAACTGAAGCCATACCATTGTTCGTTACAGCATTATTTCCATTAGTCTTCTTTCCTTTATTAGGAATTTCTAGCTTTTCAGAAACTGCCATTCCCTATGCAAATAAAAATATTTTTTTATTTCTTGGTGGGTTTATCCTTGCATTAAGTATTCAAAAATCAAATCTTCATGAAAGAATAGCGCTAAATATTTTAAGATTTGCTGGCAAAACTGGGCCAACATTAATAGGTGGTTTTATGTTTGTAAGCGCTTTTCTTTCTATGTGGATGATGAATACATCAACTACTCTAATGTTGCTACCAATTGGTATATCAGTCGCACATATCATTAATGAACAAAACGAAGTAAAAGAGCAAAGCTCTGATTTTGCTAAAGCATTGCTTCTAGGGATTGCTCATGCAGCTAGTATAGGAGGTATGGCAACTTTAGTTGGGACAGCTCCTAACGCAATTTTTGCAAGTTTTATAGAAAATAATTATGGAGTAGAGATTAGTTTTCGTGAATGGATGACTGTTGGCTTACCAGTTGTCTTTTTTCTTCTTCCGCTTTCCTGGTTTGCATTAACCAAAATTGTTTACTCTACAAGCTTTTCTAAAGGAGCAGAAACATCTCTTCACCTACAGACACAGCATGAAAAGTTGGGACCAATGACAACAGCCGAAAAAAGAGTAGCAATAATATTTGCTATCACTGCAGCATCTTGGATGTTTAGGGATTTATTACAACTGATACCATTCTTAGCTAATTTAACCGATCATGTTATAGCTATGATTTCTGCTATAACTTTGTTCTTAATTCCAGACGGCAATAAAGATGGCAAATTGATGGATTGGGAGACAGCTCAGAAAGTTCCTTGGAATCTTTTAATACTTTTTGGAGGAGGCTTAAGTCTTGCGAATGCTGTTGCATCAACAGGATTAGCTGCGTGGTTGGGTAATGGTCTTGAGCCATTTGGGGTTTTAGGTCTTATGGCTCTTATCTTCGCTTCTGTTACACTAATAGTTTTCTTAACTGAATTAACTTCAAACATTGCAACAACAAGTGTTTTTCTTCCAGTTATAGCAGCCTTAGCAATAGGGTTAGGCGAAGATCCAGTTATGTTTGGGGCCTCAATTACTTTGGCAGCAAGTTGCGCATTTATGCTCCCTGTGGCCACTCCTCCAAATCTAATCGTTTATGGGTCAGGTTTTATAAGTATACGCTCCATGATGATCAGTGGTGTAGTTTTAAATATTATTGGAATTATCATCATTGCATTAATTTCAGTTTTCTTGTTACCATATGTGATTTCGTAATAAACAAATGAAAAATACTAATCTAAATAAATATTCCTATTGGAAATCAAATTTGAAAATAGTTTCGTCTCTTTTGATCGTTTGGTTTCTTGTTTCTTTTGGAGCAGGGATAATATTTTCTGATACATTAGATAAAATTAAAATTGGGGGTTTCCAACTTGGTTTTTGGTTTGCTCAACAGGGATCAATTTTAATTTTTGTTCTTCTTATTGTCATTTACTGTTTTCTGATGAACAGACTTGATAAAAAATATGATGTGACTGAAGAGTAATCAAATGGATGTTCAAACATTAACATACATTATTGTTGGCGGCGCTTTCGCGGTTTATATTGGAATTGCCTTATGGTCAAAAGCTTCATCTACTGGAGAGTTTTATGTTGCTGGAAGTGGCGTTCATCCAATTGCTAATGGCATGGCTACTGCTGCTGATTGGATGTCAGCTGCTTCATTTATTTCTATGGCAGGAATCATATCCTTTATGGGAAGAGATGGATCTGTTTATTTAATGGGATGGACAGGTGGATATGTGCTCTTAGCTCTTTTGTTAGCTCCATATTTAAGGAAATTCGGTAAATTTACTGTTCCAGATTTTATTGGTGATAGGTACTATTCCAATATTGCAAGATTGGTAGCAGTCGTTTGTTTAATTTTCATTTCATTCACATATATAGCCGGTCAAATGAGGGGAGTAGGAATTGTTTTTTCTAGATTTCTTGAAGTAGATATAAATACAGGCGTCATAATAGGTATGGCTATTGTTTTTATTTATGCAGTTTTAGGAGGTATGAAAGGAATAACCTATACTCAAGTTGCCCAATATTGCGTCCTAATTTTTGCATATATGGTGCCAGCCATATTCATTTCTATCTTAATGACAGGCAATCCAATTCCCCAATTAGGATTTGGGTCAAAACTTTTAACAGAAGATATCTATTTGCTTGATAAATTAAATCTTGTTTTGAACGATATTGGTTTTAATTCATATACAGAATTTTCACGTGCAAAAATTGACATATTTTGTATAACCGCGGCTTTAATGATTGGAACGGCAGGCCTTCCACATGTGATAGTCAGGTTTTTTACTGTTCCTAGAGTAAGAGATGCAAGAACTTCAGCAGGCTGGGCTCTTATTTTCATAGCAATCTTATACTTAACTGCTCCAGCAGTTTCTTCCTTTGCTCGCTTAAATTTTATAAATACAATTGATAATACCTCTTATACCTCAACTCCCGCATGGTTCAAAAACTGGGAAAATATTGGATTAATTTCTTGGACAGATAAAAACAATGATGGAATTATTCAATACAGACCAGGGAATGCCTTAGATAAAACTAAACCAAGATTTTCTAATGAACGAGGGGCGCTTAATCAAAGATTAGTCCTTAATAAAGCTTCTTCAAATAATAATGAAGTTTATATTGATAGAGATATAATGGTTTTAGCCAATCCAGAAATTGCAAAGCTCCCTAACTGGGTAATAGCGCTTGTAGCCGCAGGAGCTCTTGCAGCCGCATTATCAACAGCTGCAGGATTACTCTTGGTTATTTCTTCCGCTATAAGTCATGATCTTATGAAAAAAACTATCAAACCTTCAATATCAGAAAAGCAGGAATTACTTCTTGCAAGAATTTCTGCCGCAACAGCAATAGTAATAGCAGGATTGTTTGGTATTTATCCTCCTGCTTTTGTCGCTCAAGT
>JAYZKD010000049.1:0-22316 GCA_036163815.1 Pseudomonadota bacterium | reverse complement strand
CAATTTGTTTTTGTCGTGACAAAAACCTTTTCTTTCTTTCCTTAGTAGTTTTATCATAACAGTAATGGCAGCTCACGCCTTTTTCATAATTCTTATTTTTTAGATCTTCTTTTGTTAACGGCATTCTACATGCATAACACATTTGATATGATCCCACTTCTAGCTGTTCATCTAGAGCTACTCGATCATCAAAGACAAAGCATTCACCATCCCACAAACTTTCTTCATTTGGAACAGTTTCAAGGTATTTTAAAATTCCTCCTTTTAGGTGATATACATTCTTAAAACCTTCTTTTTTCAGCAATGATGTCGATTTCTCGCAACGAATACCGCCTGTACAATACATGGCAATTTTTTTGTTTGGGTCGTCTATTTCTTTTTTGAGATTTTTTACCCATTTTGGAAATTCTCTAAATGAATTAGTTCTCGGATCTATAGAATTTTTAAATTTTCCAATTTCGGTTTCATATTTATTGCGCGTATCAATGACTAAAACTTCAGGATCAGAAATTAATGTATTCCAGTCTTCAGGATTAACATATTCGCCAGAAATCTTAGCAGGGTTAATGGCATCATCACCTATGGTGACAATTTCTTTTTTCAATCTCACTTTCATCCTGTTAAACGGTTGTTCATTAGTTAAAGAATATTTCACATCTAAATTTTGAAATCTTTTGTCTAGAGCAAGGGTGTTTATAATTTTAAGAATTTCATCTTTTTTTGCAGAAATTGTTCCATTTATTCCTTCCTCTGCAAGAAGGATTGTACCTTTGGCGTTATTTTCTTCACATAAACTTAAGATGTTTTTTTGTAAAATATTCTTATCCTCTATTTCCACAAATTTATAAAGTGTCGCTACGGTAATAGTATTTTCAGATTTCTTAGGCATATCTTAATTTTCTTATTCTTTAATAATCAAAATAACTTCATTTTTTACTGTAGTATTATATTAATATGGTATAAAGAAATAGAAAATATTATTAAGGGGGAGTTATGCCTACAGGAATAGTTAAATGGTTCAACGGTCGAAAAGGTTTCGGTTTTATTGAGCCTGAAGATGGTGGCAATGATGTATTTGTTCATGTTACCGCCCTAAAAGACTCTGGTATTAAATTTCTTAACGAAGGTGATAAAGTATCATATGAGTTAGTTGAAAATAGAGGCCGTATGGCTGCTGGGAGTTTATCTCTAGAAGGTGAGCAATCATCGGATGAAGAAGCTCCTGAAGAAGAAGCAGCTGAAGAATCTGAAGAAGAAGCAGCTGAAGAATCTGAAGAAGAAGCAGCTGAAGAATCTGAAGAAGAAGCAGCTGAAGAATCTGAAGAAGACGCGGCTGAAGAATCTGAAGAATCCTAAGAACTAGTTTTAGTTAGATTTTAGTTTCGATCCATTTTTTGAAGTTATCTTCAAGAATAGTTAATGGTATTTCACCATTTTCGATTATAAAATCGTGAAAATCTTTGATTTCAAAATCTTCACCTAATAATTCTTTAGTTTTTTGTCTTAATTCTAGAATTTTAATCATTCCAATTTTATAACTACATGCTTGCCCTGGCCAAGAAATATATCTCTCAATTTCAGCCACAACTGAACTCATAGCTTTTCCAGTTTTTTCAAACATGTATGTAATAGCTTCTTCTCTAGTCCATTTTTTATAATGAATTCCGGTATCAACAACAAGCCGTACAGCTCTAAATAATTCAGATTGAAGAAAACCTATTTTATCAAATGGATCTTCCGACAACCCTATTTCAACTGCTAATTGTTCAGCATATAGGGCCCAACCTTCAGTATAGGCGGTAGCGTTTACACCAAATCTTCGGTAAAAACCTAATTCTTTGTTTTCTAAATTTAAAGCAATTTGAAAATGGTGTCCGGGTATTGCCTCGTGAAAAGCAAGTGTTTTCATTCCAAATTTAGGCGTAGCTTTTATATCATATAAGTTAGCATAAAATATGCCAGGTCTGGTGCCATCCATAGACGGACCCCTATAATAACCACCTGCAGCACTTTCTTCAGAGTAAGAGGGAACGGGTTTTACTATTACATCTGCTTTTGGTAATCGATGAAAATATGAGCTCATTATTTTGGAAGATTCAATAATTATATCATTGTAGATATTTATAATTTCCTCTCTAGACTCCTGAGTATCGGGAAATAAAAATCTATCACTTTCATTAAGTTGTATAAGAATTGACCCAATATTCTCAAAATTCTCATATCCTTCAGCTTTGAGAATTTTGGTAATTTGTCGAGAAATTCTTTCCACTTCAGATAAACCTATTTGATGTATTTCTTCTGCAGTGAAATTTGAAGTGGTCATCTTACGTAATTTTAAGGCATAATAATTATCACCGTCAGGTAAACTCCAAACTCCATCATTTAAATTTGCCAATGGTAGTATTTCTTCCATATGCTTTAATAGTGATTTATAGCTAGGTAGGACTTTTTCATTAAAAATATATATTGCGCGTTCTCTAAGATCAGAGACCTGTTCTTCCGTAAGTTCTAATTTTAATAATTTTTCTTCAAAAATAGTAATGATAGGGTTTTCATCTATGGATAATGATAAAACATTATTAATCTGGTCGATTACTCTCTGAACCATAAATGTGGGTGGAAAAATCTTTAATTCTTTTCTTTTTGTCATTTTTTCAAGAATTTGTGAAAAAACTATCGGAATCATTTCTAATCTTGATAAATAATATTCACCATCCTTTAAATCCTTAATAGGATGGACATCTGTCATGAACTCAAGGATCTGAGTATGAAGACCATTCATTTGTCTTAAAGGATAATTATGATAGGGGTATTTAGTTCTTTCATCGATTTCATTTCGTAATTGGAATAATGCTATTTTCTTACTAGTCAGTTCATCAGGCGTTAAATGTTCATCTTGATATGAATTAACAATCCTATAATCTTTTTTAATTTCTCTTAAATCATCGCTATCTTTTTTAAGTGAATAATCTGACAATTTGCCATTGTGTGAACGAAATCCATATTCTTCTAGTACCCCCATATAAGTCAGGATTTCAGGACTCTTTAATGCATCATAAACCAATTCTCGTGTAAGAAAGTGATTCAATGAAAAGGGCTTAAAAACAAATAATTTTAAGGCATAAATTGAGCCTCCAACCAATAAAACGATTAATATAGATATAAATATTTTTCTTATCATTTTAATTCCTTTGATAATTCAATACCAAATTAACATATAAAATTATTCAATTGTTAAAATATGTTATGGTGTGTAAGAAGTTCCTAAATAATTATGGTCCCTTAGCTCAGCTGGATAGAGCACTGGTCTTCGAAACCAGGTGTCAGAGGTTCGAATCCTCTAGGGACCGCCATTAATATATGTTAATTAAAAATTAGTTTTATGAGAATTAAATTATGTCTAATGTATTTCCATCACTTTTATCTTTAATTGGAGAAACACCTTTAGTTGAAATAAAAAATATTGATACAGGATTGTGTAAACTTTTCGTTAAAATGGAATCTCATAATCCTGGTGGATCGATAAAAGATAGAACAGCTTTATATATTATTAACCAAGCCGAGAGAAGTGGATTATTAAAACCGGGAGGAACAATTATTGAAGCGACTGCCGGAAATACAGGAATAGGTCTAGCATTAGTAGGGATTCTTAAGGGTTACAGGGTTCTCTTGGTTATTCCAGATAAGATGAGTTTAGAAAAAGTTACGCATCTTAAGGCTCTAGGAGCAGAAGTAATTTTTACTAGATCTGATGTAGGGAAAGATCATTCCGAGTATTATCATAATATTGCTGAAAAACTTTTTAAAGAAATACCAGGATCTTTTTATGCTGACCAATTCAATAATCCAGCAAATATAATGGCCCATGAAGAAACTACAGGACCAGAAATTTATGAACAAATGAATGGAGATTTAGATGCTTTTGTGGCTGGAGTAGGAAGTGGAGGGACTATAACTGGAGTTGGTAGATACTTGAAAAAGGTTTCTCCTCAAACAAGTATAATTGCTGCTGACCCAATTGGATCAGTAATTAAAGATGCCGTTAAAACTGGATCATATAAATACGAAGGCGGTTCATGGTTTGTAGAGGGTATAGGAGAAGATTTTATTCCCACTAACTGCGATTTGAATGTTATTGACGATGCAATCAGTGTTTCTGACAAAGAAGCTTTTGAAGCAATACACTTACTTCTAAAAAAAGAAGGTATTTTGGCGGGTTCTTCTGCAGGAACATTATTTGCAGGAGCTATCAAATGGTGTAAGGATCAAACAGAGTCAAAAAGAGCTGTTACTCTAATATGTGATACTGGCAACAAATATTTGTCAAAAGCATATAATGAAAAGTGGTTAATACATAATGATTTAATTTTAAAAGATGCGAAAGAAGATCTTCAGGATATCATTGCCTTTAGGGCTGACAAAAATCAAATAATTTATGTGAAGCCAGATGACACTCTCGCTACGGCATTTAATAGGATGAATAATTCTGATATTTCTCAACTCCCTGTTCTAGATGAAAATAAATTGGTAGGCATGATTACTGAAAATGATTTATTAGACAATTGTTCTGACAGTAATGGATTTGAAAAGAAAGTATCATCATGTATGCAAATAAAATATAAATCTCTTGATGCCAGTAATTCTTTGGAAGATTTAGTTAAAATATTAAAGACTGAGAATGTTGCAATTGTCTTAAAAGAAGAGGAATTCATTGGTATAATTACCAAAGTTGATCTTCTTGCATATTTGAAAAGGAGCTAGATTTATGAGTAAAAGAAAAAAAGGTTTTGAAACTCGTTCAATTCATTCTGGCCAATCCAGTGATCCTTCGACTGGCGCAGTAATGACGCCAATTTATGCAACATCAACTTATGAACAGGACGCGCCTGGAGAGCATAAGGGCTTTGAATATTCAAGAAGCGCTAATCCAACGCGCAAGGCCCTAGAGGACTGTATATCAGACCTTGAGAACGGCGGGTCAGGACATGCCTTTGCTTCAGGTATGGCGGCTACATCTACAATTATTGATCTCTTAGATTCCGGTGATCATATTATTGCTTGTGATGATTTATACGGCGGAACATATAGACTTTTAGAGAATGTAAAGAAAAGGACATCCGGGATTCATTGTGATTTTATAAGCTTTTCAGATCTTAAGAATGTTGAGAATGCTATAACTAAGAAAACAAAAATGATTTGGGTAGAAACTCCAACGAACCCACTTTTAAAAATAATAGACTTGGATTCAGTTTCAGATTTAATTAAAGATAAAGATATTATATCAGTTTGTGATAATACTTTTTGTTCTCCATGGGTTCAAAAACCTCTCGACCATGGTTTTGATATAGTTATGCATTCAGCTACGAAGTATATAGGAGGTCATTCAGATGTTGTCGCGGGTATAGCGGTTGTATCAAAAGAAAGACCAGATCTGTCAGAAAGGCTAGATTATCTGTTAAATTCAAGTGGAGCGATAACTGGACCTTTTGATAGTTTTCTTCTTTTAAGAAGCTTGAAGACATTGCCCGTAAGAATGGAAAGACATTGTGAAAATGCATTACTAGCCGCACAATTTTTACAGGAAAATTTTAATGACTTAGAGATAATCTACCCAGGACTAGAAAATCATAAAAATCATACGACCGCAAAAAGGCAGATGAATAAATTTGGGGGAATGGTATCAGTAGAGACGAATGGAGATATCAGTAAAGTAAGAGAGATACTTAAAAGGTTTGAGGTTTTTACTCTTGCAGAAAGCCTGGGTGGAGTTGAGAGTTTAGTTAGCCATCCAGCATCAATGACTCATGCTTCGATTCCTAAAAAGAAAAGAGAGGCACTGGGAGTTAAAGATAGTCTTATAAGGTTATCGATAGGGCTTGAAACAATTGATGATATTTTATCAGATCTAAAAAATGCATTAAGCTAGAAATAATGTTTAAGTAAAGCCATGTCAAAAGTACTTTGGGAACCAAAAAATAGTAATTCTAGAAACTCAAATATGGTGGCTTTATTTGAAAAAGCCTTCAAAACTAAAATCTTAAATTTAGATGATTTTGATTACAATTCTTTACATAAATGGTCACTTGATAACATTGAAGACTTTTGGAATTTAATTTGGGATGAAGCCAGAATAATCGGAAATAAGGGCGATCGTATTGTTGATAATTATAATAAATTAATTGAAAGTAAATTCTTTCCAGAAGGCAATTTAAATTTTGCTGAGAATTTATTAACAGGAAAAGATGATCGTGAAGCTGTTGTCTTCTTTGGAGAAAATAAAGAAAGACAGTCTTTATCTTTAAATGAATTAAGGGCCAATGTTATATCTTTAGCTAATTGGTTGATAGAAAATGATGTCAAACAAGGCGATAGAATTGCAGTTTTAGCTCCAAATTGCCCCGAGACTATTATTGCTATGTTAGCAACAGCAGCTTTAGGTGCAATTTTTACATCTTGTTCACCGGATTTTGGAGAAGAAGGAATAGTTGATCGTTTTGGGCAATGTAATCCAAAGATTTTTATTACTACTGATGGCTATTTTTATGGGGGCAAGAAATATGATATTCGAGACAAAGCTAAAAATATTTCGAAAAGGATTCCATCTATCAAAAAAACCATCAATATTAAATATGTTGATGATACTTCTATCCAATATAAAAATGATTGGAATGATATAGTTTCAAAAAAAATTGGAGACAATTTTAAATTTAAGAGATTTCCTTTTAATATTCCTCTGTACATTCTGTATTCAAGTGGAACTACGGGTAAACCAAAATGTATTATACATTCAGCTGGTGGGACTTTAATTCAACATATTAAGGAACATAAATACCATTGTGATATGAAAGAAAATGACCGAATTATGTATTTTACTACATGCGGTTGGATGATGTGGAACTGGATGGTTACTGCATTAGCTTCGAAGGTGACATTGGTTTTATATGAAGGATCACCTATATTTCCTAATCCACTAATTCTTTTTGAAATTGCTGAAAAAGAAAATTTGAGTTTTTTTGGAGCGTCTGCAAAGTATATAGACAGTTTAAATAAATTAAAAATACAACCTAATGAGAAATTTAATCTTGAATATCTTCGTGTCTTTGCTTCAACGGGATCCCCATTAGCTCCAAATAGTTATGATTGGGTCTATTCGAATGTAAAAAAAGATATACAACTTTCTTCAATTTCCGGTGGAACAGATATTGTAGCGTGCTTTGTTCATGGCAATCCTTGTTTACCGGTAAAAAAAGGTGAAATACAATGTTCATCACTGGGTATGGATGTTCAATCTTGGGATGATAATGGAAATAGACTTTTTAATCAGCCTGGCGAATTAGTTTGTGCTAATTCCTTTCCTTCCATACCATTAGGGTTCTGGAATGATAAGAGTAATAAGATTTTCAAAAAAGCATATTTCGAAAAATATAATAATATTTGGCACCATGGCGATTTTGTTATTGAAACAGATGAAAGGAGTTTTATTGTCGAGGGTAGATCGGATGCAACTTTAAATCCCGGCGGTATAAGAATTGGAACAGCTGAAATTTATAGACAGGTAGAGTCATTAGAAGAGGTAAAAGAAGCACTTGCAATTGGGCAAGAATGGAAAAATGACCAAAGGATTATTCTGTTTTTGATATTAAGTGAAAATATTGAACTTGATAATGACTTGAAAGATAAAATCAAAAATTCAATCAGAAAAGGAGCGAGTCCAAGGCATGTTCCGGCAAAAATTTATAAGGTGAAGGATTTTCCAAGAACAAGATCAGGAAAAATTTCTGAACTTGCTGTAAGAAATATAATTCATAAAAAAGAATTAAAGAACATTGAAGCTCTTTTGAACCCTGAGATACTTGAAATATATAAAAATATTGATGGGATAGATAATTAATTCAATTATTGCTTTTTATGTTTGTATTGAATTCTGAATATTTTGGTCGAGCCATCATCCAGTGATATTCTATTCCATAGCCAGGATAATTATTAATTATTTTACCTTCTTCTGTTTTATACCAGCTTCCACAATTACCTGCCCACACAGTTTCTGATAATTTTTTCTGAATCATATCATTATAGGATTTCATAGCTTCATCCTTGATGTCTATGTAATCTAAATCATTTTTCTTCATATATTTAAGGCATTTCATTATAAAAAGAATTTGAGATTCTATCATATAAATAATGGAGACATGACCAGTATTAGTATTAGGACCATAACAAATAAAGAAATTGGGAAAATAAGGAACCATGACACCTCTATATGCTTCGGCGCCACTTTTCCATGACTCATCAAGTTCTCTACCCCCAATACCTTTAATTTTTACAGGTGAAATAAAAATATTTGTATCAAAACCAGTACCATAAATTATTGTATCAACTTCATGTTCAGTACCATCTTTTGTAAGTATTTTATTTCCGGACACCTTTTCTATTAACGATGTTTCCAATTCAACATGATCTTCGCAAAGCGCAGGATAATAATCGTTAGTTGGTATAATCCTCTTGCAACCAATAGGATAGTCTGGGATAAGTTTTTCCTTAAATTTATCATCAGAAACTTGTTCATCTAATAACATTAAGGCGCCAGCTGTATAAACCTTCTCAAAATTAAATAATTGAAATCTTGTAGAAAGTGCTGAAATTGATTTTTCAATTAACTTAGTTAATGGGTTGTGTTTTTGATAAAAGGCTAAATAATTCCTCTCCTGAAGAAAGAACCAGTAAAATCTATACATTCGTGCAAAAAAAGGCACATATGTTAAGCAAAATCTTTCTATGGGACCATAAATTCTATCTGGTTTCGGAACAATCCAATTAGGGCTTCTTTGAAAGATTATCATTTTTTTCACGGTATCTGAAATTTTAGGGATAAATCCTATAGCACTAGGCCCATTCCCTATTACAGCAACTCTTTTATTAGATAGGTCATAACCATGGTCCCACTGAGCGCTATGAAAGCTATGTCCAGTAAAGGTATCCAATCCATCAATTTCAGGCCATTTAGGTTTATTAAGTTGGCCTAATCCGCTTATTAAAGATTTTGATTTATAAATTTCTCCAGATTTTAAGTAAGTTTCCCATAAGTTTTCTTCTTCATTAAAAATTGATTCAACTACTTCACTATTAAACTTAATAAACGGACGGATTTTTAGGCGGTCGGTAATATCTTCAAGGTAATCGAGAATTTCATATTGTTCAGGATAAGTTTTTGACCAATTTGGATTCATTGCAAAAGAAAAAGAATAAAAATGTGATGGAACATCACAACATAATCCTGGGTAAGTATTATCACGCCATGTGCCGCCAACTCCTTCATTTTTTTCGAGTATTAGAAAAGAAGTGTTTTTGTCTCGTAGTAAATTATATGCTGATCCTAAGCCGGATATGCCAGCGCCTAAAATAATGACTTCATAAATTTTATCAGAATTATTATCCATTAGGAAATGGTATACTTATGGTATATCTTTTCAAGTAAATTTTTAAGGAATAAATATGAGAGCAGTAAATTATTCAGAAGGAAAAGTCCAAACTTATGATGCTCCTGAACCTAAAGGGGAAGGAGTTTTAGTAAACATTAGTACTTGCGGTATATGTGGAACAGATATGCATCTTCTTGAATCGGGAATGCACATTCCTCATATTGCTGGTCATGAAATTTCTGGATTTCTTAACGATGGTTCACCAGTAGCTATTGAACCGCTAACTTATTGTGGTTCTTGTAGAGAATGTAAGGAAGGTAAATATAATCTTTGTTCATCAAAAGAATTTGATATTTTAGGAGCAACCACCGATGGTGGAATGGCAGAAAAAATGATTGTTCCGGAACATTGTATTGTTAATTTAAACAAAGAAATGGATATTAAAAATTCTTCACTAGTTGAGCCAATTGCTGTTGCTGTGCATGGATATAAAATAACAGAAACTACTGAGAAACATAGAGTTGCTGTTGTTGGTGGAGGATCAATAGGGCAATGTGCCGTTGTTACTGCTTATTCTATGGGCTGTGATGTGGATTTGTATGCAAGATATGACCATCAAAAAGAAGCTGCCGAAATATGGGGAGCTAAAGAGCCAACAGGAGAATATGATAGAGTAGTTGATTCTGTCGGAAATCCAGAGGCTCTTGCTAAATGTGTAGAATTATTAAAACCAGGTGGAAAAATAATAGGATTAGCAGCCGGGTGGGAGGATATTGTACTTCCCGGGCTAGGAATTCTTGATAAAGAGGGAAGTTTTTATACATCTAGAATTTATGATAGTAGTGGCGGTAAAGGTAGAGATATTGATATTGCAGTTAAAATCCTATTTGAAAATTCTGAATTTGGAAATAAAGTGATTACGCATAGATTTCCTCTTGAGGCGTCAGAGGAGGCTTTTAGAGTTGCTGGTGATCGAAAATCTGGAGCTATTAAGGTTGTTTTTGACATGTCAGAGTAAGGTAGATTATGTATCAGAAAAAAATTTCAAATCATATTAAACGCAATCAGTTTAATGAAGAGTTAGGATTCGATAAGGCAAGACTTGATCAAATTCCAGATTATTTTTCTTCTTATTTAAATCAAGAAAGAATACCAAATTTTGTTTGCTTAGTGGCGCGTCATGGTGAGGTGGCGCATTATTCACATCAAGGTTTTAAAAATATTGAATCTAAAGAACCTATTGATGAAAATACGATTTTTAGAATTTATTCTATGACAAAGCCTATAACATCAGTAGCAATAATGATGCTTTATGAGAAAGGTTTATTAAGATTGGAGCATGAATTATTCCGTTATTTACCAGAATTTGCGAATACTGAAATATGGGAATCTGGTGATTTAAATAATTATAAAACCCGACCTGTTGATAATCCCATTCTGATAAAGGATTTACTAACTCATACTGCTGGTTTTACCTATGACTTTATGCTGGGGCATCCGGCAATAGGTCTTTATAAAAAGAATGGTTTAGATACTTATATTGATCCTGAAGAAAAAAAAGAAATGAATCTAGAAAAATTTACTGAAAAACTTTCTTCATTACCACTTTTATTTAGTCCTGGCGAAAAATGGCATTATTCGTGTTCGATAGATGTTTTAGGAAGAGTAGTTGAAGTTGCTTCAGGGCAGCAATTAGATGAATTTCTTAAAGAAAATATTTTTGAACCCCTGGAGATGATAGATACCGGCTTTTATGTTGAAGAAAGTAAGCATGAAAGATTTTCTGATTGTTATCAAACTCTCTTAGGCAGTAAAAATAAAAAAATGACTATCAGCCACAAATCTGGTGGAGATGTATTTTCTAAACCAAGAAATTTTTTATCTGGCGGCGGAGGGTTATGCTCGACTGTCTCTGATTATGCCAATTTTTGCCAAATGTTATTAAATAAAGGGAATTATAAGGGTACCCAACTTTTAAGTCCCACGACAGTTGAATTTATGACTTTAAATCATCTACCTGAAAACAAAACATTACAGCAGATGGGAGATAGTAGTTTTTCTGAAACGCGATTTGATGGAGCTGGGTTTGGTCTTGGCTTTTCCGTTTTAATTGATCAAGTTGGAGCAATGATGCCAGCTAGTCTAGGTAGTTTCTCATGGGGCGGAATGGCTAGCACCTTTTTCTGGATTGATCCAAAGGAAAATTTATTCTCTATACTACTAACTCAGTTAATTCCATCAGGAAGATATCCTATTCGACCACAAGCACAAACCCTTGTTTATGCCGCTTTAAAAGATCTTAACAAAAATAGCTAGACAATAAAATCTATCGGTTGTAAGTTTCATATTCCGCAATTTGCGGAATGTGGTGATTTGAGCCAGTCGGCTTGCGGCCACATAAAAGAAGTCGCTAAAAAAGGCTGGGAGATACCCGGCAAATGCCGGGTTTTTTTGTCTCTCAGATAAAGGAGGTAAAAATGACTGATGATTTAAAAAATCCAGAAACGATAGCTTTACATGCTGGATGGCGTTCGGATGCAAGCACTAATTCTGTGGCTGTTCCTATTCACCAAACAACAAGTTATCAATTTAATAATACTGAGCATGCTTCAAATCTTTTTGCTCTTTCAGAACTAGGAAATATTTATTCGAGAATAATGAATCCTACATGTGATATTCTTGAGCAAAGAGTTGCTGCTTTGGAAGGAGGGGCTGCAGCTTTAGCAGTATCTTCAGGACAAACTGCAACAGCTTACGCCATTCAAAATATTACGAGGGCAGGGGATAATATAGTTTCTTCAACAGATTTGTATGGAGGCACATGGAATCAATTTAGCAATACTTTTAAAGATATTGGTATTGAGGTTCGTTTCGTAGATCCTGAAGATCCGAATGCTTTTGCAAATGCAACTGATGATAAAACACGCGCATACTTTGCAGAAACACTTCCGAATCCAAAATTACATGTGTTTCCAATTAAAGAAGTTGCTGACATAGGAAGAAAACAAGGTATCCCATTGATCGTTGATAATACGGCTGCACCTATTCTTTGTAGACCATTTGATCATGGGGCGGCTATTATTATACATTCTACAACTAAATATATTGGAGGGCATGGAACATCAATTGGCGGAATAATCGTTGATGCAGGAGGTTTTGATTGGGCTGGTGCAGGTGATAGGCAACCTGCCTTAAATACGCCAGATCCATCTTATCATGGTGCAGTTTTTTCTCAACTGCCAGATCCTTTAACTCCTTTAGCATTTATTCTTAAAGCGAGAACAACTTTATTGCGAGACATGGGTGGAGCAATGAGTCCTTTTAATGCTTTCCAATTTATTCAAGGTTTAGAAACACTTCCTTTAAGAATTAGAGAACATAGTAAAAATGCTAATGAAGTTGCTGATTTCTTAAATTCTCATGAAAAGGTTACTAATGTAATTTATCCTGGATTAATGGATGGAGAGTTCAAAAAAAGAGCAGACAATTATCTTTCTGGTGGTTTTGGAGGTCTTGTTGGTTTTGAGTTAGCTGGAGGAGTTGAATCTGGTAAGAAATTTATTGATTCTCTTAAATTGCTTTACCATGTAGCAAATATTGGAGATGCAAGAAGCTTAGCTATTCATCCTGCGAGCACTACGCATAGTCAGTTATCTGAAGAAGAACAATTGTCTTCAGGTGTAACACCTGGGTATGTCAGATTATCTGTAGGTATTGAGCATATTGATGATATTAAATCTGATATAGCTCAAGCGCTTGATCAAGCTTAACAAAAAATTATTTTTTAGATTAAAGCCACCTAAATCAACTAGGTGGCTTTTTTATTTAATCATGCTAAAATTTTTATTATAAAATTTTAAATTTAATTTGGGTGACATTATGAAAAGAAGAGTTTGGAAATTAGTTAATAGACCTGAGGGAATAAATTTTGATGACGCTTTATCTTTGATTGAAGAAGAAATTGATTCCCCTAAAGATAATAAAATACTAATAAAAACAAAAATTATTTCAATGGATGCTGGAACGCGAATGTGGATGAGCGATAGGGAAGATAGTTATCAACCTCCTTTAGAATTAGGCTCAAATATGGTTGGAGTATGTTTAGCGGAAATTCTTGAATCAGATAATCCAAATTTTTCTAAAGGTGATTTGGTGCGAGGTTTTGGAGAGTGGGCTGATTATGCAGTTGTTGAAGCTGATAGTTTTTTAAAATTAGAAACAGGACTTGATCAAGAAGAGGCTTACTTGTCTGTATTAGGTTTAAATGGTTGGACGGCTTATGTTGGTGTAATGGAAGTAGGTAAACCAAAAGAGGGGGAAACTTTTCTTGTTTCTGCTGCTGCAGGAGCTACGGGCTCATTAGCTGGACAAATAGCTAAAAAGGCAGGATGTAAAGTTGTAGGTTTAGCTGGTAGCCAGGAAAAATGTGATTGGCTGGTTAATGATTTAGGTTTTGATAGTGCTATAAATTATAAAACAGAAGATTTAGATGCGGCTCTTAAAGATGTATGTCCAAACGGGATAGATATATATTTCGATAATGTAGCAGGTGATATTTTAAATGTAGTATTACAAAATTTAGCGTTATATGCACGTATACCACTTTGTGGATTAATTGCTCAATATAATGAAAAAGGTTCAAGAATGCCTGGACCTGATAATTTTGACCAACTACTTATGAAAAGGGCGTCAATTACAGGTTTTTTCTGTCCTGATTTTTTAGAGGATGGTCCAAAAATAGAAAAAATAATGCATGATTGGTATATAGAAGGCTCATTGAAATTTAAAGCAGATGTCACAAATGGTTTGGAAAATGTTTTGGTATCCTATAAAAGGATGTTTAATGGTGACAATATAGGAAAAACACTTGTTAAATTATAATCCTTAGAAATAGGAGATTAAGTATGAAATTAGCAGGAAATTTTGGTGTCGATGGTGCTATAGCCAAAGAGGATGAGCGCTATAAAGTGATCGATAATACTTCTTTAAATAATTTGGTTGTCAGTAGCACAGATCTTAATCCTGGTCATACTACTACTGGTCACAAACATGCTGGCCAAGAGGAAGTTTACATGTTTATTAGAGGAACTGGACTTATGACCCTAACATATCCTGATGGGAAGGTCTCAGAATTCGATGTTTCTCCTGGTGATATTATTTTAATTGAAGATGATGTGCATCATAAAGTATCCAATACAGACGAAAATGAGCAATTATATTTTGTTTGTGTTTTTGATGGCACAAGAAGTCACTAGATTATTATAATTCTATATTTAAGTTCCAAAAGATTCTTTAAAAGTATCTTCCCAATTTCCTGTTGTTGATGCCCTTGAATATTCTGTAGCTCTTCCTTCAAAGAAATTAGTATGTTCAACACCACCTAACATTTCAACCATCCAAGGTAAGGGATGTTCATTGATGTTGAATATTTTTTCCATACCAAGTTGGGTTAATCTTAAATCAGCAATATATCGGATATAGTCTTTTACCTGATCTGCCTCCAGACCCTTAACTCCTCCAAGTTCGAATGCTAAATCAATAAATGCATCTTCGTGTTTTATTACAGCCTTGCATGCAGCATAAATGTCTTTTTCAAGGTCGGGATTCCAAACTTCCGGGTTTTCTGAAACAAAAGTTTTAAAAAGTTTAATAGCTGATTCAGTATGAAGAGTTTCATCTCTTACAGACCAAGTTACTATTTGTCCCATTCCTTTCATTTTATTAAACCTAGGGAAATTTAATAGGACGGCAAAGGAAGCAAATAATTGGACGCCTTCAGTGAATGCACCAAAAACCGCTAATGTTTTAGCAATATTTTCTTTTGTCCCAACACCCCATTTTCTCATAAAGTCGAATTTATCTTTCATAGCCTTGTATTCTAGGAATGCGCTGTATTCTACTTCAGCCATTCCAATAGTATCTAAAAGGTGGCTATAAGCTGCTATATGAATAGTTTCAGTGTTTGAAAAGGCTCCCAACATCATCTGAACTTCGGTGGGCTTAAACACTTGTGCGTAATGTTTCATATAACAGTTGTTAACTTCAACATCTGCTTGGACAAAAAAACGAAAAATTTGAGTTAAAAGATTTTTTTCTGGTTCGGTTAGTGTTTTTTCCCAGTCTTTTACATCTTCTGCTAGGGGTACTTCTTCAGGAAGCCAATGAATCTTTTGTTGTGTATGCCAAGCTTCATATGCCCAGGGATATTTAAATGGTTTGTAAACTAATCTTTCTTCTAGAAGGGACATTCATTACTCACTGACAAGATAGGCATTCATCATAATCATCATCATTTATACTTGATTCTGCTACCATTTCATCCAATGATTTGCCTTTGGGTTTTTCTTCTTCTACAGGCTCTTTAGGTTTGGCTGTTTCATTTGATGAACCTGTTTCTGCCCGTTGAATAGATTGAGAACGACAATAATATAGACTTTTAACTCCCTTTTTCCATGCACTATAGTGAATGTCATGAATATATTTTTTATTACTGTCTGCTGGTACAAAAACATTCAATGATTGTGCTTGATCTATCATTTCTGTTCTATCCGCAGCTAGATCAATTAACCATCTTTGATCAATTTCAATAGCTGTTTTAAAAACATCTTTCTCGTGATCTGTTAGAAAATCAAGGTGCTGAACTGATCCACGATTATTCAGGATTGATATCCAAATCTCATCATTGTCCTTGTCTTTCTCAGATAATAATCTTTTTAAGTGAGAGTTCCTTACTGTAAAGGTTCCAGATAAGGTCTTATGTGAATATACATTAGCTGCTATTGGTTCGATCCCTGGGCTCGCTCCTCCGCAAATTATTGAAATTGACGCTGTAGGCGCTATAGCAGTTTTATTTGAGAACCTTTCATTAATCCCATACTCTTCTGCATCAGGGCAAGCGCCTTTAGATTCTGCAAGGTCTTTTGAGCTTTTATCAACTTGCTTTTTTATGTGATTAAAAATTTTCTTGTTCCATGATTTTGCAGTTACACCTTCCCAAGGAATATTATTGGCTTGAAAGAAAGAATGGAGTCCCATTGCACCTAAGCCAACTGACCTTTCTCTCATGGCAGAGTAGGCAGCAGTTTTCATAGTCTCGGGGGCATGATCAATAAAATCTTGAATGACATTGTCAAGAAACTTCATAATATCAGGAATAAAGTTTTTATCATTTTCCCATTCATAATATTTTTCGATATTTACTGATGAAAGACAGCATACTGCAGTTCTCTCTTTTCCATGGTGATCAATTCCAGTTGGGAGAGTTATTTCACTGCATAAATTTGAAGTTTTAATTTCTAGCCCTGCTAACTTTTGTTGTTCTGGTCTTAAATTATTTACTCTATCTTTAAAAACTAGGTAGGGTTCGCCGGTCTCAACTCTTGCAGTTAGTAATCTTATCCAAAGTGATCTTGCAGATATTGTTTTCTGAACCGTTTGGTCTTTTGGACTTCTTAAATCCCATTCGGCATCATCTTCAATGGCTCTCATAAAGGCGTCACTTATCAAGACTCCGTGATGTAAATTTAAAGCCTTTCTGTTTGGATCGCCTCCTGTAGGCCTTCTAATTTCAATAAATTCTTCTATTTCTGGGTGATCGATAGGTAAATAAACGGCTGCTGAACCTCTTCTTAAAGAGCCTTGGCTTATTGCAAGAGTAAGTGAGTCCATAACTTTAATGAAGGGAACAATCCCGCTTGTTTTTCCTACTCCACCAACAGATTCTCCAATTGATCTTAGGTTGCCCCAATAAGATCCGATTCCTCCACCTCTAGCAGCAAGCCAAACATTTTCTGTCCATAAATCAACTATTCCATCAAGACTATCATTGGCTTCGTTAAGGAAACATGAAATTGGTAGGCCTCTTTTATTACCCCCATTTGATAGGATTGGTGTTGCTGGCATAAACCATAGTTGTGAAATGTAATCATATAATCTTTGAGAGTGCTCATCATCATCTCCATAATAAGACGCAACTCTTGCGAACAAATCTTGGAAGCTTTCTCCCTTCATTAAGTATCTGTCCTCGAGAGTTTCTCTTCCAAAATCTGTTAATAGAGAATCTCTAGAAGGGTCTATTTTAACTGTTTTTCCAGTTTCAGAATGTTGAACAGCCCTATCTACAACCTTGAAATCCATCTTTGGTTCATTCAAATTCTCTGTTGGTGGTTTTTCGCCTAGTTTAGATTTAGCTTGTGAATATAATTGTTCCATTTCAGTATCAGTATATCCAGAAATTGTTATTGGTGGAGTCTTTCTTTCTGATTCTTTGGTTTTTTCTAGTTCTTCCGTCAGCATTAAATTTTAAATTCCTATATTTCGTCTTGCCCTTTTTTTGGAGTCGTATTCTCTATGGATGAATCTGTTTTTTCGCTCCAATACATACCAACTCTTTTTTCTATACAAGCCCAACAGATGAATAAGTTTTTGACTTAATACCCCTACAATTAGGGTGTTGAACATTGAGTAACACAAAATATAGTAGCGTGTTCGTTCTAGAGGTCAATACCGAAAAGACAAAAGAATGGATTTTTTTTCTTTTTTTTATAAATCTTACTAGTAAGATAAAAAATTATAAAGGAGATCGTCAAATGGATTCAAATAGGAAAAATAGAGCTTGGTGTTTAAAAAAAAGACCTCAAGGAGAAATACAGCAAGATGATCTCGAGTTGGTAGAGACTAATGTTCCAATTATTGCCGAAAATGAGATTTTAGCTAAAACAATCTATTTTTCTTTAGACCCAACAAATAGAATTTGGATGTCTGATATTGATCAATATATGGAACCCGTTGAGGTTGGTGATGTTATGAGAGCAGGAGGATCCTTGGCTGTTGTAGAGGAATCTAATGTTTCTCATATAAAGCCGGGAGATATTGTTCAAGGGGGATTGCATGGGGGCTGGCAGGAATATTTTACTATTCCAGGAGAAGAAGCCACATCAATTCCAATACCTGATGACATACCTATGACAGCATTTATTTCTGTATTAGGCTTTACTGGACCGACAGCTTATTTTGGATTCCTAGATATTGGTAAACCACAGCCTGGGGAAACTGTCGTTGTATCAGCTGCGGCAGGGGCAGTAGGTTCAATTGTTTGTCAAATAGCAAAAATAAAAGGTTGCTATGTTGTAGGGATTGCTGGCAGTGATGAAAAATGTAGTTGGTTAAAAAATGACCTTAATGTTGATGAAGTCATTAATTATAAAAGTGAACCTATTTTTGATTCGCTTAAAGAAAAATGTCCTAATGGTATAGATATTTATTTTGAAAATGTTGGAGGTGAGATTCTTGATGCTGCCCTTACTTTAATGAATAATTTTGGAAGGATACCCGTTTGTGGTCTTATATCTATGTACAATGATTGGGACAATCCCGGGCCAAGAATGTTCAGAAATGTTTTAATGAAAAGATTGACCGTTAAAGGCTTTCTCGTATCAGATTATCTTGAAAGATATCCAGAAAGTCTTGAAGCTCTTGGCGCTTGGATGGGGGAGGGTAAAATTCAATACAAAGTAGATGTTGTAAAAGGAATTGAAAATGCTCCAGATGCTGTTAATAAATTATTTACTGGAGAGAATTCTGGAAAACTCCTAATTCAAGTATCAGAAGAACCGTAATTTTTAATATACTTCGAATAAACCTGCAGCACCCATTCCACCGCCAATGCACATTGTTACTACAACATTTTTGGCTTTTCTTCTTTTTCCTTCGATAAGAATATGTCCGACAAGTCTAGCACCAGTCATACCAAAAGGATGACCAATTGATATAGAACCACCATTAACATTTAACTTCTCATTATCAATACCTAACTTATCACGGCAGTATAAGGTTTGACTCGCAAAAGCCTCGTTGAGCTCCCATAAATCAATATCATCTATAGTTAGATTATTTTTTTCTAAGAGTTTAGGTATTGCGTATACTGGGCCTATTCCCATTTCATCAGGTTCACAACCTGCAACAGCAAAGCCTCGAAATGCACCAAGAGGTTCAAGCCCCTTCTGTTCTGCAAGTTTTGAATCCATTACAACTACTGAAGAAGCGCCGTCAGATAATTGAGAAGCATTTCCAGCTGTGATAAAATGCTCCTCTCCTCTTACTGGAGGAAGAGATGCTAGACCATCTAATGTCGTTTGGGGCCTATTACATTCATCTCTATCGACTGTATAATCTACAATAGATTCTTCACCACTTTCTTTGTCGACAACTTTCATTTTTGTTTGCATAGGAACTATTTCGTCATCAAAATACCCTGCGTCTTGCGCGGCAGCTGTTCTTTGCTGACTTTGTAATGAATATTCGTCTTGACTTTCTCTGCTTACATCATATCTTTTTGCAACAATGTCTGCAGTTTCTATCATTGGCATCCATAATGCAGGATAAGATTCCATAAGTTTTTCTTCTGTAATATCTTTTAAATTAACACCTTGCATAGAAACCATTGATATAGATTCGACGCCAGCACCAACTACAGCATCAGCTCCTTCAGCAACAACTCTACCAGCTGCCATAGCAATCGTTTGAAGGCCAGAAGAACAAAATCTGTTAACTGTTACGCCTGAAGTTGTTACAGGGCATCCAGCCCAAATAGCTGCAAGTCTTCCAACATTTTGTCCAGTTGCTCCTTCTGGGGTTCCACACCCCATAATTACATCATCTATTTCTTCAGGCTCAAGTCCAGCTCTCTCAATTGAGTGTTTAACGGCGTGTCCTGCCATAGCAGCACCATGAGTCATATTAAATCCGCCTCTACCAGATTTTGCTAAACCTGTTCTTGCTGTCGATACTATAACTGCTTCTCTTGTCATATCTGCCTCCTAAAGAATTGATATTATCTATTAATTAAAATAATGATTTGTATTTTGAACAGAAAATATAATTTTTCAATATTTAATTTATTAAAACTTATAAAAAATAATTTAATTCATTTTATTTTCATATATTTAGAAAAATGAGTAATCTTAAAATAACATAATTAAATTACCTTTTTAAGGAGAAAAAAATGGCTTCAGTTGATTGTAAAAAAGAGAATGGAATAGGAATTGTTAAGTTTACAAATCCGCCTAAAGGTTTCTTAACGAGTGACATGGTGGGAGAGGCTATCTCGATTATTGAGGATTTAGCTAATGATGACGATATAAAAGTGGTTATTTTTACTGGTGGACTTCCAGATGTATTTATAAGGCACTTTTCTGTTGAAGAAATAATATTAATGTCTGAAGGGATTCGTGAAAGAAGAGAAAAAGGATTATCCGAACCAAGACACGCTCGAACAGCCTTACGGCTTTTTTGGGAGAATGTAGATAATTTTAATAAACCAACTATAGCAGCAATAAATGGTTTTTGTGGCGGTGGTGGATGTGAGTTAGCTTTGGCATGTGATATTCGTATCGCTCAAGAAGGAGATTACACAATTGGGCAGATGGAAATATTGGTTGGTATTCTACCTGGAGCAGGAGGAACAACAAGGTTAGCGAGATTAGTCGGAGTCGGCAAAGCTTTAGAATGGGTTTTACGAGGTAGAACTTTTTATCCATCTGAAGCTAAAGAAGAAGGTTTAATTCATCATGTTGTAGACGGCGATGTTATGGAAAGTGCTATGAATATCGCTAATGAGTTTAAAGACAAACCAATTATGGCCTTACAAGCTATTAAACAAGTAATTAAATCTGGATGGGGGAAATCGACTGCAGATGGAGTTGATGAAGAGGGTGATCTCTTTACTAATCTATTAGCGAGTGATGATAGGGCAATAGAAATGATGAAAGAATATGTAAAAAATAATCATAAATTTGATAAATTCTAGTCATTTCTTCTATCAAAATGATATAAGGAGATTTAAAGGTAAATCTTTATGGATTCTCAATCTGATAAATTTCTTCAGTTATTAATAAATAACAAAATTGACATCTTAAATGGTGAGAAGGATTCAAATTTTTCACTTGTTTCAGTAAATATTGATACCGGGTCTTTAGATGTTAACGATAATCCTGAAAATTATGAATATAGAAATGAGATTATGAAAAAAACTGAGAAAATTATTTTTATAAAAACAATAGTTTCAGATAAGAACAAAAATATTTCACAAATAACTAGTATATGGTCAGTGAATGAGACTTAAAATATGTTATTAAAAAAAGGAATTATAATTATTGTATCTGCTTTCTATTTAGTTTCTTGTGGAGGTGGAGGGTCAGGTGGTAATGTCTCCGAATTACCTAAAGAAGAAGTTTTAGAAAACGAATCTGCTAGCAACCTTTTTCCTTTGTTAGATCTGAAGGCGATTGAGACACCAGAATATTTTAGTCAATGGGGATTAGATTTCATTAATGCTTCAAATGCATATGTAATTGGTGGAACGGGAAAAGGTGTAACGATTGCTGTGGTTGATGAAGCCATAGATTGGGGTCATCATGAATTTTTAAAGGAAAATATATTTCACCCCGACAGTATACTAACTTATTCCGGAAATAGAGAACCTACAGCTTGGGAAAAATTTCATGGAACAGCGACAACTTCTATTATTGCCGCTAGAAGAGATGATCAGGATATTCCAAGTAATATGCAGGGCGTAGCTTATGAATCACAGATATTATTTATTGCTACTGAGCTAGGTGAACCACCTGCAGATGGTGATTATGTGCCTATATCTATTGAAAAATATGATTGGTCTTATTATGATTCATTAGAAGCTAAGTTATATGATGATTTATCATCAAAAGCTCAAATAGTTAATAATAGCTTTGGTTTTACTGGACAGATTACTGATTATCCTAAAGAAATATTTGAAGAAAACTTTCCTAAGTTTATAAATTCTTTAAGGAAAAATAATGACACAATTTTTGTTTGGTCTGCAGGAAATTATAACGGCATTACTGATACATCAGGGAATAAAGT
>JAYZKD010000048.1:0-35093 GCA_036163815.1 Pseudomonadota bacterium | reverse complement strand
CCAAATTTAATAGGAGCCAAAAGTTCTGCATATGTCATTTTATCTCAGACTATATTGCTAGTTATAATTTCCTTTGTTCCTTTGTTGTTTAATATGGGAAAAATCTATTTAGCTTTAGTCCTTGTTGGGGGAATATATTTTTTATGGAAAAGTATCATTTTAGTCATTGATACTACTAAAAAAAATGCCCTATCTAATTTTTTTGCATCATTTATACAATTAGGACTTTTGCTTATCGCCTGTATAATTGAAGGAGCAATCAATTATTTGTAACTTATAAATACTTGAATTTTTTTAATATTTATCATAGGTATAATTTATAAGAGTTTGCTAAATAAGGAGAGCTAAATTGAGTAAATCGGATCAAATAACAAAGAATGAAGTTTATGAAGCCGTGGCACCAGATGATTTTGCTTCCATGCTGGAAGTTGATCGTTATGGAAATAGATCAAATGATTTTGATAAAATTATCTCCGCCACTCATGATCATTTTTGGGATCCATTAGATACAAAATATATTGATTTTTCAGAAAATTTTGATGTCGAAAATAAACGTCTTATGCCTGAAGAATTTCTTCCTGAACTTCAGTGTCCCTCCGTTATGAAATTAGATGAAAAATCTAAAATAAAACTAGCAAATGAAAGTTTTAGATGGCAAATGTCTTCTATTCTGCACGGTGAACAGGGTGCTCTTAATTTATCCGCAAGTCTTTGTCATATTCTAAAAGATCAAGGAGCTCAAGAATATGCAGCAAATCAAACTCGTGAAGAAGCTAGACATGTAACTGGATTTGCCAAATATATCAAATCACGTTGGGGTAAACCCCTTCCTATCGGTCAAACATTAGGCGATCTTTTAGCTGAGTTGGTAAATGCACCAGAAGTTTATAAAAAAATTGTTGGAATGCAAATTCTCGTTGAAGGATTAGCAATGGGTGCTTTTGCAACTATTTATCAACATTCAAATGATCCAGTTTTAGTGAAACTAATGCAATTAGTAATGACTGACGAAGCCTTTCATCATAAATTCGGAAAAATTTGGGCTGATAAGACAATCCCAAAACTAGATGAGAAAGAACAAAATATTATTGAAGATTGGGCGGCAAATTGCTTTCAAATCCTTCTATTTAATCTTGTAAACCCAGAACAGAAAAAAATTATTTATAAGCAATTTGATCTTGATTGGAAACAAGTACTTGATGAGTTACATGAAATTATTACTGACGACGCACGTAGAGAAGCTATGAGCGAATCTACAGATATATTTCGAGTCCTTGTTAAAACCCTCCTAAAGGCTGGTATTATTACTGATAGAACAAAAGATTTTTACTCAGTTTATGTGAATTTAGACGAACTAAGAGCAGAGGGTGATAGAATGATTGGAGATGACATTGCTGATGAAGGTCTAGAATATCTTAAAGAAATTAACTTCAAAAACCCTAAAAGAAGTATTGCAGCAGAATAAATAATTTTCTTATACAATTGGATCTATTGGTGTAGGACACACAGATTCTTTTTCAATGATTTCTGCAGCTAAGAAACAAAGATCCTCTCTATATAATTCTGAATAAACTTGAATACCCGTGGGTAGTCCATCTGAAACCCCCATAGGTAAAGCTACAGAGGGAAGACCAAGACAATTTCCTGGAACAATAAAAGCAAAACTCTTTTTTGTAGTATTTATACCAATATCTGGATCTAGATCTGTATCTATCGGCCAAGGCAGATTTGTCCAGGTAGGACCAATACATACTGAGTATTTATTTAAAAATTTTGACCATAACCTTCTTAATCTTTGTCTTTCGATCAAAGCTTCACCTAAAGGTATAATATTCTCAACTAGCTCTCCTTCTAATCGCTTTAAATAATCTGCAGTTTCCTTCTTAAATACTTCCTTAGGTGGAGCTTGGACAAATCCAGCATTCAATATACTAGCCCAAACTTCAAAGACACGATCTAACTCAGGGACTTCAACTTCTTCTACTATCCAACCTGTATCAGATAATATTTCCTTAGCTCTTTCTAATTCCTCTATAGTAGCTTGAGCAATATCAAATCCGGATATGTTTTTTACAATTGCTGCTTTAGGTTTCTTTGGGATAGGGCCATTTAATGGAACATCAACCGAAGAAGGATCAGAAATGTGCCTTCCCGACAAGATGGATAACCCTATTTTAAGATCATTAACTGACCTAGCCATTGGTCCATCACTTAAAAAAGATCGAGCAATACCTATATCCTTTGGTTCCATAGACATTACAAATGGAATCCTACCAACAGATGGTTTTAATGAAGCAATGCCACAACAATAAGCTGGATTCCGAAGCGACCCACCAATATCATTTCCTAATCCAAAAGGGGTCATACCCGTAGCGATTGCAGCAGCTTCTCCACCACTTGATCCACCAGGAGTTAAATTTGGGTTCCAAGGATTTTTAGTTCTTCCACGCAATGGATTATCTGTATCGAGTCGTAAACCCAATTCCGGTAAATTTGTTCGAGCAATTGGAATTGCTCCGGCCTGAATCATTCTATCAACAATTGGAGCATTACTAGGGGGCATAGCTTCAGCTAAAATTGGTAACCCTTGAGTTGTAGGAGTCCCTTTCAAATCTATATTTTCTTTAACAGTGAAGGGAACGCCATGTAATGGTCTCTCACGATCTTCATCTGAAGCATTATCTGCAACATTAGCTGCTTCTAATGAAGACTTTTCTAAAGTAATAGTAATTGCATTTATATGAGGATTTACCTCAGAAATTCTATTTAAATGAGCCTCAACAACCTCTTTGCTTGATACTTCTTTTTTACTAATCAAATTTGCTAATTCTGAAGCACTTTTCTTGTATAATAAGCCCATTCAAACTCCATGAATAAGATGTTAATTACTATAAGCCCCATTCTCTATTAAAAGATCTTCAATCCTTTTAAATCTTTTTATCTTTGCCCAATCTAGCGCAGTCCTACCAGTTAAATCAGTATCATCAGGGTAAGCCCCACCCTCTATTAAGGCTTTTACTGAGTTATATTTCCCTTCTCTAGAGGCAATAATTAATGGAGTTTGTCTATTTGGCCCTAATTTATTTGGATCGGCACCATAGCTAATTAATGTCTTAATTAAATTAGGGTCATTTCTAAAGACAGCTAAAGATAAGGCTGTTCTATTCTCCTGATCTTTTATATTAACCCTTGCCCCTTGTTTTAATAAATATAATGCCATATCTACTCTAGATCTTTCTATAGCCAACAACAAAGCGGGAACTTCGTCAAAATCTTTCTCATTAATTGATGCGCCTGAATTAAGTGCTGCTACTAAATCCTGTAATCTTCCAGTTTTAACAGCTGTGACAAGCGCCCCTTCTTTAAAAGGACTGTTATTTAAACTATTTCCATATTGACCATGGGCTTTATAAATTGGCTGAATGGTCAATAGAATAAATAGAAAAATTAATTTTATATGAAGCTTTATGTTTATCTTTCTTTCCATTTTTTAAGACTTATTAATTTTATAGATTTTTATTAGGTCTTATTATACACCTATATACATGTTTCAGAAATATCTTTTAATTTTGTTAACTGCGGGATTAGTTTCTTTAATATTATATGGATTTGGTACATTTTTCATTTCCTCAAACCGAAATTATCATCAGGATCAAGTGGTTACACAGGTGGAAAATCAAGATGGGATACCTGGGGGTCATTTCACACTTAAAACACATAATGGTAAAATTTATAATTCAGAAGAAGATGAAAAAATAAAATTAATATATTTTGGATTCACTTTTTGCCCAGATGTCTGCCCAACGACTTTGTTAACTATGGCGAATGTTCTGGAACTCCTTAAAGTTAATAATATTGATAATCTCGTAACTCCTCTATTTATTACAGTTGACCCTGAAAGAGATAATGAAGAAATTCTTTCAAATTATGTTTCCGCATTTCATGAGAAAATTATTGGTTTAACGGGATCGTCCTTAGATATCAAAAAAGTAACTTCTGACTGGAAAGTCTACTACAAGAAAGAAGAAAATTCTGATATGCCCGATAACTACACTGTAAATCATCTTGATATAATATTTATTGCTAACAAAAATGGAGAATTTATCGATTTCATTAAACCCAATACTCAAGCTGAAGAAATAATTGATAAATTAACTAAAATTGTACCCAACCTCAAATTGTAATTAAATATCTAGATTTGCTACTAAATCCCCTGATTCAATGCTGTCCTGGATAAATTCCCTTCTTTTAATAACTTCATCACCCATAAGATCAGCAAAAATACCACTATTATCTACGCCTGAATCAATCTTAACACGCAGAAGTCTTCTAGAATCGGGATCTAAAGTAGTGTCCCATAATTGCTCTGCATTCATTTCACCCAAACCTTTGTAGCGTTGGATTTGTAAACCTTTTCTTCCTTCTACAAATATTGATTCAATTAAATCCATTGGACCATTGATCACATAACTCCTTCCATCTCTCTCAAAAATATTTGAAGATTCATGATTGGCGTAAGGAAAAAATTGATTAATTTCTTTTGATAATCTTTCTAATCGCCTTGAATCTGACGAATCAAATAAACCTTTTCCTATAGACATATTCTCGCTGACGCCTCTAACTTTTCTTGAAACAAGAAGCCCGTTGTCATTATCATATTTTGAATTCCAATCAGCATCTAAATCATTAAATTTCTTTGTCAGTCTTTTCGATATTTCTTTTAGCATTTTATCAGAAATCTTTATCGGCTGTTTAAATGCTCCGCTTATACAAACTGTTTCTACAAGATTTTGATTATATTTTTTAGGCAGGGCATTTATCAATTTTTTAAATTGCCTACTTTTAGTTACTAAATCAAGAAGGTCATTAGACGCTATAACCTCACCATTATTTAAAATTAGAGAAGAATCATTAATTCCTGAATTTATAAGATAATTCTCTAAATCATCATCATCTTTTAAATAAGTTTCTGAATTCCCTTTTTTAGCTTTGTAAAGTGGGGGTTGAGCAATATATAAACACCCATCGGTTATAAGGGGCCTCATCTGTCTATAAAAAAAGGTTAGGAGTAAGGTTTTTATGTGCGCTCCATCGACATCAGCATCAGTCATTATAATTACCTTTTTATAGCGTAATTTTTCTGTTTTAAAACTTTCGTCATCTTCATCTTCTCCACTGACAGAATTGCCAATTCCTCCCCCAAGCGCTGTTATTAATGTTGCTATTTCATTAGAAGATAAGACTTTTGATAATCGAGCTTTTTCACAATTAATAATTTTACCCTTTAATGGAAGAATTGCTTGAGTAGACCTATCTCTTCCTTGTTTGGCAGATCCACCTGCGGATTCACCCTCGACTATAAATATTTCACACTTTTCTGGGTCCTTTTCTTGGCAATCAGCTAGCTTTCCAGGTAATGATGAAATATCTAAAGCTCCTTTTCTACGAGTAAGATCACGTGCTTTCCTTGCTGCTTCCCTAGCGGCCGCAGCTTCAACTACTTTACCGACAATAATTTTTGCTTCATTTGGATGCTCTTCAAACCAATTAGATAAGAGATCATTAATAAGACTTTCAACAACAGGTCTGACTTCAGAAGATACCAATTTGTCTTTCGTTTGACTTGAGAATTTCGGATCAGCAACTTTAATCGACAAAATACAAGTCAAACCTTCTCTAATATCCTCACCAACTAATTGAACATTTTCCTTTTTAGCCAAACCTGATTCTTGGGAGTATGAATTAACTACTCTAGTAAGAGCAGATCTGAGACCAGCAAGATGAGTTCCTCCATCTTTCTGAGGAATATTATTGGTGAAACAATTTACTGTTTCATAATAACTATCGTTCCACCACATAGAGATATTTACCTCAATATCATCTTTTTTTCCTGAAAAACTAATAGGAACCTCCATCAGTGATTTCCTTGTTTGATCTATATGCTTTACAAATTCTTCCAACCCACCTTCATATGACATTACTTTCTCCCAGGGTTCATCTTTCCTTTTATCTTCTAGATGAATTGATATTCCTGAATTTAAAAAAGCTAACTCCCTTAATCTTGTCTCAAGGGTTCTTCTATTAAACTCTGTCATAGTAAAAACTGATTTAGACGGATAAAAGGTAAGTTCGGTCCCTGTTTCGTTCTTACAATCTTTTTTTACTTTAAGGGGCTTAATGGATTCACCATTCTTGAAAGACATAAAATGCTCTTTACCATCTCTTTTAATTGTTAGGTCTAGTTTTTCAGATAATGCATTAACAACCGACACACCAACACCATGCAAACCACCCGAAACCTTGTAAGAATTTTGATCAAATTTACCTCCTGCATGCAATTGTGTCATAATTACTTCTGCTGCAGATACACCCTCATCTTTATGAATTTCTGTTGGAATCCCTCTCCCATCATCTTTAACTGTTACAGATTCGTCTGCATTCAATATAACTGAAATTTTTGTGCAATGCCCCGCTAGAGCTTCATCTACAGAATTATCAACTACTTCATAAACCATGTGATGCAAGCCAGACCCATCATCGGTATCGCCTATGTACATACCTGGGCGCTTCCTTACTGCCTCAAGACCTTTTAAAACCTTTATTGACTCTGCGCCATAATTATCCTGGTTTTTAGATTTTTTCTTAGGTTGCTTTTTTGGTGATTTACTTGCCATAATTTTACCTTCTAAATTTTCTTAATTTATTTCATTCATATGAATAATTTCTAAATCGTCTAAATTTTCAAAAATTGAAATATCTGTTCCTGTCATCATAATTTGTGAACCAATATCGAGAATCTGTTCAAAGAATGATTGTCTTCTAATTTTATCAAAATGTGCCAACACTTCGTCTAATAATAAAACAGGATATCTACTAGTTAAATTAGATACCAACTCTAGATGTGATAATACTATTCCCATTAATAAAGATTTTTGTTCACCCGTAGAACATTTCTTAGCTTCAATTTTCTTATTTCTCTCAGTAACGATTAAATCGCTTATATGGACTCCTTTATTTGTTCTTTTTGAAAGATAATCTTTTTCTCTATTATTTCTTAATGTCTCACAAAGAATTCTTTTGGCTTTTTCTTCATTCCATGATGCAACTAAATCCTCAACAAAACCTGAAAGTTCTAAATATGCTTTTGGCCAAGCACTATGAAGATTAGATTCTAATATTTTATTAAGATTACTTATGAATATTAATCTTGTCTCAGCTATTAAGATAGATATATTTGCCATTTGATATTCGATGGCTTCTAACCATACATTATCAATTCTTTCATTTTTAAAGGATAAATTTCTTTCTCTCATAAGTTTTTCATACATTTTAAGATTTTTAGTATGATCCTTTTCATAGACAGCGCATAAGCGATCAATAAATTTCCTTCTATATGAAGGTGTTTCATTAAATATTTGATCCATAGATGGGGTTAACCAGGAAATCAGAATAATTTCTGGTAAAACACTAGATCCGGAAACTTTTTTTTCATTAACCTTAATATCCCTACCTTTAAGATGCTCTTTAATTCCTGATGATATCTTAAATTTTTTATCATCGGATAAAACATCCGAGCTTATCCCCCATGGTTTAGAATTATTATCTTTAATCATTTCTGAAAAACTAGCATTTCTTATTCCTCTTCCAGGCGAAAATAATGAAATTGCTTCTAGAATATTTGTTTTTCCAATTCCATTGTCACCAATCATTGCAACAGGTTTTCCAGAAAAATCTAAACTGAAATCCTCATAAGACCGAAAATTGATAATTTTAATAGATTTTATTTGATCACAGGATTTATCTTTCTTTGTGATTTCTATATTTATATCTTGAGACACTCTTTAAAAGACCTTTTAATTAAACCCTCATTGGCATTAATACATAAGTTGTATTTTCATGGGCAGAATCTTTAATTAATGCTGGGGCTCCGGGATCTTCTAGATTAAAAGTCATCGTATCACCATCAATTTGACTAGCAACATCCAATAAATATCTAGCATTAAACCCAACCTCTAAATCTTCAGATTCATATATAACATCGACTTTTTCCACTGCAGTTCCTGCATCTGGGTTAGTCACTGTCAAGGTTAAAGAATTATTATCTAAAGCAAATTTTACTGCTTTAGATTTATCAGAAGAGATTGTTGCAACTCTATCAATTGAAGAAGAGAAATCTTTTGTTTTAACTTCCATGGTTTTAGAATTTGTTTTAGGTATTACTCTTTCATAATCTGGAAAGGTTCCATCTATTAGTTTAGAAGTTAAAGAAATATTTGTTACTTCAAATCTAATTTTTGTATCAGAAACATATAAATTTATATTTCCTTCAATATCCTCAATTAGCTTTCTTACTTCACCAATTGTCTTTCTTGGGATTATTATACTTGGTATGTCATCAGCACCTGAAGGTAGTTTAGACTTAATGCATGCTAATCTATGCCCATCAGTTGCTACACCTCTTAATTCATCATTAATAGCATGAAAAAAAATACCATTTAAATAATATCTTGTTTCTTCAGTTGAGATTGCAAATTTAGATTTGTCTATCATATTTGCTAATTCTTCCGAATCTATAATAAAATTACAGGGCATTTCACCTGCAGACATCTCAGGAAAGTCTTCAATAGGCAATGTTGATAACTCAAAATTAGATTGCCCACATGAAAGATCTAGTTTTTCGTTTTCTTTAGTAGAGATATCAACAGAAGATTCTTCGGGTAATTTTCTTACAATATCATAAAGTGTATGGGCAGAAGTTGTTATCGCGCCACCCTCTAAAGTGTTTGCCTTTTCTAGTTTTTCAATAATTTCTAAGTCTAGATCCGTAGCAGTTAGTGTTATCCCATTATCATCAGCAATAATTTTAACATTAGATAAAATCGGAATAGTATTCCTTCTCTCTACTACACTTTGTACATGGTTAAGACTTTTAAGAAGAATATCTCGTTCAATTGATATCTTCATAAATTTAATACTCCTTATTATTATAGTAATTAAACTAAATTAATTTACGAATCACTTCTAAATTATAGCAGAAAACTGAGAAAAATCACTTAAGAATCAATTTTCGAGGGAACGTCGAAGAACTTCTACTTCTTCATCAATTGCAACATCATTTACCCTTAAATCTTCAACTTTTTTTACTGCATGAATAACAGTAGTATGATCCCTGCCGCCAAATTTTCTACCTATTTCAGGTAAAGAACGAGTAGTCAAAATCTTGGATAAATACATAGCAATTTGTCTTGGTCTGGCAATTGTTCGTGACCTTCTCGCTGAGAGTAAATCAGATAGTCTAAGATTATAATAATCTGCGACCTTTCGTTGAATATCATCGATTGTAATTTTTCTTTGTGAAGCCCTGATAAGATCTTTTAAAACCTCCTTAGCCATGTCAATACTTAATGGTCTATTTGCAAAAGAGGAATAAGCTATAACTCTGTTTAGAGCTCCTTCTAAAACCCTTATATTTGAGTCAATTCTTTGTGCTAAAAATTCTAACAGATTATCAGGAATTATAATTTCAGAGTTTTCATTAATATGAGATTCTGCTTTAGACTGCAAAATACCCAATCTTAACTCATAATCCGAAGGATGAATATCCGCAACCAACCCCCAACCTAAACGAGATCGAATTCTTTCTTCAATCCCATCCAAATCAACAGGCGATCTATCAGCTGATATAATCACCTGATGATTATGATCAACTAGAGTATTGAAAGTATGAAAAAATTCTTCCTGAGTAGAATCCTTTCCAGCAATAAATTGTATGTCGTCTATCATTAATACATCAACGGATCTAAATTGTTGTTTAAATGCCATGGTATCTTTAAATCTTAGGGCCTTAATAAATTGATACATAAACTTTTCGGCCGATAAATATAGGACCTTCCTCTCGGGCCAATTTTTGTTAATTTCAAGTGCCATTGCGTGTAATAGATGCGTTTTACCAAGGCCAACACCACCATATAGGAATAAGGGATTGAATGATACATTTCTTGATTCAGTTATTCTTCTAGCTGCAGCATAAGCAAGTTCATTTGAAGGACCAACAACAAAATTCTTAAAGGAAAGCTTTTCATCTAAAGGGGCGCCAACAGAAGAATTATGATCTAATAGCCCTTTTTCTGAATTTTTTAAAGAAACATTATTGTTTACTTGAGAAACATTTTCACTATCTGTTTGTTTATCCTTTATATTTATAGAAGAAACTTCAATAACAACTGATTTTATTTCTTTAGATTCTCTCAGCAGTAAAGTTAATATTCTTTCTGCATAATGACTGTCAATCCAATCTCGCATAAACCTCGTTGGAACATACAAATATAATTGACTATTTTTAAACTCTCCAAATTGAATATTCTTAAACCAACTCTTAAATGTAGCTTCACCAATCTCTGCTCTTAATACAGATAGAGAACGTTGCCAACATTCTTTAAACTGATTTTGATAAGATGTATTTTCTTCCAATTTGATCGCCCTTAAATCTGGTATAAGTACCAAATGATTTTAAAATTTTTTAAAGAAAAAAAATTATAAATTAGACTAGCCTCGACTTGAGGATGATGCAACATGATTCATCAAAAAATATAAATAAATTTAAATTTTTTTTTGTAGACTTAATTATTAATTTAAGGATTTTAATTTCTTTTGAAGTCTGGAAATTTTTCTTGAAGCATTTTTTTTATGTAAAATACCTTTTTGTGCAAGTTTCATTAGTTTAGGTTGGACAATTTTTAAAGCATCTTGCGCTTCATTAATTTTACCGGCATCGATTGCTTCCTCAAATCTTCTAATATAAGTTCTTACATTAGTTTTCAAAGACTTGTTTCTTTCAGTCCTTTTAATTATTTTTCTTACCATTTTTTTGGAAGAAGATAAATTAGCCATAAAATAACCTTTTGTTATATTGGTAGGTTTTATATTTGCTTAATAATAAAGCGTCAAGTACTCAGTTATTCATCTTTAAAATTAGGTTTCCTCTTATCTATAAATGCAGCCATTCCTTCAGTCTTATCTTCTGTGGCAAACATTGAATGAAATAATCTCCTTTCAAACCTAACTCCTTCAGAAAGCGTAGTTTCATAAGATCTATTAACACTCTCTTTTGTCATCATTGTTGCAATTAAAGATTTATCGGCAATTTGTTGTGCAATATCCATAACATTATTGATAAAACCTTCTTCTTCCAAAATACGACTAACTAAGCCAATACTTTCTGCCTCTTTGGCATCCATCATTCGACCAGTCAAACACATATCCATTGATTTGGATTTACCTATAAATCTAGTAAGTCTTTGAGTCCCTCCTGCGCCAGGACTTACACCAAGATTAATCTCTGGTTGTCCAAATTTAGCTGAATTTGATGCAATTATAAAATCGCACATCATTGCTAACTCACATCCACCTCCCAATGCATAACCAGAAACAGCCGCAATAGTTGGCTTCCTACATCTTGAAACTCTTTCCCAATTCCTTGTTATAAAATCCTCTTTATAAACATCCATATAAGATTTAGGTTGCATTTCTTTAATATCTGCACCTGCGGCAAAAGCTTTTTCAGATCCAGTAAGAACTAGGCACTTAAGATCAGGATTTTCCTCATATTTATTTACAACTGATGAAAGCTCATCCATTAATTCATCATTAAGCGCATTAAGAGCTTCAGGTCTATTAAGTGTAGCTAGAATTATAGTTCCTTTTGTTTTTGTTAAAACATTTTTTTCTGTCATAAGTTCCTCTTAAAATTATTATAAGTTAATTATATATAAGGATTATAAATTATAACCATAAATTATTTATTTAATCTCAGTTTTTTTGACATCCTGGACAAAAAAATGTTGAGCGATTTGATTGAGTAATTCTCATAATTAAATGAGAACAATTTTTAGAAGAACAAATTTTACCTTCACGCCCATAAACATCAAATGTATTTTGAAAATACCCCATTCTACCATCAGTTTGAGTATAATCCCTTAAAGAAGAGCCTCCCATATTAATTGCTTCTTTGATAATTATTTTGATATTATCTACTAGCTCTTTGAGATGTCTTTTAGGCTTTAAATTTTCACAAACCAAATCTTTTGCTAATAAAAAAGGTGATACTTTTGCTCTAAACATTGCTTCACAAACATAAATATTACCTAAACCAGCAATGATTTTTTGATCCATCAAAGCATTTTTAATATTTCTATCTTTATTATGAAATACTTTTGCGATATTTTCAGCATTAAAATCTTTAGATAATGGTTCAAAACCTAAGTAATTTATTAATTTATATTCTGATAATGGTTTATTTGTTAATAAAATATAACCAAATCTTCTTGGATCATTGTATATAACTATAAAGTCTTCCAAATTGATAATGACATGATCGTGTTTAAGTCTTTTTAAATCTCTTTTTTCAGATTTTTCTATTATCCGGTAACTACCTGACATTCCCAAATGTGAGATTATAGTAAATCCATTGGATAAACTAAAAAGAATATATTTTGCTCTTCGGGTTATATCGATGATCTTTTTGTTACTTATGCTTCTTTTAAAATCTTTATCATAAGGAAACCTTAACTTTTTTTTTGATAAATTAACTTTTAAAATTTTCTGACCTATAAGGGAATTTCTTAATCCCTCTTTAATGGTTTCAACCTCTGGCAATTCAGGCATAATTTTTCCTTTCTATCTGGAACAAATTAAATCTACGAGTTATGTTCGCCTGAAGAGGTTTTTATTTCAATGAAAAAAAATGATTTTGGATATGAACAAGTAAACAAAAGAGAGCATTACGATCTAATACAAAATGTTTTCAATGAAGTTGCCAAAAATTATGATCTAATGAATGATTTAATGTCCTTAGGATTACATCGTTCTTGGAAAAAAGAGTTTATAAATTTGATAAATATTGATGATAAAGAAAATTTAAACATTGTAGATTTAGCTGGAGGAACTGGGGATATCGCTGAAAAGATTTCTAAGAAATTTCCGAATAGCTCAATTAGAATTATTGATAAAAATATAAATATGATTAATGGAGGGATTGATAAAATTAATTCGCCAAAAAAAGTCCAATTTATATGTGGAGATGGAGAAAATATTCCCATTTGCGATAATTCTACTGACTTAATAACAGTATCATTTGGAATAAGAAATATGTCTGATAGAAATAAGTGTTTAAAAGAGTGCTATAGAATTTTAAAACCTAATGGTATTTTCCTATGCATGGAATTCTCTATGCCAGAAAACTACACATTAAGAAATTTATATGATGCATGGTCTTTTTTTGTAATACCAAAACTAGGCAAGTTAATTAATAATTCAGAAGAATCATATCAATATTTAGTAGACAGTATTAGAACATTTCCAAAACCTAACGAATTTGTTGAAATGCTTGAACAAAATAATTTTAGCAAAACATCCATAAGACAATTAAGTGGCAATATTGTTTGTATATATAAATGTAGGAAATCCTAATGTATGACTTTTTTAGAATCTTTAGACTCATTAATGGTTTAAGATCTTTAATTGCAGAAGAATCTTTATTACCTAAAAATGCAGGAAAGAATATTCATTTTCCAATTAGAATTATAAAAATAATCCTATTTATAAGAAATAATAAAAACAGAGATTTATCGAAAGCATTACAAAAACTTGGGCCAACATGGACAAAATTAGGTCAATTTTTATCAACTCGGCCAGATATTATTGGTTCTGATCTATCTTTAAAACTTAAAGATCTCCAAGACAAGATTGAACCATTTGAAATAGAAAAAGCTAAAAAAATATTGGAGAATGAATTTGGAGATCAATACAATAAAATCTTTTTAAGTATCGAACCTTCAAAGACAGCTGCATCAATAGCCCAAGTTCATAAAGGAAAAGTTTTTTTAAATGGAAAAAAGATAGATGTTGCTATTAAAATCTTAAGACCAAATATTGAAAAAAAGATTAAAAGAGATCTAAACAGTTTCTATGCGGCGGCGAGAATCTTAGAAAAAATATCTCATGAAGCAAGGAGACTTAGATTAGTAGAGGTTATAGAAACATTAGAAAGAAGTTTGAGTATAGAAATTGACCTGAGACTAGAAGCTGCGGCTCAGTCAGAAATTAAAGAAAATACAATTAATGATAATTATTTCTATGTACCTTCAATTTTATGGGACTTAGCAAGAAAAAATATTTTAGTTTCTGAATGGGTAGATGCAATACCAGCAAAGAATATGAATGAGTTAAATAAAGCCGGTTATAATTTTAAAAAGATAGGAAAAAATATTCTTAAAACTTTTCTTACTCTGTCTATTAGAGATGGCCTTTTCCATGCTGATATGCACCAAGGTAATTTATTTATAAAAGAAAATGAAATAATTATTGCAGTAGATTTTGGAATAGTTGGGTATCTTGATTTTGATAGTAAACAATATTTAAATAATATTTTATTAGGTTTTGTAAACAGGGATTATGATGGAATTGCTAAAGTCCATTTTGATGCTGGATATGTACCTCAAGGCGAAGATAGAAAAAAATTTTCTCAAGCACTTAGGTCTATCGGCGAACCTATCCAAGGCAAGGAAGCTAATAAAATATCAATCGGCAATCTTTTAACTCAACTTTTTGAAGTTACAAATCAATTCAATATGAAAACTCAACCTCAACTTCTTCTTCTTCAAAAAACAATGGTGGTAATTGAAGGAGTTGCAAGAGAATATGATCCTAATTTAAATATATGGACTGAATCTAAACCAATACTAAATGAACTTAATTCTTTAGATTATAATTTCTCAAAAAAAATGCCAAAAGGGGCTGAAGAAATTATAAACCGTGCAAAAGAAACTATTCTCAACCTACCTAATAATATTGAAGGAGTTAAAAAAAATATCAATCAATTAGGAAAAATAGCAGATTATCAAGGGGTTAAAATTCATCCAGAAAGCATTAATATTTTAAAAAATAAAAATACTAACTTACTGTTTTATATAATTATTATTCTTTTAATTTTATTAATAATTATTTCATTAATATAAATATTAAAATATTCTACACATTTAAAAATAATAGATTTATATTCCTTTTCATTATTAAAAAAAATTATGAAAAATATTTTACTTATAATTACTGGCGGAATTGCCGCTTATCGTTCTCTTGATCTTGTAAGGGAATTAAAGAGAGCAGGTAACAATATTACATGCCTAATGACAAAAAGTGCTTGCGAATTTGTACAACCAATTTCTTTTGCGACACTTTCTAAGAACAAAGTTTACACTGAACTTTTCGACTTAAGTAGTGAATCAGAAATTGGCCATATTAACCTTTCAAGAGAATCAGATTTGATTGTTATTGCCCCTGCAACTGCAAATATCATTTCTAAAACTGCCAATGGCGTAGCAGATGATTTGGCAAGTACAGTTTTGTTAGCATCAAATAAACCAATATTAATTGTCCCATCAATGAATGTAAAAATGTGGGAAAATGAAAACACAGTAAAAAATGTTTTAAAATTAAAGGAAGAGGGTTTCTATTTTGTAGGTCCAAATAAGGGTGAAATGGCCTGTGGGGAAATAGGTTATGGAAAAATGGCCTCTATCAAGGAAATAAGTAATGAAATAAAATACCTTCTAAAACCTGGACCTTTATTGGGCAAAAAAGCTTTAGTTACTTCAGGCCCTACAGTTGAAAAAATTGACCCTGTTAGATTTATTTCCAATGAATCATCAGGTAAACAAGGTCATGCTATTGCTAAAGCTCTTAGGCGTTTTGGTGCCGATACTACTCTAATTTCTGGACCAGTAAGTATTAAAGATCCAGAGGACATTAAAGTTAAAAAAATAAAATCTGCAGAAGAAATGCTACAAACCTGTAGAAAAAGCTTACCAGTGGATATTGCTGTTTTTGCTGCTGCAGTATCAGACTGGAAAGCATCAAATCTAACCGATCACAAAATCAAAAAAAGATCACAAGAAAATGATCTCTTAACAATTAATTTTTCACAAAATAAAGATATTTTAAAAGAAATCAGCTCTTCATCAAATAATAGACCAAAATTAGTAATTGGATTCTCATTAGAAACCGAAAATCTAATTGATTCTGCTAAAAATAAACTAAATGATAAATCTTGTGATTGGATAATTGCTAACAAACATTTTAATGGCAAAGAAAGTGTTTTTAATAGCGAAATGAATTCGGTAAAATTTATAGATGAAAATAATCTTGAAGACTGGGGTTATCTTAGTAAAGATGATGTGGCAGATAAAATTTGTTTGAAAATTTCGAAATTCTTTAATGAGGCTGCTTAGTGAAAGATGAATATTATCTTGAAAACTTCTCTCGTCAATTAATTCTCAAAGAAATAGGCCCTAAAGGGCAAGAAAAAATTAAAAATTCAAGTGTTATTATAATTGGATTAGGCGGTCTAGGATCATCAGTCCTACAATATCTATCTGCTTCAGGGATTGGAGAAATAGGATTAGTAGATCATGGCAAAGTGGAGCTTTCTAATTTAAATCGTCAGGTTATCTATAAACATGATGATATTAAAAAAAATAAAGTCGATGTTGCTAAAGAATTTTCTATTAAACTTAATCCATCATTAAAGATAAATACCTTTAATACAAAAGTAGATTCAGAAAATATAAATCAAATAATAAATAATTATGATTACATAGCAGATTGTTCAGACAATTATGAAACAAGATTAGTCATTAATGATGCGTGTTTTTATCAAAAAAAAACCTGGGTCATGTGCTCTGTTGCAGGTTTTTTTGGGCAAATATCAACTTTTCAATCACATATGTTAGATAAAAACAATGACCCTTTTCCTTCTTATAGATGTCTAACAAATGATAAAAAATTTATTGAAGATGATTGTAGTCATATTGGTATCTTAGGCTCTGTTGCAGGAACAATGGGAGCCCTACAAACTACAGAAATATTGAAAATTATCACTAATAACAAAGATAATTTAATTAATAAGATTTTAATTTTTGATTTATTAACTCTGCAAAATAAAATTTTAAAATTGAAATGGGACCCGAATAATATTTTAAATGGAAAAGACTCCAAAAAAAATGAAAATAATTAGTATAATAATATTACGAAATTTTATCTTGTTAGGTTTCATTCTCTTTAATACCCCTATTTATTCTCAAAATACATCGAATGAGTGGTTATCTTTGAAATATAACAAAACTTATATAAGAACAGGCCCTTCTAAAATGCATAAGGTATTATGGGCTTACAAGAAGAGTGGCTTACCAATCAAAAAAATTAGAAAAAAAGGTGATTGGTATGAAGTATTAATGCCGGATAATGTCAATGGCTGGGTTAATGAAAGTCAAATTTCAAAGAAAAGGAAAGTAATTATATTGCACGAACAATTAGTCAATATTTATAAAAAAGAATCATCAGATTCTGAAGTAATAGCCAAAGCAGGTAAAAATATTACTGGCGAGTTAATAGGGTGTAAAAATTTATTTTGCAAAATAGATTTTTATCAAGTGGAAGGGTTTGTAGAAAAAAAATTCTTATGGGGTATCAATTAATATTGATAGAACAATTTGAAAATAAACTGCTCCATCAATATTAAAATTTAATTAAGTATCTCAAGATCTGCATTCATAACTTTATTCCAAGCGGAAATAAAATCAGAAATGAATTTCTCTTTAGAATCCTCTTGCGCATAAACTTCCGCTATAGCTCTAAGCTGAGAATTAGAACCAAAAACAAGATCAACTCTTGTAGCGGTTCTAACTTTTTTACCTGTAGATCGATCACAACCATTATAATATGACCCGCCATTAGACTTCCATTGAATATTCATATCCAAAAGATTAGAAAAGAAATCATTTGTTAATTCTCCTGGGGTATTTGTGAATACTCCGTGTCCATCTTCGCTAATTCCTAATGATCTCATACCTCCTAATAGAACAGTCATTTCTGGAGCAGTAAGCCCAAGAAGTTGAGCCTTATCAAGTAATAATTCTTCAGGAAATACATTAGAATTGGATTTTTGATAGTTTCTAAATCCATCCGCAAATGGTTCGAGAACACTAAAGGAATCAGAGTCTGTTTGGTCTTCGCTTGCATCACCTCTCCCTGGAGTAAAAGGTACATTTGTTCCTGAAGCCTTCTCAATACCAACATTTCCTGCAAGAACAATAATATCAGCTACAGAAGCGCCTGATTCTTTAGCTATACCTTCCAAAATATCTAAAACACGAGCCAATTGTTCTGGTTTATTTGCCTCCCAATCTTTCTGAGGGGATAAACGTATCCGCGCTCCATTGGCACCTCCTCGCATATCAGAACCCCTATATGTTGAAGCACTAGCCCAAGCGGTTTCAACCATTTCTTGTACACTTAATCCACTATCAGAAATAAGGTTTTTGACAGATTCTATATCATAGTCAGTGTTGCCCTCAGGAACAGGATCTTGCCAAATAAGATCTTCCTTGGGAACTTCAGGTCCAAGATAACGTTTTTTTGGACCCATATCCCTGTGTAATAATTTAAACCAAGCACGTGCAAATGCATCAGCAAATTCATCTGGATTTTCATGAAAGCGTTTGGAAATCTTATTATATATTGGGTCTTCTCTCATAGCTAAATCAGCTGTCGTCATCATTGTTGGGACTTTAATAGATGCATCCTCTGAATCAGGCGCAAGATCTTCCTCTTTAGGGTTTTTAGCATGCCATTGGTGAGCTCCAGCAGGACTTTTAACAAGCTCCCATTCATATTTAAATAATAAATCGAAATAGCCATTATCCCATTGGGTTGGGTTAGCTGTCCATGGCCCTTCAATACCGCTTGTGATTGCATCACGGCCTTGCCCTGAGCCATGTGAACTTTTCCATCCAAATCCCATTTGCTCAATTTCAGCTCCTTCTGGTTCCGAACCTACATTATCTTCAGGACCTGCACCATGCGCCTTTCCAAAAGTGTGTCCGCCAGCCACTAACGCAACTGTCTCTTCATCATTCATAGCCATTCTAGCAAATGTCTCTCTAATATCTTTTCCACTAGCTATTGGATCGGGATCACCATCAGGACCTTGTGGATTGACATAAATTAAACCCATTTGAACTGCTCCTAAAGGGTTATCAAGATTTCGTTCACCTGTATATCGTTCATTGCCGAGCCATTCATTTTCTTTTCCCCAAAAAATATCTTCCTCTGGAGCCCAAATATCTGGACGCCCTCCACCGAATCCAAATGTTTTTCCACCCATAGATTCAATAGCTACATTACCTGCTAAAATTAATAAATCAGCCCAGCTAATTTTATTGCCATATTTCTTTTTGATAGGCCATAAGAGTCTTCTTGCTTTATCTAAATTTCCATTATCTGGCCAACTATTTAAAGGAGCGAACCTTTGAGCGCCTGTTCCTCCTCCACCTCGGCCATCAGCAATTCTATATGTGCCAGCTGCATGCCAAGTCATACGAATAAAGAAACCACCATAATGACCATAATCGGCAGGCCACCAGTCTTGAGAATCTGTCATCACATTGTTTAAATCTTTTTTCAGAGCATCATAATCAATTTTTTTAAACTCTTCTCTATAGTCAAAATCTTTTCCCAAAGGATTTGATTTCTTATCGTGCTGATGAAGGACATTTAAATTTAATTGGTTCGGCCACCATTGATTATTTGATGTTGACCCTAAGGTATGATGAGATTCTGCCATAACTGGGCATTTATCTTCGTTTTCTTTAGTCATAGTTATTATCTCCTAAAATCATTATTTAAACCTGGATTATAAAAAATTTATCCACTTTTTTAAAAAATATTATGGATTTGGGCATGCATTATTATTAACTTTTTTCTACTGTATTTCAATATAAACTAGAAAATTAATCTTTTCCTTACTAACACCAGCTTAATATGGTAAAGGTCTCAAATGAGATAAGAAAATGAATCAAAAAGATAATTATAGTTATGATGATCTTATAGCATGTGCAAAAGGTGATTTATTTGGACCAGGGAATGCTCAATTACCAATGCCTCCAATGTTAATGTTTGATAAAATTAAAAATATTTCTTCTGATGGCGGTAAAAATAATAAAGGTGTTATCTCAGCTGAACTAAATATTAAGCCAGATCTATGGTTTTTTGATTGCCATTTTGTTGGTGATCCTGTTATGCCAGGTTGCCTTGGGTTAGATGCCATGTGGCAATTATTAGGGTTTTATCTTGGTTGGATTGGAGAAAAGGGTAAAGGAAGAGCAATTTCTGTAGGTAATGTTAAATTTTCTGGAATGATCTTACCTAATACTAAAAAATTAGAGTATACAATTAATCTTAAGAGGGTATTAACAAGTAAATTAGTTCTTGGTATAGCTGATGGAATATTATCAGCCGATGGAGAAAACATATATGAAGCGACTGATTTGCGGGTTGCTTTATTTAAGTAATTAATTTTAAAAGGGAAATTATGAGACGTGTAGCAATAACAGGTATGGGTATTGTATCTTGTATAGGTAATAATACTCAAGAAGTCACAGCAAGTTTGAGAGAAGGGAAATCTGGAATCACTAAATCTGAAGAGCATGTAGATTTAGGGTTTAGAAGCCAGATATATGGTAAACCGAGTCTCGACCCAGAAGAATATCTTGATAAAAAAACAAGAAGGTTTATGGGCATGGGTGCTGCATGGAATTATATTTCTATGCAGCAAGCTATAGATGATTCAGGCTTGGAGGAAAAAGATATTATTAATGAAAAAACCGGAATTATTATGGGATCTGGCGGACCATCTACAAAAACACTTGTTGAATCTGCTGATATAACAAGGGAAAAAGGTCCTAAACGCGTTGGACCTTTTGCTGTTCCTAAAGCAATGTCCTCAACCAACTCTGCTACATTAGCGACTCCTTTTGGAATAAAAGGGGTAAATTATTCAATTTCATCAGCTTGTGCGACCTCTTCACATTGCATTGGAAACTCATATGAACTAATCCAATATGGAAAACAGGACACTATGTTTGCTGGAGGAGGTGAAGAATTAAATTGGGCTTTATCTGTCTTATTTGATGCTATGGGAGCTATGTCTTCTAAATATAATAGCACACCTGAAACTTCAAGCAGGGCATATGATAAAGATCGAGATGGATTTGTAATAGCAGGTGGAGCAGGTGTTCTTGTTCTTGAAGAAATGGAAAAAGCAAAAGCAAGGGGTGCAAAAATATATGCCGAAGTTGTTGGTTATGGAGCCACATCAGATGGACATGATATGGTTCAACCTTCAGGAGAAGGTGCAGTAAGATGCATGCAAATGTCTATGGAAAATATAGATTGTGAAGTAGATTATATTAATCCTCACGCGACATCTACTCCTATTGGCGATGAAAAAGAAGTTGAAGCTATTAGAGAAACATTTAAAGAGAAAATACCAGCTATTAGCGCTACAAAATCCTTAACAGGTCATAGTTTAGGGGCAGCTGGGGTCCAGGAAGCTATATATTCGATTTTAATGATGCATAATGGATTTATAGCTAAGTCAGCTAATATTGAAAATATTGATCCAAAATTTGAAGACCTGCCAATAAATAAGGAAACGATTGAAAACGCTAATATAGGGTGCTTACTTTCAAATAGTTTTGGGTTTGGTGGAACTAACGCTTCATTGGTGTTTAAAAACCCTAATTTGTAAAATAATTGAATAAAATGAATACTAATTTAATGAAAGACAAAAAGGGACTAATAATGGGAGTTGCTAACGACCATTCAATTGCCTGGGGTATTGCTCAAACTTTATACAATCATGGAGCAAAGCTAGCTTTTACATACCAAGGTGATACCTTCAAAAAAAGAATTGAACCCCTAGCTGAAAAAATTAATAGTAAGAAACATCTTATAAACTGTGATGTATTAAACCAAGATGAATTAGAAAATGCCTTTAATATAATAAAGGATGATTGGGGAAGTATTGATTTTATTGTTCACTCTATAGCACACTCAGATAAAAATGAACTTAATGGAAAATATATAAATACTTCAAGAGAAAATTTTCTTAATACCCTTGAAATATCTTGTTTTTCTCTTACAAATATTGTGCGGGTATTTGAACCTATCATTAATGATAATGGGGCAATATTAACATTAACTTACGGCGGATCAGAAAAAGTAATTCCTAATTATAATGTAATGGGTGTCGCTAAAGCAGCTCTTGAATCTTCTGTGAGATATCTGGCATCAGATTTAGGTGAACGAGGAATTCGTATTAATGCTCTATCAGCAGGTATGATGAGAACTTTAGCTGGATCAGCTGTGAAAAATGCTCGTGAAATGTTTAAATTTGCAGAAAAACACAAACCATTGATGGAGATTCCTCTTACATTGGAAAACATAGGTTCTTCGGGCTTATATTTATTATCTGATTTATCAAATGGTGTAACTGGTGAAATACATTATGTTGATCAAGGCTATAATATTATAGGAATGCCCAAAACCGATCATCTTTGATAAAATCTATTCTTTCTCTTCTTTTGGTTTATCTTTTTTTGGTTTATTTTTCTTTTCTGTTTTGGGTTTATCTTCCTTTTTAGATTTATCTTCTTTGGCTTTTAATTCTTCTTCCCCGGTTTCTTGATTAATATTTTTCATAGAAAGTTTAACTTTGCCTCTATCAAAACCAACAAACTTAACTTTTACTATGTCCCCCTCATTAACCATATCCGTTACTTTGTTTACTCTTTCATTTGAAAGCTGTGATATATGAACAAGCCCATCTCTTTTTCCAAAGAAATTTACAAACGCACCAAAGTCCATAATTTTAACTACTTTTCCTTCATAAATTGTCCCCACTTCAGGTTCTGCAACAATTGAATTAATCATTTCGAGAGCCTTTTCTATTGCCTCAGCATTATTTGAGGCAATTTTTACAATTCCTTCATCATTAATATCTACTTTTGCTCCACTTTCCTCTACAATTTCTCTTATAACTTTCCCTCCAGCTCCAATAACCTCTCTAATCTTGTCAGTGGGTACATTAATGGTTTCGATTCTTGGGGCATTTGCATTTACTGTTTCTCTTGCTGTATCTATTGCTTTAGCCATTTCGTTAAGAATATGTATTCTTCCTTTTTTTGCCTGACTAAGTGCCGTTTCCATAATATCTTTAGTAATTCCTGTTATCTTGATATCCATTTGTAATGAAGTAATTCCATCATTTGTACCGGCAACCTTAAAATCCATATCTCCAAGATGATCCTCATCGCCAAGAATATCTGATAATACAGCAACCCTTTCTTCTTCTTTAATGAGGCCCATGGCTATTCCAGCAACAGGTTTAGTAATCGGAATTCCTGCGTCCATCATTGATAAAGAAGATCCACAAACAGTAGCCATTGATGAAGATCCATTTGATTCGGTAATTTCAGACACCAACCTTATGGTGTAAGGAAACTTTTCATATTCTGGCATCACAGCCTTTAATGCTCTCCAAGCTAATTTTCCGTGACCAATTTCACGCCTTCCAGTAAAACCTGTTCGTCCTGTTTCTCCAACAGAATATGGAGGAAAATTATAATGTAACATAAATTGTTCTTTATAAGTTTCGTCCAAACCATCAACAAATTTTTCGTCATCTCCTGTTCCAAGAGTAGTTACAACTAAAGCTTGTGTTTCGCCTCTTGTAAAAAGTGCCGACCCATGAGTTAGTGGTAATATACTAACATCAGATTGTATTGGCCTTACGGTTTCAAGATCTCTCCCATCAATTCTTTCACCAGTATTTAATATACTATTCCTAACAATATTCTTTTCTATATTTTTGAAAGCGGATCCTATTAAAGTCTCACTAAGCTCATCTTGTTCATCAACATTATCTGAAGCGAGCTCCTCAATAACTTCACTTTTTATTTCTGCAATCAGTTCTGTTCTTTTTTGTTTATCTGCTTCTTTGTATGCGTTTTCTAGCTTGTCCTGAATTATTGAATTAACCCTTTTCTCTAATTCAGAAAGATCTTTCTTTTCAAAATCTCTAGGTTCTTTTGCAGACTTTTCAGCCAAACTAATTATTGATTCTATAATTGGAGAAAAATTCTTTTGACCAAAGGTTACCGCACCAAGCATAATTTCTTCCGATAATTCTTTTGCTTCAGATTCTACCATAAGAACTGCATCTTTAGTCCCAGCAACAACTAAATCTAATTCCGAATTATCCATTTCTGTTTTTGTAGGATTAAGAATATATTCTCCATCCTTATAACCAACCCTTGCTGCGCCAATTGGACCCATAAAAGGCACCCCAGAAAGAGTTAACGCCGCAGAACAGGCAATCAAAGCAACAATATCTGCATCATTTTCTGTATCATAGCTAATAACTGTAGCAATAACTTGAGTTTCACATTTAAAACCATCTGCAAATAATGGCCTGATTGGTCTATCTATTAAACGAGAAACTAGTGTTTCCTTTTCTGAAGGTCTACCTTCTCTTTTAAAAAAACCACCAGGTATTTTTCCCGCTGCATAAGCTTTTTCTTGGTAATTAACGGTTAAAGGAAAGAAGTCTAAATCTTTTTTTTCTTCTCTATCTGCCACTACTGTAGCCAATACCGAAGTACCTCCATAAGTTGCGATAACAGATCCGTGAGCTTGTCTAGCCACTCTGCCAGTTTCTATGGTTAATTTTTTTCCACCCCATTCTATAACTTCATTTTGAATATCAAACATTTATTTTCCTATATTGATCTTTTGTCAGATCTTCCAACTTAATAATATTACTGAATAAAACTATCTTCTAAGACCTAATCTTTTTCTTAAATCCTCATAACGAGCTTCATCTTTAGATTTAATGTAGTCTAAAATATTTCTTCTTTGATTGACCAATTTTAACAATCCTTGTCTTGAGTGATTATCTTTATTGTGATCTTTAAAGTGCTCAGTTAGATTCTTAATTCTTTCAGTTAAAACTGCTACTTGCACTTCAGGTGAACCTGTGTCACCTTCCTTGATAGCAAATTCTTTTATTATTTCACTTTTTCTATCTGAATTAATCGACATCAAATACTCCTTAGATTAAAAATTTCCTCAGAAAATACTTTCTTAGGTTTGAAAGAATTTTCACTAACAGTGGCAAGTCCAATAGGTTTCTTATTATTTAATAAAAGAACCTCACTTCCCAAACCAGAAAACTTAATTAAATTATTATTCAAAATAATTTGACCTTGTTGGAATCTTTTAGCTTCTAAATCACTTATAGGTAACGCCGGGATGTCGTCCAGCACTTCACTTAAAGGAATAAGAAGATTTCCTCCAACCATTCCAGCTGGCGCAATATGGACTAAATTTTCAATATTTTCTAGTGAAAAAGTGTTTTCTAATGAAAAAGGGCCAACTTCTTGTCTTTCCAGCATATTAACTGTGCCTAAAACACCTAATTTTTTACATATATCCCTTACTAAAGATCTAATATAAAATCCCTTACTACAAGTAATTATAAATTCTGAGTCATTGTTTTTATTGTAATTAGAAAGAATTATGTCGTAAATTTTGACTTTTTTCATATCCAGAGAAAAATGCTCTCCATTCCTAGCTAATTGATAGGCTCTTTTTCCATTAACTTTAACTGCTGAAAACCTTGGCGGCCTCTGATAAATTTCACCTTCAAAGCCCTTTATGACTTTTAATAAGTTTTCTTTGGAAGGCCTTAAATCAGACCTATCAATAACTTCACCCTCCAAATCATGTGTAGAAGTTTTTATTCCCCATTGTATAGAAAATTTATATTTCTTCTTAGAAGCTATTAAATAAGGAATAGTTTTTGTAGCTGCCCCAAATGCGATTGGCAAAACACCTGAAGCAAGTGGGTCTAGTGTACCTGCATGGCCAATTTTTTTTATCAAAAATTTTTTTTTGATTTTTTTTAAAGCTGAAAACGAACTAATTTCCTTCGGTTTATATATAGACATCCATCCTCCAGAAAAATGGCTTTTCCCCAAAAGATTATCTTCATTTAATCCTTGTGTCATTTTTAACCTTTTCAGAAGAAAAAATTTTATCTAATTTCTCAATCTCATCAATCGATTCATCAAAATGGAAGGAAATTTCTGGAACATATTTAAGTTGAACTTTTTCGGCAATTTTTTTCCTTATAACTTTCTTTGCCGAGTTAAATGCATCGGTAAACTTATCTATTTGTTTTGCATCAGAAGGTATAAATAAAAATTTTGCTTTTCTAAGGTCAGGTGAAACATCTACATGAGTTATTGTTATTATATTTTCATCCAAAATATAATTTTTACTCTCTCCTCTGAACAAAATTTCATTGAGAGCTGCCCTGAGAATTTCTTGAACTCTCATTTGTCTTTGTGAAGCCTCATTACTTCGGATAAAACCATTTTCATTCATTTTGATATAATTTAGCTAATTTTCTTCTTTATTTCTTTAACTTCATAACACTCAATAACATCATCAACCTTAATATCTTCATTATTATCAAATGCTAATCCGCACTCCTGTCCAGATTGAACCTCTTTTGCATCATCTTTAAATCTTTTGAGTTCAGAAATTTTTCCATCATAAATCACTACACCATCTCGAATTAATCTTGCATGCTCACCTTTTTTAACCGTTCCATCAGAGACAAGACATCCAGCTATATTCCCAGTTTTAGATATTTTAAATACCTCTAGAACTTTGGCATTACCAATAATTGTTTCTTTAATTTCAGGATCAAGTTTTCCTTCTAAAATAACTTTAATATCATCCAACAAATCGTAAATAATAGAGTGATAAATAATATTAATATCTGATTTTTCCGCTAAATCTTTTGCCTGATTATTGGCTCTTACATTGAAACCAAAAACTATAGAATTAGATGTTTCTGCTAATGAAATATCACTTTCCGAAATAGCCCCAACACCTGAATGTACAACTCTACAAGAAATTTCTTCATTCCCAAGATTAACCACACCATCTTTTATTGCTTCAGTGGATCCATGTACATCAGCCTTAATTATTACAGGTAATTCTTGTTTAACATCATCTTTAATTTTTGATAACATTTGCTCAATGTTTGACTGAGGAACATTCGGAGAAGATTTCTTGATTTTTCTTTCTCGATAATCAGAAATTTCTCTAGCTCGAGCTTCATTTTCTACTACAGATAAAAAATCTCCTGCGTTTGGTGTATTATTTAAGCCCAATACCTCAATTGGATCGCCAGGATAACATCTATCGATTTGTTCTCCTCTATCATTCAGCAATGATCTAACTTTCCCCCAAAATTGTCCCACTATTATTATATCCCCTTTTTTTAATGTTCCTTTTTGGATGATTGTCGTTACTACCGGGCCACGACCTTTATCTAATTTAGATTCAATAACAAAACCTTCTGCTTGCCTATCGGGATTTGCTCTCAAATCTAAAATTTCAGCCTGAAGATTTATAGCTTCAATTAAATTTTCTATTCCATCTTTTGTTTGTGCAGAAAGTTCTATACATTGAATATCTCCCCCTAAGTCTTCCACAATCAATTCATGTTCTAATAAATCATTCTTTGTTTTAGTAGGATTTGCTTCAGGCTTATCAATTTTATTGATAGCTATTATAATTGGTACATCAGCTTCTTTAGAGTGATTGATGGCTTCAATTGTTTGCGGCATAACACTATCATCAGCAGCAACGACTAAAACAACAATATCTGTAACTTTCGCTCCTCTAGCTCTCATTGAGGTAAATGCTGCATGGCCTGGGGTGTCTATAAATGTAATCTTATTATTATCATTTGAATTTATTTGGTATGCGCCTATGTGTTGAGTAATACCACCAGCCTCTGATGAAACAATACTTGTTTCCCTTATAGCATCTAACAATGAAGTTTTTCCATGGTCAACATGGCCCATTATTGTAACCACCGGAGGTCTTGTTTTCTTACTTTCCTCGGTATCTTCATCGACTGATAAACCTTCTTCAACATCTGATTCAGAAACTCTTGTTACAGTATGGCCAAACTCTTCTGCTATTAGTTCAGCTGTGTCAGCATCAAGATAATCATTAATTTTAACCATAACACCTTGTTGCATTAGTGATTTAATTACATCCACTCCTCTTTCAGTCATTCTATTAGATAATTCTTGAACAGTAATCGACTCAGGTACAATTACATTCCTTGCTATCTTTTCTTTAGGTGTATCAGGTGAAAGAGTTTTCTTTTTAGCCTTTTCTTGTCTTCTTCTAATTGATGCCAAAGATCTTTGTCTTTCTTCCTCATTCAAAGCTTCGGAAATGGTTAGTTTCCCTTTTCTTCTTTTTTGAGGTTCTTTTCTAGATTTTTTATCTGTTTTACCTTGTTCATCCTTTTTTGATTCTTTCTTTTTAGTTGATGATGATTTATCTTCTGTTTGTTTTGTTGAATAAGATTTTTTCTTAATACCCTTCTCAAATTCGTTATCAGTAGGTATGTCGGTAATTATTTCTCCTTCTTCTTGATGTTTTTCAATTCTTTTACTCTTAGTTTTTGAAGTCTTTTTTATTTTTTCTTCTTTGTTTTTCTTCCTATCGTCTGCTTCTTGAAGAGCTTTTTCTCTAGCTATTCTCTCTTTATCGGTTAATTTACTTGTAAGTTCTGTGTCGATTGGTTCTCGAACTTTCCTTGAGGTTATTGAACTTGATCTAGTTTTGATTTTTGGCGCACTAGGTTTTCTGGTTTTAGATATTTTTCCTCTTTTAGATTCTACCACTACAGTAGAAACTCTAGAACCTCTATTCCTTGATCCTATAGAAGGTTTAGAAGATAAAGAGCTGGATTTTAAAGAAAGAGTCTTTTCTTTTTTTTCTTTCTTTTCTTTTTTACTATCTTCAGACATTTTTTAACCAATAAACATAAATTAAAAATTAACCATTTCTATATAGAAAAAGGATCTTGATTATCAGAAGATTCCAATTCATCATCTTCATCAAGATTATTTTCTTCTGAAATATCTTCTTCTATAATTCCAATTATTTTCCTAGCTTTTATTATTAATTCATTTGCATAATCTTCACTTAAATCAAATGATTCCAAAATACCAGACTCATGTATTTTTTCCCCATCAACATATTCATCCCAACCAATAAGATCATCAGTGGAACAATAAGCAAAGTCTTCGAGACTTTTTACATCATTTTCACCTAATTTAATTATCATTTTCATATTTAATTCTTCAATCTCTAATAGGTCATCTTGAACATTTAGCTCTTTTCTTTTTTCTTCAAGTAATAAGTTTTCTTTCTCTAAATATTCATTTGCTCGAGCTTGAATTTCTTGAGCAGTTTCTTCATCAAATCCAGAAATATTGGTTATTTCTTCAACTTCAACCATTGCTACTTCTTCAATTTCAGAAAACCCCTCGGTAACTAGTAATTGTGCTAGTAGCTCATCAACATCTAATGCATCTATAAATAAGTTCGTTCTTTCCTGGAATTCGTTTTGCCTTCTTTCAGATTCTTGATCTTCAGTGAGTATATCAATCTCCCATCCTGATAACTCAGATGCTAATCTTACATTTTGGCCTCTTCTGCCTATAGCTAAAGATAATTGCTCTTCTGGAACTACAACCTCTAACCTTTCATCTTCATCATATAGTACTACTTTTTGAACCTCAGCTGGTTGAAGGGCTTTGACAACGAAGTCCGCTATATTGTCTGTCCATGATAAAATATCTATTTTTTCACCTTGTAATTCATTGACTACAGCTTGTACTCGGCTACCACGCATACCAACACATGCTCCCACAGGGTCAATACTAGTTTCTTTAGAAAATACAGCAATTTTTGCTCGACTTCCTGGGTCCCTTGCGACACCAATAATTTCAATAATCCCGTCATAGATCTCCGGAACCTCTTGAGCAAAAAGATTTGCCATAAAATCAGAATGAGTTCTTGATAAAAAGATTTGAGGACCCCTTAATTCTCTTCTAACCTCATAAATGTAAGCCCTTACTCTATCACCCGGCCTATAAGCTTCTCTTGGTAACAGTTGATCTCTTTTAATTATTGCTTCAGCCCTTCCTAAATCAACAATTACAGAATTATATTCTACTCTTTTTACTACACCACTTATTATTTCACCGACTCTATCCTTAAATTCTTCATAATGCCTTTCACGTTCGGCATCTCTCACTTTTTGAACAATAACTTGCTTTGCACTCTGAGCAGCTACCCGACCAAAATCAATTGGGGGTAATTCCTCCTCAACAGGAAGACCTCCAACTGAAGCCTCCTTAGTGATTTTTTTGGCGTCTTTTAGATTAATTTGGCGAAAATTATCTTCTACCTCATCAACAACATCCAATAAACGTAAAAGCTTAATAGTTCCAGTTGTCTCATCAATATCAACTCTGATCTTATTTTCAGCGCCATATTTAGAAGCAGCGGCCTTTTCTATAGCCTCAGCCATAGCAGAAATTACTACTTCTTTATCTATAGATTTCTCTTTTGCTACCGCTTCAGCTATTTGTAATAATTCTAATCTGTTAGCACTTATTCCTGTCGGTGACATAAAAATTTCCTTTCAACATAAATTAACCAATCACATTTGGTATAGGTGGTTTATCAGAAACCCAAGATAAAATAATTTCTTTCACATCAAGTGGTTGTAAATCATATTCTCCCGAAATTTCCTGAGAATCATCTTCAATAAATATATTGATGCCTTCTTCAGATAAACCCATTAATTTTGCTTCAAATCTTCTGGGTAGATTATCGTGTCTGAATAATTTAACCTTAACATAATTATTTGACCAAATATTGAAATCTTTCTTTCTAGTAAGCGGTCTTTCAATACCCGGCGATGAAATTTCTAGAGAATAATTATCATATAAATTTGGATTTTTATCTAATTGATCTTTAACAATATCATAAACAATTTCGCAATCGTTGAGTGACATATTAAAATTATCATTTTCTGCTAGAATTTGGATTTGAATCTTTTTGTTTCCCTTAATCAAAACCCTTACAAGATTATATTCAGAGTTAGAAAAAATATCTACAATCTCCTCAACAATATTATCTTGTCCTTGAGGTACCAATAAATGTTTAAAATCATAGTCCATAATTATCTTCCAAATAATAAAAAAAGCGGGTGATTTTTATTCGCCCACTTCGTAATAAACCCGAAATATGGGTTATATATTGCAAATAAATAGATAAAAATCAAGAATTTAAAAAGAGAGAATTTAAAGATTTAATTTTCAAATTTTATGAATTTAAAATAATAGGGATTCTTCTTGTCTTTTATAGCCTTGATTTCATATTTTGAATTAGAATACAAAAAATTATTACTTCTACAATCTATAGGCTTTTCAACATCCCAAATTAAATTCTTACTATTAATTAAATATCTTAACCCCCAAAAAGCTAGATTACGGTCATCGGTATAGAAAAAAATACTACCCTTAACTTTTAGACATCTTGAAATTTCTCTAACGCTTTTATTATTAAGAAAACGTCTTTTCCAATGTTTTTTCTTTGGCCAGGGATCTGGAAACATTAATAATATATCATCAAATAATGAATCATTTGCTTTTTCTATAAAATCTAATGCATCTCCATAATATAATTGTAAATTCTTTATTTTATATTTTTCTATTTTTAATAATAATTGGGCAATACCTTTTTTATAATATTCTATGCCAATATATAGTTTATCAGGGTTATAAAGAGCATTTTTAAAAAGAATTTCTCCAGTTCCAAAACCAATTTCTAAAATTTTTTTATCATAATCCTTTATTTTTTTGATATTGCAAAAAGATTCGATACAAAGTTTGTGATAGTTTTTTTTAAAGATTAACTTTTGTTTAGTGGTTAATGGTCTATTTCTTGAAGTGAAAAATTTTTTAAAATCAATGCTCTTAGAGTAGTTCATCTTGAAATTCTTTAGCTATATCAAGTTTTTCCCAACTAAAATTACCATTTTTATCTGGTTTTCTTCCAAAATGGCCATATGTAGATGTTTCTGAATAAATGGGATTATTTAGGCCCAACATATCAATTATTCCACGAGGCGAAAGATCAAATCTGTTTTTAATAAAAGATTCTATTTTATCGGAATCAACCTTATTTGAACCGAATAAATCAATATAAACAGATAAAGGTTCTGCTACCCCAATCGCATAGGATAATTGGATAATGCATTTTTCCGATACACCACTATGAACTATGTTTTTAGCCAAATATCTCGCCGCATAAGCTGCTGAACGATCAACCTTTGTTGGATCTTTGCCAGAAAATGCACCTCCCCCATGTGGTGCAGCTCCGCCATAAGTATCAACAATAATTTTTCTACCGGTTAGACCTGTATCGCCAACCGGCCCCCCAATAACAAATTTACCAGTTGGATTAACTAATAATTTTGTTTCATCATTATACCAATTATCAGGCATAACTTTTTTACACAATTCATCTATTTTTGATTTAATGTATTCTTGGGATGTTTCTTCGGTGTGTTGAGAAGAAACGACGATTGAATCTATGTAAATTGGTTTCTCTTCCTCATAATAAAGCGTTATCTGAGACTTTGAATCTGGAAGAATTCCTTGAATCTCATTATTGTGTCTCATTCTAGCTAATTCACGTAAAATACAATGAGAATAATGTAATGTAGCAGGCATTAATTCCTGGGTTTCAGTACATGCATATCCAAACATGATGCCTTGATCACCGGCTCCTTCAGAATTACCCTCTTTTGCATCTACGCCAATTGCAATATCGGCCGATTGCTCATGGAGAAATATCTTTATCTCTAAATTTTCCCAGTTAAAATCTCCAAAATCATAACCTATATCCCTTATAACATTTCTTATTAAAGAAATGATTTCTTCCTCAGGAATAATAATTTCTGATTTAATTTCACCTGATACAACAACTAAATTTGTTGTTACCAAAGTTTCAACTGCTACCCGTGAATTCTTATCTATTGTTAAATAGGCATCTAATACAGTATCAGAAATTTTATCACAAATTTTGTCAGGGTGGCCTTCAGAAACTGATTCAGAGGTAAAAAAATAATTTCTCTTTTTTGTGCTCATATTAATTTCTTCTTTTTGATATAAATAAAATTAACAAGGATAGTATCAATACACCAAAAAACAAATAATCACCAATTTTAGAGTATATTGTTTTGTTAATTTTTTTAGGAAGAAGAGAAACAATTGAACCCCTCATATTTAAACCAATTTTTTTAATAATTTTTCCATAAGGATCAATTAGTGCCGATATTCCTGTATTAGCCGATCTCAAAATTGGAACTCCTTGTTCAATTGCTCTAATCCTAGCAATATTTAAATGTTGGTATGGTCCAGAACTTTGGCCAAACCATGCGTCATTAGTAATATTAATGATTAAATCTAAGTCTTCATTATAGGGATTAATTTCTTCTGAAAAAATTATTTCATAGCAAATAGCCACCCTTGATTTCCCTATTGAGGTATCAATAAGTTTAATATCTTTTCCTTTTTCAAAACCAATATCACCAGTAACAATTTTAATAAATGGAATCTTAGACAAAAGGTGTTTAAAGGGTATAAATTCACCAAATGGGACAAGATGTACTTTATGATAAGTATTTTGAATATTTGATTTATTATTAATTAGTAATGCAGAATTCCTGAATGAATTTTTTCTATATGTAATATTGCCAACTAAAAGTTGTGAATCGGTAGAGATATTTTTTACAATTAAATTTATTGTTTCTTGATTTTGCTCCAATAAAATTGGCAGTGCGCTTTCTGGCCAAATAGTTAAATCTATATCCTCATGTCGGGATAGCTCTACAAGATTAGAAATTGTTTCGGATAAATCTTTTTTATAAATCTTATCATTTTGAGAAACATTGGGTTGAATTATTGCAATTCTTTCACTTACAGCAAATTTATTTGTATCAATTTTATAAATTCCAAAAATATATATCATGGGAATGATGCTCAATAATGAAAGTGAGTATAAAAGATTTTTTTTACTTCCATAAAATAGAATAAATTGAGCTGATAATATTAAAAGAAAACTTGCCAAATATTGTCCAGTGATTGAAAAAATTTGCATCAAATTTTCATTAAACAATAAGGAATGTGAAAAAATATTCCATGAGAAACCTGTTAAAATGTTGCTTCTGAGATATTCACCAAAAGCTAAACAAGCTGCCAAAGAAATACATTTACTTATTTTGTTATCCCAAAAAAATACAGGAAATAAAAAGCTAGGCATTACAAATAGTAACATTAACAAAGGGAGGCCGAACAATGTTACATATTTAAATGCTTCAAGCTCCTGTTTATATTCAAAAGCAGATATGATCCACGAGAAGCCAAAAAGATAATAAAAATAAAGAAATCCGCCTAACAAAATAACTAAACGACAAAATCTACTAAGTTTTGCCTGATTATTTATTTTTGAGTCAATTATAATAAATAGGATAGGGAATATAAGAAAAACAAGGAATAAATAATTCCAAGGAGCTTGCGAAAGAACAAGAAGTGCTCCTAACAAACAAGATATTAAAAATGCTTTAAACATAATGGGAAAGAATTATAATTTTATCAATCATCAAGCCTTTTTTTGGCTTTTGTTCTTAATCTTACTTTCTTTATTTTTCTTGAGTCCGCATCAGTAATTTCTATCTCAAAGCCTAAGGGATGTTTTATTAACTCCCCTCTTTGGGGTACTCTTCCAGCTAAAACAAAAACTAAGCCACCAATGGTATTAATCTCTTCATCGATGTCTTCAGTGAATAATGATTCACCTATTATTTTATTTATTTCTTCAATAGAGGTTCTTGCTAAAGTATCTATATGATTTTCAAATATTTTTATCCTATCTAAATCCTCCTCAAATAATTCGTCTTCAATTTCCCCAATAATTTCTTCAATTAGATCTTCAATTGTAACCAAACCATCTGTTCCTCCATATTCATCAATCACTAAGGCCATATGTATTCTTGAGGTTTGCATTCTAACTAACAAATCACGTGACTTCATTGAGGGAGGAACAAATAAGATTTCTCTTAAGAAATTTTCCAACTTTATTTTATTAAAGTCATTATCAGTGAATACGCTAATTAAGTCTTTCATATGAAGCATTCCTATAGGATCATCTAAAGTTTCCTTATACACGGGTATTCGTGAGTG
>JAYZKD010000047.1:0-14335 GCA_036163815.1 Pseudomonadota bacterium | reverse complement strand
AAAGAAGAGGCTCCAGCAGAAGAAACTAAAGAAGAGGCTCCAGCAGAAGAAACTAAAGAAGAGGCTCCAGCTAAAAAAGTTGCCACCAAAAAAGCTCCAGAAAAAAAGGCTGCTACCAAAAAGGCTCCAGCAAAAAAAGCTGCAGCAAAAAAGAAACCAGAAAAAGATAAATAAATCTTAAAAAGTGAATAAGAAGAATAATGAAATAATACTCATTGGAATTTTAAAAAAACCCAAAGGGTTAAAGGGTGAAATCGTAATAGACTCATTTTTAAAAGATCATTCAAAGTTTGAAAATTTCACAAATGTTTTTGTTGGACACCAAAAATTAGAATATTCTATTGAAAAAATAAATTTTAAAGGAAAAAAAGTTATAGTTAAGTTTTCTAAGTTTGATGATTTAGAATCGATAAAAGATTTAATTGGTGAAAAGGTTTGTATAAAAAGAAGTCAATTACCTGACCTTGATGATGACACTTGGTACCATCATGACCTTATAGGCCTTAAAGTAAAAGATGCTGATAGAAGATATATAGGAAATATCATAGCACTGTATAATTTTGGTGCAGGAGATATCATTGAAATTGAATATTTATCAGGTGAAAAAGAAATGTTTCCTTTTGACCAGTACTTTGTAAAAGAGATCAAATTGGAAAAAGAATATGTAGTTATGGAAATTGGGGATACAAATTAAATGGTTTGGAAGGCAAATATACTCACTATGTATCCAGATATATATCCTGGACCTTTGGGGCATAGCTTAATAGGAAAAGCTTTAGAGAATAATATTTGGAAGATGAATGTTTACGATATTAGGAAGTTTGGTCTTGGCAAGCACAAAACGATAGATGATAAACCTTTTGGCGGAGGAGCAGGAATGGTTATGAGGGCTGATGTCTTAGGTAACGCCATCGAAGAAACCTTAATTCAGAATCATGAAAACGAGCCCTTGATATATTTATCTCCTAAAGGCAAACCGCTTAAACATTCCAAAGTGAAATCTTTCTCAAAATTATCAGGCGTATCGATCATATGTGGACATTTTGAAGGAATAGATCAAAGAGTTTTGGATTCATATAATATTGAAGAAGTTTCACTAGGTGATTTTGTTGTTACTGGTGGTGAAATTGCTTCATTTGTGTTTTTAGATGCAATTATTAGACTTCTTCCGGGTGTTTTGGGGAATGACGATTCAATTATTGAAGAATCATTTATAGGAGATCTTCTTGAATACCCCCATTATACAAAACCACAAGAATTCAAAGGTTTAAAGGTCCCAGATGTTTTATTATCTGGAAATCATGAAGAAATAAATAAATGGCGTCTTAAGAAGTCTAAGGAGCTAACAAAACAAATAAGACCTGAACTACATAAAAAAAGTGGCAAAGAGAAATAAAATTAAAAATTAAGATGACTTAATAATAAATAATGTGTTATTTGGACTTCCTATTTTTTATTATTTATAATCAAGTTGGATACTATGGATATAATTGAAAAATTAGAAAAACAATATACGGAAGAATTATCTCAAGGGAAAGAAATTCCAGAATTTAGAGCAGGAGATAATATAGCTGTAAATGTTCTTATTAAAGAAGGCTCAAGAGAGAGAATACAAACTTTTGAAGGTGTTTGTATTTCAAGATCAGGTGAGGGGCTTAACCAAAATTTTACTGTAAGAAAGATTTCTTACGGTGAAGGAGTTGAAAGAGTTTTTTCATTTTTTAGTCCTCTTATTGAATCTATAAAGGTAATTAAGAAAGGTAAGGTAAGAAGATCAAAGCTTTATTATTTAAGAAGTAGAAGAGGAAAATCGGCTAGAATTGCTGAAAGACAAGATATTAATTTAAAAAAATCTGATAAAGAGAAAAATGAAGAATCTGCAGACTTGACTGAAGTGCCAGAGGAAGAAAGCGCTAAAGAAGAATAAAACGCTTTTTTATTGATAGTCTCAATGACGCAAGCAAAAACAATTTATGATAAGATTTGGGATACCCACTTAGTTGGTGATAAGGATAATTATTCACTATTATATATTGATCGTCATCTTATCCATGAGGTAACTAGTCCTCAAGCTTTTGAGGGATTAAGAATGGCTGGCCGTTCGGTAAGGCATCCAGAGAAGACTCTTGCAGTAGCAGATCACAATGTTCCTACAACAGACAGATCAAAAGAAATAGAAGATGAAGAATCTAGAATTCAAATTGAGGCCCTTGAAAAAAATTGTGATGAATTTGGGATAAGTTTTATTGATATGAATGATATTCGTCAGGGAATAGTTCATATTATTGGTCCTGAACAAGGTTTTACCTTGCCGGGCGCAACAATAGTCTGTGGGGATAGCCATACTTCTACTCATGGAGCATTCGGAGCCTTAGCTCATGGTATAGGTACTTCTGAGGTAGAGCATGTTTTAGCCTCTCAAACCTTAATACAAAAAAAGGCTAAGAATTTTAGGGTTGAACTTACAGGAACAATGACTGAATCAATATCAGCAAAAGATTTAGCACTTTCTGTTATTGGTGCAATCGGTACTGCCGGAGGAACCGGTTATGTGATTGAATATATGGGGAATGCCGTAACTAGCTTAAGCATGGAAGGAAGAATGACTCTTTGTAATCTTACAATTGAGGCAGGTGCAAGGGCTGGCTTAATTTCACCAGATCAAAAGACATTTGACTACTTAAAGGACAGACCCTTGGCGCCAAAAGATAAATTATGGGATCAGGCAACAAAATATTGGGAAACTTTACCAAGCGATGATAATGCGCATTACGATAATTCTATAAAAATAGATATTAATGATTTGGCGCCTCTTGTTACATGGGGCACTAGTCCAGAAGATGTAATTGATATTAATGGTCTTATACCTAAACCTGAAGATATCGAAGACGAAGCAAAAAAGAACGCTATTAAAAGATCGCTTGATTATATGGGCTTAGAAGCAGGAAAACCAATTAAAGGTACTGCAATTGATAAAGTTTTTATTGGGTCTTGTACTAATGGCAGAATAGAAGATCTAAGAGCAGCAGCATCAATATTAGAAAATATGAAGATATCTGAGAATGTTAACGCAATAGTTGTTCCTGGCTCTGGCTTAGTAAAAGCACAAGCCGAAAGTGAAGGTTTAGATAAAATATTTATAGATGCTGGATTCGAATGGAGAGAACCAGGGTGCTCTATGTGTTTAGCCATGAATGCTGACAAATTGTTACCAGATGAAAGATGTGCATCTACATCAAATAGAAATTTTGAAGGAAGACAAGGTCGCGGTGGAAGAACTCATTTAGTTAGTCCAAAAATGGCAGCTGCAGCAGCAATCGCTGGTTGTCTTGCTGATGTAAGAGAATTTGAGAGTTAGATCATGGATAAGTTTGATAAAATAAAAGGTATTGCCGCTCCATTGATGGTATCTGATGGAAATCAATTTTCTATGATGATTAATATAGATACGGATATGATTATTCCGAAACAATTTTTAAAGACCATAAAGAGAACTGGGTTAGGAAAAAATTTATTTCATGAAATGAGATATGATTTTGATGGAAATGAGATAGATTCTTTTGTTCTTAATAAAGATGCATATAGGGATTCTAAGATTCTTTTAGCCGGGAATAATTTTGGATGTGGATCAAGTCGTGAACATGCTCCATGGGCATTACTAGATTTTGGAATAAAAGTGATAATTGCCCCATCATTTGCAGATATTTTTTATAATAATTGTTTTAAAAACGGTATTTTGCCGATTAAACTATCAGAAAAAATTATCAAGGAAATGTGTGAGCTGTCTTTAGGCGGCAATGAGTTTGAGGTTATATTGAATGATCAAAAAATAATATCAAAAGGATATGAGATAGATTTCGAGTTAGACCCATCAAATAAAAATTTCTTACTAGAAGGTTTAGATGATATTGGTCTAACACTCAAAGATGTTAATTTGATCAAGTCTTATGAAAAAAAGACTGAATCTGATCTGCCGTGGTATTCAATGTAAGGTTAGTTAAATATGGTTAATAAAATATTAATATTGCCTGGTGATGGAATTGGTCCAGAAGTTATGGTTGAGGTTGAGAAAGTCATATCGTGGTTTGACTCTAATAAAGGATTTAATTCAGAAATCCAACATGGTCTTGTTGGGGGAGCTTCATATGATGCTGACAAAGTTTCGATAACTGATGACACTATGAATATTGCTAAAGAATGTGATGCAATACTTTTTGGAGCAGTAGGGGGCCCTAAATGGGATGATGTTGAGTATGAAAATAGACCTGAAGCTGGATTATTAAGATTAAGAAAAGACCTCGATCTTTTTGCGAATTTAAGACCTGCGATGTGCTTTTCTGCATTATCTAATTCCTCTTCTCTCAAAAAAGAGATTGTAGAAGATTTAGATATTCTAATCGTTAGAGAGTTGACAGGTGGCGTTTATTTTGGAGAACCAAGAGGTATAGAAGACCTAGAGGATGGTAATAGAAGAGGAACAAATACTCAGGTTTATGAGACTTGGGAAATCCATAGAATAGCAGAGGTAGCTTTCGAATTAGCTAGAAAAAGGAATAATAAAGTTACTTCTTCTGAAAAAAGGAATGTTATGGAATCTGGCTTACTTTGGTATGAAGAAGTTCAAAAAATTCATAGTGAAAAATTTAGTGATGTTGAGCTTGATCATATGCTAGCTGATAACTGCGGCATGCAGCTTGTAAGATGGCCTAAGCAATTCGATGTTATAGTTACTGATAATCTTTTTGGAGATATGCTGTCCGATGTTGCTGCAATGTTAACAGGATCACTCGGAATGCTGCCTTCTGCATCATTGGGTAAAGCTCATGATGGATTATTTAAGTCAGCTTTATATGAACCAGTTCATGGATCGGCACCGGACATTTCTGGACAAGGTGTAGCAAATCCACTTGCTTCAATTTTATCTTTTTCTATGGCATTAAAATATAGTTTTGGAATGAATGAAGGGTCAGTGCTTCTTGATAAGGCTGTTGCAAAGGTTTTAGATGATGGATATAGAACAAAAGATATCAGCGATAACAACAAATTCATTTCAACTGAAGAAATGGGTGATAAAGTTATTGCTAGTTTAGATAACTTATACAAGGAATAAATGATGAGTTTAAGAATTGCTGTAGTTGGGGCAACAGGGAATGTTGGAAGGGAAATGCTAGAAATTTTAGCAGAAAGAAAATTTCCAGTTGATGAGGTTTTTGCTTTAGCTTCAAGCCGCAGCAAAGGCAATGCTGTTCAATTTGGTAACAAAGAATTAGTTGTTGAAGATCTCAGCGAATTTGACTTTTCTAAAGCTGATATAGCTCTTTTTTCAGCGGGCGGAAAAATTTCAGGAGAATATGCTCCCTTAGCTGCTGAAAAAAATTGTATCGTAATAGATAATTCATCAAAATTTAGAATGGATCCTGATATTCCATTAGTAGTTCCTGAGGTTAATGAAAATGACATTAAGGGTTTTCAAAAAAAGAAAATTATTGCTAATCCAAATTGTTCAACAATACAAATGGTAGTTGCTTTAAAACCGCTTCATGAATTTTCTAAAATAAAGAGGATTATAGTTTCTTCTTATCAGTCTACTTCTGGCGCAGGTAAGGCTGCTATGGATGAATTATTTGAACAAACTAAAGGAATTTATTCTAATTCGGCTATTGAGCCTAAAGTGTTTCAAAAACAAATATCTTTTAATGTAATTCCTCAAATAGGGCCATTTGAGTCATCAGGTTATTCAGAAGAAGAAGAGAAAATGATCAAAGAAACAAAAAAAATATTGGACCCTAATATACGAGTTTCTGCGACTTGTGTAAGAGTTCCAACTTTTATTGGCCACGCAGAATCAATAAATATTGAATTTGAAAGTAAAATTTCAAGTAAGGATGCTATAAAGATTCTTTCTAATGCCCCAGGATGTAGCGTTGATACTTCTGATTCATCTGAATATACAACACCAATAGATTGTGTTGGTGATGATAGGACTTTTATTTCCAGGATAAGAGATGATGAGTCGGTTGAGAATGGTTTAAATTTATGGGTTGTATCAGATAATTTAAGAAAAGGTGCAGCTCTAAACACTATTCAAATTGCCGAAATTTTAAATTCTCAATATTTAAGTTAAATTTTCATTTGCATGAGGATACCAAATTTATCAAAATGAGCATCTTCAGGTAAGTTTATGTTTATCTTTTTTGCCACCCTTAATGCTGACCAAGAAAGTGCACAAGCATCTAGAAAGTCATCTGGTTGATAATTAGTGCCTTTTTGGGAAATAAATTTCTTAAGAAATTTTTTATTAAAGCCATTAGATGATAAAATTCCTTTTCTTTCATTGATCCCTAAATCTTCTTTTTTGGAATGTTTAAGCTCCTTTCCATTCATTACTTGGAAACAAATTTCAGGATGAGATTCATAAATTTTAGGTCTTTCCTTTAGATGCAGAACTTTTTCTAGTTCAATTATTTTAGGAATTAAATTCCAACTTTGTTTAGAAAGACCTAGCCCATTCATTTTGTTAATTTTGTTTGCTTCTTTATAATTTTTTGCCTCTAAAATATATCTTGAAGGAGCATTAAAGATACTTGATTTCCTTTTTATTAAAAACTTTCTTGCTATCTTATCAACCGATCTCCCGCCTGGTTTAGCCTTATTATCAAGTCCAATTGGCATATCAATTAATGCCAAATCAATATTAGGCTTTAATAAAGTAGATAGATCTTTTGCAAACTTTACATCATAAATATTTTCATTTTCTGAGTTTCTTAATACAGCCACCCATCCACCTCTTGATCCATCTATACCAATTACATATTTCATTAATCTATAATAAATCTGTCTTAAAATTTTGTTTACAGTTCCTTTAAAATCATATTTAGATACTGTCATATTTCGTCTATAACGATAATATTCTTATGGATAATTATGAACAATACTGAAAACAGCCCTAAGCCACGTCCTCTTTCTCCCCATTTGCAGATATATAAGCCGACAATTTCAATGATCATGTCTGTTATGCATAGACTTACAGGTTTAGGTCTTTATTTTGGGGTAAGTTTCTTATTATTTTGGTTTCTTTCGATAATTTCTGGTCCAGAAATTTATAACCAATTTAGTTATATTTTATCTTTAAGATTTGTAGAATTTATATTCTATTTTGTTACATGGTCTTTCTTCCATCATTTATTTGGTGGAATAAGACATTTTATATGGGATCTTGGTTACGGCTTTGATCTAAAGATTGTTGATTTTTTATCAGCTATGACCCTTATTTTGTCGCTTTTATCAACCTTTTTGATATTTTTCTTTACTTAATGGGTGTTAATTTTGAGCAATAAATCAATAGGAACTAATCATTTTATAGCACAGAGATTAACAGCCGTAATTAATCTAATTATTGGGATCCCTGCCTTTATAATTTTTTTGAATTTTTATGATAAGGGATATCCCATCATAAGAGATTTACTGTCAAAAGAGCATATATGGATTCCTATGGTAATTTATATTTTGTCGCTTTCTTATCATATGAAAATTGGAATGGGCCATATGCTAGATGACTATTTTGATAATATTAGATTAAAAGGCTTCTTGAGCGCTCTTAACAGACTATATGTGTATCTTGTTGCGTTGTTTTCATCTATAAGCCTTATTATTCTCGGAATGTTTTAATATGAGTTTATCTGATTATAAATTTATTGATCATCAATATGATGTTGTTGTTGTTGGTGCCGGTGGAGCTGGGCTTAGAGCTACTTTAGGGTGTGCTGAGAATGGTCTTAAAACTGCATGTATTTCTAAGGTCTTTCCGACAAGAAGTCATACAGTTGCTGCTCAAGGCGGGATTTCTGCAGCTCTTGGTAATATGGGCGAAGATAACTGGCGATGGCATATGTATGACACTGTTAAGGGAGCTGATTGGTTGGGTGATCAAGATGCAATTGAATATTTATGTAAGAATTCTCCTGAAGCAGTTTATGAATTAGAACATTTTGGAGTTCCCTTTTCTAGGACTGAAGAGGGAAAGATATATCAAAGACCGTTTGGCGGTATGACAACTGAATATGGTGAGGGTCCTCCAGCCCAGAGAACTTGTGCTGCTGCAGATAGAACAGGGCATGCAATTCTTCATACACTTTATGGTAAATCTATAAGTAAATCAGCAGATTTCTTTATAGAATATTTTGCGATCGATTTAATTATGTCAGAATCAGGGAGATGTGTTGGTGTAGTAGCTCTTTGCATGGAAACTGGTGAATTACATAGATTTAATTCATCACAAACAATTCTTGCTACTGGAGGTTATGGTAGAGCATATTTTTCGGCTACTTCTGCTCATACATGTACCGGTGACGGATCTGCGATGGTCTTAAGAGCAGGATTACCTTTGCAAGATATGGAATTTGTACAATTCCATCCAACAGGTATTTATGGTGCTGGTTGTTTAATTACGGAGGGCTGTAGGGGCGAAGGTGGTTATTTAGTCAATTCAGAAGGTGAGCGCTTTATGGAACGATATGCTCCTAAAACAAAAGATTTAGCTTCACGAGATGTTGTTTCAAGAGCTATGACAATTGAAATTAGAGAAGGTAGAGGAGTAGGGGATGAAAATGATCATATTTTCCTTCATTTAGACCATATTGGTTCAGATATTTTAGCGGAAAGACTTCCAGGGATATCTGAATCTGCTAAAATATTTGCAGGTGTAGATGTAACAAGGGAGCCTATTCCTGTTTTACCTACAGTTCATTATAACATGGGCGGGATACCGACCAATTATATGGGCGAAGTTTTAAACCCTACAGAAGAAGATGAAGATAATATTGTTCCAGGACTAATGGCTATAGGTGAAGCAGCCTGTGCATCTGTACATGGAGCAAATAGATTGGGATCAAATTCTTTAATTGATCTTGTTGTTTTTGGAAGAGCATCTGCTTTGAGATGTTCTGAAACTGTATCACCTGGGAAAATAGCAGAAACACTACCGAAAGATGCTGGATTAAATTCTATAGAAAGATTGGATAAATTCAGAAATTCTAAAGGATCAATACCAACCTCAGTTTTAAGGCTTAACATGCAAAAAACGATGCAAAATAATTGTGCTGTCTTTAGAACTCAAGAAATTTTGGAAGAAGGGAGAGATTTAATATCTAAAGTCTTCAATGATCTTGATGATATTGGAATAAAAGATCGATCATTAATTTGGAATACTGATCTAATTGAAGCTTTAGAATTTGATAACATGATAGGGCAAGCAATGGTTACTATGGCTGGAGCCGATGAAAGAAAGGAAAGCAGAGGTAGCCATGCGAGAGAAGATTTTCCAGATAGGGATGACGAAAATTGGATGAAACATACTTTAGCATGGTTATCTGAGTCAGGTGAAATAAAAATAGGTTATAGAAGTGTTCATGAGAGAACTTTAACAAATGATGTCGCATATATTCCACCAAAAGAGAGGGTTTATTAAATGGCTGAATTAGTTTTACCTAAAGATTCCAGAGTAAAAAAAGGAAAAGGTTATCCTTTAAAATCTGAATCAAAGAATAAAAAATTATTTAAAATTTATAGATGGGACCCTGAAACAGATGAAAATCCAAGATATGATTCTTACGAAATTGATTTAGACAAATGTGGCCCTATGGTTCTAGATGCTCTTATTAAGATAAAGGATGAAGTGGATTCTAGTCTTACATTTAGAAGGTCATGTCGTGAAGGCATCTGTGGTTCATGTGCAATGAATATTGATGGTGTTAATACTCTTGCTTGCACAATGGCTATTGAAGATACAAAATCAATTGCTGGAATTAATCCATTACCACATCAACCTGTTGTTAAAGATTTAGTTCCGGATTTAACGAATTTTTATAACCAACACAAAAAAATTGAACCTTGGTTACAAACAAAAGAAAAATCTTCAGAAAAAGAATTTTCTCAATCCAAGGAAGATAGAGAAAAAATTGATGGGCTATATGAATGCATCATGTGTGCATGTTGTTCAACTTCGTGCCCCAGTTACTGGTGGAGCTCTGATAAATATCTCGGACCAGCGTCACTGCTTCAAGCTTATAGATGGATAAGTGATAGTAGAGATGAAGAAAAAGATAAAAGATTAGATCAACTTGATGATGAGTTCAAAGTGTATAGTTGCAGAACAATTATGAATTGTTCAAAGGCCTGCCCAAAGGGTTTATCGCCTGCAAAAGCAATAGCAGGAATAAAAAAAGAATTGGCCAGTAGAAAATAATTATATTAACTGTCTTTAGAGGCAACTATGAAGACTGTTTTATCATTATATAAAGAATACCTTGATAAAGAATTAATTAGCTTTGATGAAAAACAAAATTCTGTTTTATTAAAATTAAGTAAGATAATTCCTTTTAAATACGGAATATTGTCAATTTTAAGGAATTTGTTTTTACTTAAAGAAACCAAACCTAAAGGTATTTATTTGTGGGGCAAAGCCGGTTCTGGGAAAACAATGATAATGGACCTGTGTTTTTTTGCGTCTAACCAAAAGAAAAAAAGAAGAATCCATTTTCAAGAATTTATGATTGATATTCACAATAGGCTTCATAAAAAACGCAAAAATAATGATATAAAAGACCCTTTATCTGTTGTAGCAAAAGAAATTTCTGAAGAAGTTGATTTTTTATGTTTTGATGAGTTTCAGGTCAATGATATTGCTGATGCAGCAATATTAGCAAAGTTATATAATTTATTATTTGAAAATGGGACATTTATTTTTTCAACCTCCAATATTGTTCCAAATGAACTCTATAAGGACGGATTGCAAAGAGAAAGATTCATTCCATTTATAAAACTTATCGAAGACAAATGTTTAAATTTACATTTATCTACTAAGGAAGATTATAGAAAAAATAAGCTACAAAATGTTAATACATATTTTTCTCAACCTAATGAAAATACGGAAAAAGAAATAGATAAAATTTTTAAAAAACTAACAGGCGATGCAGAATTAAAAACAAGAAAAATTATTGTTAAAGGAAGAGAAATTTCGGTAAAGAATCATGCTATGGGCTGTGCAAAATTTGATTTTGATGAATTATGTTCGACACCTCTTGGGCCAGAAGACTTTTTAACTATCGCTAGAGAGTTTGATATTATTTTTATAAATAATGTTCCGAAAATCTCATCAGATAAAAGAAATGAAGTTAAAAGATTTATTTCATTAATTGATGCATTATATGATAATCATAAGATGACAATTATTTCAGCTGATGGAGAGCCAGAAGATATATATTCCGGAAAAGAATTAGAAATTGAATTTAAAAGATGTATTTCAAGATTGCATGAAATGAGGTCTAAAGATTATGTAGATTCTTCAAGAATCGATTGATATTTTTAAAAAAGAATAGTTAATACATTATAGCTATTTTTTTGAGAGGAAATTATGAAGAGAAAAAAGATCTCATTAATTGGTGGAGGTCAAATAGGTGGAACACTAGCACATCTTGCTGGTTTAAAAGAGTTAGGGGATATCGTTATTTTCGATATTATTAAGGGTATACCTCAGGGAAAAGCTCTTGATTTAGCAGAAGCTGCACCAATTAGTTCATATAATGTAGATCTTAAGGGTTCCAATCATTATTCGGCAATAAAAGATTCGGATGTTATAATTGTGACAGCTGGTGTGCCCAGAAAACCAGGTATGAGCAGGGATGATTTATTATCTATTAACCTTAAGGTAATGTCAGATGTAGGGGCTGGAATTAAAAAATATGCTCCAAAAGCTTTTGTTATTTGTATAACTAATCCTTTAGACGCCATGGTGTGGGCCCTTCAAAAATTCTCAGGAATTTCTCCTAAAATGATTGTTGGAATGGCTGGTGTACTGGACAGCGCTAGATTTAGATACTTTTTATCAAAAGAATTTAATGTTTCTGTTGAGGATGTAACAGCTTTTGTTCTTGGGGGGCATGGAGATTCCATGGTTCCACTTTCTAGATATTCTACAGTATCAGGAATTCCTTTACCCGATTTAGTAAAAATGGGTTGGACTACTCAAGAAAGACTAGATGACATTATTCAAAGAACTAGGGATGGTGGTGCAGAAATTGTTGGTCTTTTAAAAACTGGTTCTGCATTTTATGCCCCAGCAGCTTCAGCAATAGAAATGGCAGATTCTTATCTAAAAGATAAAAAAAGAGTACTTCCTTGTGCCGCTTATCTAACTGGCGAATATAAAATTAAAGATATGTATGTTGGTGTCCCAGTTGTCATTGGAGAGAAAGGTGTTGAAAGAATTTTAGAAATCTCACTAAATGCCAGAGAAAATAAAAAGTTCAAAGATTCAATAAATTCTGTTAGGTCACTTATGAGGGCATGTGGAAGAATAGATAAGAGATTAGTTAGAAGAAAAAAAGTTTCAAAAAAATAAATTATTTCAAATAAGGCAATAAATGAATATTCATGAATATCAAGCTAAAGAGCTATTAAAAAACTTTGGTGTTCCGATCGCTAAAGGAGAGATTCTTCTTTCAAAAGAAAATGTTATTGAGGCAGCAAAGAGAGTTTCAGATAATTTATGGGTTGTTAAAGCACAAATTCATGCAGGTGGGAGAGGTAAAGGTGGTGGAGTCAAGATAGCAAAATCATTAGATGAGGTTGAAGTCTTAGTCGATGAAATAATGGGGATGCAACTTGTTACCCATCAAACTGGTCCTGAAGGAAAAAAAGTTAGTAGAGTATATATTGAGGAAGGTTCAAATATTGATGAAGAGCTGTATCTGTCTATTTTAGTAGATAGAAAAACATCCCAAGTTAGTTTTATTGTTTCTACTGAAGGAGGAGTAAATATTGAAGAAGTAGCCGAAGAAACTCCCGAAAAGATTACTACTGTCGCAATAGATTCTGAAGATGGTGTTACGGAAGATAATATAAATATTCTTAGTGATTCTCTTTGTTTACCAGATAATTTAAAAGAGCAAGGTGCTAACCTTTTTAAAAATTTGTATAAAGCATTTACCGAAAGTGATATGAGCCTTTTAGAAATAAACCCATTGGTTTTAACAAAAGAAGATCAAATATTATGTTTAGATGCAAAAGTAAATTTTGATGATAATGCTTTGTTTCGACATACTGAACTTCAAAATCTTATAGATCCTTCTGAAGAAGATGAGTCTGAATTGAAGGCTTCAGAATTTGGTTTAAGTTATATTAAACTAGATGGAAATATTGGGTGTCTAGTTAATGGAGCAGGCTTGGCTATGGCCACTATGGATATCATAAAGTTGTACGGAGCTGAGCCTGCTAATTTTTTAGATGTAGGAGGCTCTGCAACTAAAGAGCTTGTTACAGAGGCTTTCAAAATAATCCTTTCCGATGAAAATGTTGAAGGAATCCTAGTAAATATTTTTGGAGGGATAATGAGGTGTGATGTTGTGGCCGAAGGCATAATAGGCGCAGCAAAAGAAGTAAATATATCCGTTCCTTTAGTTGTTAGACTTGAAGGAACTAATGTAGATTTAGGAAAAAAAATTATAGAAGATTCCGATATTTCAATAATAAGTGCTTCTGACCTTGATGATGCAGCTAAGAAAATAACAGAAGCAATATAGGTAGAGATTATGTCGGTTCTAATAGATAGAAATACTAAAGTAATTTGCCAAGGAATAACTGGTTCTCAAGGTACTTTTCATACTCAGCAAGCAATAGATTATGGAACTCTAGTTGTTGGCGGAGTAAAGCCCGGAGCCGGAGGAACCAGTCATTTAGATTTGCCTGTTTTCGATAATGTGAGTGATGCTATTTCAGAAACAGGAGCTAATGCATCGGTAATATATGTGCCTCCACCTTTTGCTGGTTCTGCAATTCTAGAGGCTGTTGAAGCCGAAATTGATTTGATTGTATGTATTACTGAAGGTATTCCTGTGGTAGATATGGTAAAAGTTAAGAAGGCTTTATCAAAATCCAAATCTCGATTAATAGGGCCGAATTGCCCAGGCATTATTACTCCTGATCAATGTAAAATTGGCATCATGCCGGGTCATATTCATAAAAAAGGTTCTGTGGGTATAGTTTCTCGATCAGGAACTTTGACTTATGAAGCTGTTGGCCAGACCACAGCTTGTGGACTAGGTCAATCAACATGTATTGGAATCGGTGGCGATCCAGTGAATGGAACAAATTTTATTGATTGTTTAGATTTATTCCTTAAGGACGACACCACTGAATCAATTATAATGATAGGCGAGATTGGTGGCACAGCTGAAGAAGAGGCTGCAGAATTTATTAAGAATTGTAAGATAAAAAAACCAATTGTTGGGTTTATAGCTGGTTTAACTGCTCCCCCAGGTAGAAGAATGGGTCATGCTGG
>JAYZKD010000046.1:0-7882 GCA_036163815.1 Pseudomonadota bacterium | reverse complement strand
TATGAATGGTTTAACTGCCCGTTTATCTCTAGATTTATTAGACTTAAAACCAGGACAAGTAATAGCTGTTACTGGAGGGCCTGGTGCCTATGGAGGGTATGTTATTCAACTTGCTAAAGCTGATGGTCTGATTGTAATAGCTGATTCAAACGAAAATGATAAAACGCTACTAAATGATCTTGGAGTTGATCATATTATCCAAAGAGGTAACAACTTTTCAGAAGTTATAAGAGAAATTTATCCTGACGGAGTAGACGGAATAGCTGATGGGGCATTATTAAATGAATTAGCTATCGATGCAGTTAAGGATGGCGGGTCTTTTACATCTGTAAGAGGTTTTAAAGGTGAACCACAAAGAGATATTAATTTTTCAGCAACTTGGGTGGTGGCTTATAATTGTGATTACGAGAAACTAGATATACTGCGTCAGCAAGTTGAAGATGGTCTAGTTTCGTTAAGAGTTGCAGATACTGTAGCGCCAGAAAATGCCGCTGAAGCCCATAAAAGACTAGATGCTGGTGGAACAAGAGGTAGGATGGTAATTAATTGGGAATAAAAAGCAAAAGTTTACTAATTTGTGGTCTTGTTTATGTTGTGGCTTTTGCGGCAGCTCTTATAACCTGTTCTTATTTATTGCATTTAAATCAATGGGTAATCATCTTATGTGGTCATTTGATCGCAACAATAGTTGTGTATTCAGCTAGCATTATATACAAAAATTCAAGTTTTTATGATCCGTTTTGGTCGGTAGTACCAATTCCTATAGTTTTTTATATTGCCTTTTGGCCTGTTTCAAAAAACTTAGACTATGAAAAGATTGTTTTATTCATAATTCCCATTTTATTTTGGGGAATAAGACTTACATTTAATTGGGTTAGGAGATGGGAAGGTTTAAATGATGAGGATTTTAGATATGTGGATCTTAAATCACTTAAATTTTCTAAATTAATTGATTTCTTTGGTATTCATATCTATCCAACTCTTCAAGTTAATCTCTCTCTTTTGCCAACTTATTATGGATTATCTATATCAACAAATACCGCTAATACTTGGCTTTATTTAGCTAGTCTTTTTACATTTATGGCTGTCATTCTAGAGCTTGTTTCAGACAATCAACTCTGGAATTTTAAAAAAGATAAATTAAACAATGACAAATTTATTGATACAGGTCTTTGGAAATTTTCCAGACATCCAAATTATTTAGGTGAGGTTCTTTTTTGGTGGGGAATCTTTTTTATGTTGCTATCCGTTGATAATAGTTATTGGTTCTTGTTTATTTGTCCTCTATCAATGAATCTCATGTTTTCACTAATAACATGTTCGATGATGGACAAAAGAAGTCTTGAGAAAAGAGAGGGTTTTAAAGAATATATGAGTAAAACTAATCAATTGATCATATGGCCCTTCAAAACAAAAAATTTATAACCAATAAATTTAAAGGAACGACTTTGATAAAGAATAAAATAAAAATTTGGGGAGCGGGAACTGTAAGAACCTTAAGGCCTATATGGGTCGCTGAAGAATTGAGTTTAGATTATCAATTATACCCAATTGGGCCACGTACTGGTGAAACGCAAACTGAGGAATTTACTGACTTGAATCCAAAACAAAAAATTCCTTTTTTGGAACATGGTGATATAAAATTATCTGAAAGTCTGACAATTTGTCGTTACTTACAAAATGCCTTTCCCTCACCCAAATTACCTTCTCCAAAAGATATAGTATCACAAGCAAAAGAAGATGAGTGGTGCAGTTATATTTATGGAGAAATTGATGAGACTACTCTTTATGTTATGCGGCGTCATTATGATCTAACAGATATTTATGGTGAAGCACCTATAGCTGTTGAGGCTTGTCGTGATTACTTAAAGCGTCAATTTTCTGTTATTGATAAACATTTGAAAAAAAATGAAAATTTGCTGAAAGAGGGTTTTAGTTTAGCTGATGTTATATTGGTTTCATGTCTTGACTGGGCAATATTTTATAAGTTTAAATTACCTGGGAATATTATGTCATATCGCAATCGTATAATTAAAAGACCAGCCTATCTAAAAGCTAGAGACATAAATTATAATTCCGTTAAAGGAGATAGTTGATGGGGCCTCTTAAAGGAGTAAAAGTTTTGGATTTAACTAGCATGGTTTCTGGGCCTATGGGAGCTATGATGTTAGCTGATCAAGGAGCTGAGGTTATTAAGGTTGAGCCGGTAAACGGTGAACTAGTTCGCCATATGGCCGCACAGCATAATGGTGTTAATGCTCCTTTTTTTTCATGTAATCGTGGAAAGAAATCATTGGCAATAGATTTAAAATCTGAAGAAGGAAAAAAAATTTTATTACAATTAGCTTCTGAAACGGATGTATTTATTCAAAACTTTCGACCAGGAGCTATAGATCGTATGGGATTTGGAGAAAAAACTTTACGTAAACTTAATAAGAAAATGATATATGTTTCAATTAGTGGATTTGGAGAAAAGGGTCCTTATTCTGAAGCGCGTGTTTATGATCCAGTTATTCAAGCCCTTTCTGGTGCTACTGATATTCAAGCAGATAGGGATTCAGGCAGACCAAAAATGTTTCGTATTATTATTGCTGATAAGACAACCGCTTTAACATCTGCTCAAGCTATTTCTTCAGCCCTATATGCTCGTGAAAAGTCAGGTACTGGACAACACATTCGTCTATCAATGTTAGATAGCATGTTAGCCTTTTTTTGGCCTGAAGGTATGGCAGGTCTGGTTTATGGTGAAAATGAATTTGATGTAAGAAAAATCCAAGGTACACAAGATCTAATTTATAAAGCTAAAGATCGATATATTACTGCTGGGGCTGTATCGGATGCTGAATGGAAAGGTATGTGTAGAGCATTAAATCGTGAAGATTGGCTTGAAGATGAGCGTTTTTTAACATCTTCTTCACGTATGGTTAATGCTCAAGATAGAAAAGAATTGACGGGTAAAGAAATATCTAAATGGAACAGTGAAGATATTCTTGCTCGCTTTCAGGAAGAAGGCGTCCCATGTGCGCCATTACTAGATCGCATGGAGTTGATGGAACATGAACAAATTATTGCTAATGAGTCTATATGGCGTGAAAATTATGAGGGATTTGGTGAAGTACGCCAAGCTCGCCCAGCAGCTCGCTTTGAAGAAACACCAAGTGAGATTGTAAGACCAGCTCCAAAGCTTGGCGAACATGGACACGAAATCCTTAAAGAATTAGGATATGATGATTCAGCTCAAAAAAAATTAATTGATGAAGGTAAGTTATTCGTTACGAAAGAATGATTTTTTAAAAAATAATATGATTTGTATTAAAGCAGATATACCAAAAGAAATTTGTGAGATTGATGATGAGTTAAAGGCAATTTATCACAGTAAAGACTCTGTTTGTATTTGGGTTTTTAAAACAAGAGAAGATAGAAATAAATTTATGCATGAAACAGTTGGAATGTTAAAAGATGAAAGAGAAGAATATTTTGAGTCTTTTTACTAAATTTAGTTAAGAATGGTAATGAGAGGAAATTGATATGTTTAAATTAGGAATATTAATCTTTTTTGGGGTTCATTTAATTCCTTTTGTAAAGAATTTGAAGCTTTTTTTACAAGATAGATTGGGCGACAATTTTTATAAAGGATTATTTTCATTAGTAAGCCTGTTGGGCTTATTGTTAATAATATTTGGTTATGAAAATAATTCAAACTTTCTTTATTCGGTGAATGATAGTGTTTATTTGTATTCTCATTATATTATGTTTACTTCCTTTACATTGCTTATTGCAGCAAATATGCCAACATTTATTCAAAAGGTCAGTAAGCACCCAATGTCTTTGGGGATTGCAATTTGGGCTATCTTACATTTGATGACTAATTCGGATATAAATTCTGTTATCTTGTTTGGTTCATTTTTAGGTTATTCTGTTATATCTGTTTTATTTTCAGAATTCATATACGGCCCTCAGGTTAAAGAGATTAATCCAAAAATTACTTTCGATATATTATCTTTGGCTTTAGGCGTTCTTTTAACTTTCCTTGCTTATAATTTTCATGATTATTTGTCGGGAACTAGTTTAAGTTAGTTATGGAAAGTAGATTTTTTAAGCCTTTTGGTGAAATTAGTGCTCTTACTTTAGGAGGAGGTGGAATAGGTAATGTTTGGGGTAAAACAACTAGAGAAGAAAGTGTTTTGTCTGTCACTTTAGCTCTTGAACTTGGTATCAATCATCTTGATATGGCGCCGATGTATGGTAAGGGTGAAGCAGAGAGGGTGGTAGGTGAAGCCTTAAAGGGGAAAGATCTTTCAAATTTAAATATCACAACAAAATGTAGACTGGGAACTCTTCCTAAATCAGAAGTTTACGATAGATTAAATAATTCTCTTTGCAGAAGTTTAGAAACTATGGGAGTGGAAAAGGTTAATTTATTTTTACTTCATTCTCAATTGATAGAGGATAATTATCAATTGCCGGTTTTAAATGAATTCAGAGAAACTAATGCAACCACTTTGTCTTGCTATTATGATTCAGTAATACCAGCTTTTGAAATGTTAAAAAAAGAAGGAAAAATTGATCATTGGGGAATAGGGCTAGGACAGGAAGAAGCTCTGATAGAAGCAATTAATTATGAATCCCCACCAGAAGCAATGCAATGTGCAGTAAATGTTTTAAATTCAATAGGTGCTATTGGTTATATTAGTAAAAAACCAGATCCAAATAGAGTTTTAAAAGAATGTCAAAAAAAAGATATTCCTATCTTAGCTATTAGAGCTGTTCAGGCAGGAGCATTAACCTCCAAAATGGATAGGGAGCCAAATCCCTCAGGTATGGATAAGGCAGATTTTAAAGATTTTGATAGAGCGTTACCTTTTCGTGAGCTTGCAAAAGAATGGAATGAGTCACCTGCATCTTTAGCTCATAGATATGCTCTTAGTATTGAAAAAGTTAGTTCAGTTATTTTAGGAATCAAAAATAGAGAAGAACTTCAGGAATGTGTTGACGCAGAAAGAAAAGGTAAATTAAGAAATGAAGAAATGCTTATTCTACAAAATCTTTTTATGGATTGATCCTGGTGATTAGAGAAGCTAAAGAATCTGATTTAGAAGAGATTTATAATTTAATTTATTCCGCGTTTGGTCAAAAAGAAGAGGTTAATCTAGTTAAAGAACTAGTATCTGATAAGGATATATTAATTAATTTAGTATTAGAAAAATCAGAAACAATAATAGGAAATGTGATTGTCTCTAAAATTACTTTAGAGCCTAATTTAGGTCTATTTTGTGGTGGAATTGCTCCGCTTTCAGTAGCCCCAGAACATCAATCTTATGGGATAGGGTCTCAATTAATGAAAAATATAATAATTGAGGGTAAGAAAATAGGATTAGATGCCCTATTTCTTGTGGGGGATCCAAATTATTATAAGAAGTTTGGGTTTACTGTCTCAAAATTAAAAAGTGATTATAATATTGATCATTTCCAAGAGTTAGAGTTAACTGACGGATGTTTAGTTAATGTTGGTTCTAAAGTTTTATATGCGAAGGCATTTTTGATTTTAGAGTAAAAAAGAGAGGGCTTATATAATGAAAGTACTAATGACAGGTTGTACCGGCCATGCAGGTAGCCATGCACTAAATCATTTCGTTGACAATGGTCACGAAGTCCATGCGCTTGTTAGACCGCACCATATTCCGAATCTTGAAGAAAGAAAAAATGTTAAATGGGTTGCAGGTGGTTTTGCTGACTCGGAAATTATTAGTGAAACAGCACATGAATGTGATGCAGTTGTACATATTGGAGCATCACATGATGAAGAAATGGAAAAATTAGATGCAAATTTTATTTCTGCTGTTGAAGAGGCTTTTAATAACTCTGGAAAGGTTTTTATAACAACAAGCGCAAGTGTTGTTTATAATGATACTCAAGGGGTACCACGTGATGAACACGAACCTATCGATAATCCTCATCCTTTAAGAGCTTGGCGTGCTCGCCATGATTTACAAGTAGTGGGGCTTTCAGAAAAAGGTATTAGGGGTGCAAGTGTAAGACCTGGTCTTATTTATGGCCATGCTGGTGGATGGCTTACAGGTTTAATCTTTCGTGCCCAAGAGTCAGGAAAATCTCTTCATATCGGAGAGGGTACAAATTTAGTAAGTACAGTACATGTCGATGCACTTTCTGATTTATATCTTAAAATAATTACCAATGAATCTGCTCAGGGCATTTATAATGCTGCATCTGATGAAGTTACATGCAGTAAAGATTATGCAACACTTATAGCGGATTATTTTGGTCCTAACATTGAGGTGGTTCATTGGCCATTGGAGGAAGCCCGTGAGGCTCTTGGTGAACTTGCTGATCTTTCTTGTATTGAATGCATTATAACATCTGATCGTGCGCGTAGTGAACTAGGTTGGTTACCAATAGCTCCAAGCGTAGCTACAGAATTATCTAGAGGCACATATCGTACTGGTCCATTAGTCCCTTATTCTCACTAAGGAATTTATATGATTAATAAAATACAATTATTATTTAGTGCGACAAACTCGGATGATAGGGATACAATCAATGATCTCCTTATAAATGAGTGGGAGTCTATAAAACAGAAGTTGCCTGATTTACAACACAGGCGTGCAATACGGGTGCCAAAAGATCCAACTGCAAGCGTTCCACAAGATGGTCAACCAGATGATCTTCCAGAGCAACCTCCTTTCGATGCTATACTAGAATTACGTGGTGAAGATGTATCCTTTGATTTACTTATTAAAGCTATAGATGGTATAGGAGAAAGGTTAGGAGCTTTAATTGACACTACTAATAGTGCGGCGCTAGTAGGTAATGAACATATGATTGTTCCAGGTAGTGAGCCACTTTTTCTTAATATGGTTTTAAGACGACCTTTAAAGTGGTCAAGAGAAGATTGGCACGATCATTGGTTGGAACACCATGCAGCTGACGTAAGAGAGAATGTTTCAGGTTTGCAGGGATATAGACAATTTCATGCCGATGAAAAAGCATCTAAAGAAGCCGCTGAGTCTGCACGGGTTGGTATTTATGATTATGAAGGCACTGCAGAAGGTTATTATTCAGATATAGAAAAATTTCTTGAAACCCTATCAGACCCTGAGGTTGCAAAAGATACTGGATTTATAGATCATAGTAGATCGGTTATGTGGTTGTATAATCTTTATGAATAATCGATGGGTAAGAATTTTTAGTATTTCAGGCGCTTACATAGCGCTATTAATAGGCGGAGCTTTTTCTACTGGGCAAGAGGCTATGCAATTCTTTGTTGGTTTTGGAAATAAAGGGCTAATTGGTCTATTAATTTGTGGTTTACTTATGGTTTATACCTGCTTTTCATTACTTAGAGCAGGAAGACAAAATGATCTTCGTACTAATGAAGATGCTTTTCGACATTTTTGTGGGCGTTATCTTGGTATTTTTATGACTTGGTATACCATGATTATGATTGTTGCTGTATATGGTGTGATGTTAGGTGGTGTAGGAGCAACTTTAGAACAAGCCTATGGATTACCAGTTATATTTGGATCAGGTCTTATGGCTATTTGTGCAACTGTAACTCTATTACTCGGTTTAAATAAGATTATTGAAGTTTTAGGAGTTATTGGTCCTGTAATTGTAGTTCTTACATTGGTTACTGCAATTACCACCTTGTTCGATGGATCATTATCTTTAAATGAGGGCGCCCGTATATCTGGAGAACTTGAAATTTTAAAAGCTTCCAAAAATTGGTTTTTTGCCGCTATTTTATACGCAGTTTTTTCTCTCCCAGGTTTATATGGTTTTTTACCTCTTGTAGGAACAACTATTAAAAGTAATTTTGAAGTCAAAGGGGTATCATTGCTTGGTCCATTACTCTTTATTGGAG
>JAYZKD010000045.1:0-6911 GCA_036163815.1 Pseudomonadota bacterium | reverse complement strand
GGTCGATCGATTGATGCAATTTCCTTTTCACCAAACCAGAAAAAGGAAAGTGAAGCTATTATTAAGATAGCGATAATATATTTAAGAATTTTCATTTTATATAGTCCTCTAAAAAAACCCCTATAATTGACTTATAGGGGTTTTGATTAAGTATTAACCACTCTTAAAAAGAGTAACGGATACCAGCTGTAAAGGCTCTTCCAAAGGATTCAACTTGGTTTACATTCCATGGTTCAGCAGTATAACGCATATCCGATTCATCTGAAATATTATTGAAATCGACAAAGATTGATGCTTTTTGTCCTGTTAATTCCTCTAAATCATATCTTATAGATGCATCAAGGCGCATTTGAGGGGCCCAATAAACACCCCCACCAAGACCAAATACAGCTCCTGTTTCTGTTTCATCCAGCCATTGACTTCTATAACGGTAAGTTATTCTGGCAGATAAACCATGATCTTCATAGAATATTGAGGCATTATAATTTGTATCAGATTGACCTGGTAGATTAAAAGTTAGGCCCTCAGGTGTTGTATATTCTGAATCAATTATACCAATATTAAGTGATGCTCCAAATCCTGAGAAAAACCCATCAATATAATTATCTAATCTTCCAACAAAAGAGAGTTCAATACCTTGAAGCTGACCATCTTTTCCATTTCCAAAAGCTGCTAGATCCCATAATTCTCCAGGTTCAGCAGAATCGTCATAAAGTCTTCCATCAACTTTTTCATTAGACTCGGAAATTACATTGTCAATTTCACGGTGAAATACTGTTATGGAGAAAAGGCTTGCTTCTGCATAATACCATTCAAAAGACGCATCCAATCCCCATGACTCTTCCTCTTTAAGGAAAGGATTCCCACCTGCAATTGATTGAGATATAGAATTAATTGAAGCTGCTGCTCTTGATTCAATATATGATGGACGACTGATACCAGTTGAATAGGACAGACGAAGTTTCTTATCCTCAGCTAAATCATAATTTAAATGCACACTTGGTAAGTAATTTGTATAAGTTCTCTTAACATTTAATTCTTCTTTAGCTCCTGCAGCTATATTTTCATAACCGAGATCACCACTGACAGTAGCTAATCTATAGCCTACAGTTTGGTATTCTGTATCTTCAATACGAAGTCCAGCAATAATGCTACCCCATTCCATATCAAATGTTTGCATGACATAGGCTGACATTAAAGTTTCCTCAATATTAATCTTTTCATCATCAGGGAAATCTGAACGAGGAGGACGAACAGTATTTAAACAATCGTTTAACCCAGGGTTATCAGTATAGAAGGCGCCAACATTATTGTTTCTTGGAGTGGCAAAATCACCAAGCCTGTAATCCTTAGGGTTACATACGTCGGCTGGATATCCTCCTTCAACTGAAATTGTAGCGAGAGTTGCTCCACCACCGGTAGCTACTCTATCATCATACTGAAATCCAAACTTTAATTGACCTCTGTTATTATCTCTACTTATATCAAATTTAAATTGATCGGTTTCGGTATAAAGTCCGCCAATTGCATCGACAAGAAGCTTTACACCATAATCAACATCACGATAGGTTCCATCAAAATTAACAATGGGATTTTGTGGATCAGAAATATCATAAGAAAGATTGGTTAATTGGCCACCGCCAATAAAGTAACCGATTGGCATATAGGTATCAAAAGTAGTATCAATTTTACTTACTTGAGCTTCAATATCCCACTCACCTACAGGTGTTTCTATACCTAAAGTAGTCATTTCTGTCTTGTTTATATATAAGGCGTCGTTGAAGAGTCTTCTTGCGCTACCAGTAAAACCTGAACCAGTTGTTGGGGTACCATTTTTAACATATACACGGAAATCATTTCTTTCTTCGTTATCTAAAAATTCGGTATTAAGTGATGTTAAAAATACCCTACCGCCATTTTCGAGATATTTTTCAAATGTTCCACCAAAGGCTTCGCTTTCCCTTTCAACTTTATAACTTCTAAAATCAATTCTATCCGGAGTTTGAGCACCTTCCGTGCCACCGTAAGTAGGTTCACGATTATCAGTAATTTGTTCAACTCCACTACTAGAACCATAAACAACAAAACCTAAATTATCGTTGGAATAAGAAACTCTTAAATTCTCTTTAGTGACATCACCTCCACCCTGATCTTGTTCGCCTCTACCAATTTCAGCCGCAAAAGACCAGCCATCTACATCTGAAGGTTTAAATGTTTTAATATTAATATATCCAGAAATTGATTCCCCAGGCATATCAGAGGTAATAGCCTTATTAGCCACTACTTGGGATGTAATCACAGTAGGGTAAGAATCAAATCTAGGAATTCGACCATTTTCAACTCCAGGGATGTTTATACCGTTAAATGCAGTTGTTGTATAACGCTTTGGAGTACCTCGGAAACTAACATATCTAGCTTGTCCTTGATCCCTTTCAATCGATATTCCAGGTAACCGCCCAAGAGAGTCAGACAAATTCACATCTGGAAATCTCCCTATCGCATCAGCCGAAATAACCTCTGCTAAATTAGGAGCCGATCTTTTCGCTTCAATTGATGCTTGCTGACTTTCTTTAATTGCCTTTCCATAAACAATAACTTCTTCAATATCTTGATCCTGATCTTGTGCATTAGCCGAAGTAATCATAAATATAGGCAATAAAATTAAAAATATATATTTAAATGGATGACTTAAAAATCTCATCTTTCCCCCTTTTTTTTAAATTATTGTAGAAAGTTTAGCTATAAAATGTAACTTACACAAGTTATACCTGATTTAACTATTGATAAGTAACTTAGGTATATGTTTTAAATAGATAAATTTTGGAGTTTCAATGCTACTTCGTTCCTTACTAATACTCTTACTTATTATAAATGTGTTCATACCTACATCTGTTTTTTCTGAATGGAGGCAAGAAGTTAAAGAATTTAAGATAGGGCTATCAGGGGGAGAAAATGAAGCTGACAGATTAAAAAATTATGAATGTTATAGGGCTTATCTCGAAGAAAAATTAAATATTCCTGTTAAATTTTATCCTGCATCTGATGTTGCAGGAATAATTCATGGTTTATTAGGTAAAACAATTGATTATGCAAGTGTAGGACCTTCAGCTTATGCAGCAATCTATATTGATGATCCAGATTCTATAGAACCCGTAGTTACTGTAAGGGAATCCGATGGTTCAGATGGGTATAAGTCTGCGATTTATGTGAGATCGGACTCAAATATTTATTCTCTCAAGGATTTGGAGGGTCGGTCTATGGGCTGGTCTGACCCGAACACAACTTCAGGATATCTTGTTCCTAGTTTCGAATTATATCAAAGAGGACTAAACCCTTCTGAATTCTTCAGCCGAACAGGTTTTGCAGGTGGTCATGAGCAAGCGGTAATTTCTGTTTTAAATAGGCAATATGATGCCGGCGCCACATGGGTTTCTGGACAGGGAGCAGTTGAAGAGGGTTATTCAAGAGGTATGCTGAGAAATATGGTTAAAAAAGGTTTGCTTGATATGAGTAAATTAAGAGTTATATGGTTATCCAATCTTATTATGAATGGACCGCATGTTATTCGAAAAGATCTTCCAGAAGATTTTAAAGAAGAAATAACTCAACTTAATCTAGCTTTAGTAGAAGAAGATAATCAGTGTTTTAAAGAAATCACAATGGGTGAGAGTCAAGGTTTCATAAGAGTTTCTCATGAGAATTATGAAAATGTTGTTGAAATGCGTAATTTTATTAGAAATTTAAGAAGAAGGTAATGTCAGAAATATACAAGAGCATTCGTGAAAGTGATAATCTTGATCTTGCTCTTAACTATGCTTTAACAAAAATCACGAATGCAATTGAAGGAAGGGATGACGACTTACATATATTAAATCTTGTAACGGTCGATGAAAAAAATATTCCAAATACCAGAAATGTAGTTATACGAGATTTTTCCGAGGAAAACTTAAACATTCGCTTTCATACTGATAAACGTTCTACAAAAATATCCGATATAAAAAATAATAATAAAATAAGTCTTCTAGGATATGAGAGGAAAGATAAGTTACAGATTAGATTTGATGCAGAGGCAACTATAATAGACTCTGATGAATTCCTGTTGGATATATGGAAGGGTATGTATCCTATGAGCAGGGAATGTTACAGGGTTATAGAATCGCCAGGCAGTAAAATTAAATCTTTAGAGGATATAAAATTTGAAGAAGAAGACGATCAAGGTTTAAATGGTTTTGAAAATTTTGTTGCTGTCAGTTGCGATATACAAACTATAGAGATTTTGTATTTACACCATGCAGGGCATTTAAGGGCTAGCTATACAAATAATAATGGAAAATTAAATGGGGAATGGATTGTTCCATAAGAAATATGACTATTAATTATAGTCAAGGCAGTGATCTTATTGTTCCTAGTAATTCTGATACTTATAGGGGTTTGTCAGGAGATGATGTCTACATACTTTCTAAAGGATTATCTTCAAACGCTAAGATCAATATTGTAGATACTAGTGGGGACAATACAATACAATTTGTTAATGGTTTTGAAATTAGCAAAACGAAATTTGCTAAGAATGCTTTCCAAATAACCTTATCAAATGATTCAATAATAATTATTAATAGTGCTGAAAATTATACTTATGAAATCGGCGGTAATTCTACAACTGGTGAAAAGGGGAATTTGTTATCTTTTTCAGGATTATCTAGAGCGCTTGGAATAAAAGAGTTACCTGATAATGGGTCAATTTCAGGTGATTCAAATTTTATCATCGCAGATAAGGAATTGGTATCAAATTCGACTAATTTTGAATGGGCAATAAAAAAGCCGGAAGATGTTGGCTTATATTCTCAGGAAGTTGACGCTCTTATGGATTATCTAAAAATTCCATTTTTTAAAACCCAAGCAGCCATTTTGATAAAAGATAATAATATTATCGCAGAATATTATGCGGATGGTTATGATAAGGAAGATTTAGCAACAAGTTGGTCTGTTGCTAAGAGTTTTTCATCTACAATTATAGGTATCGCTATTGATGAAGGATATATAGATTCAGTAAATGACCCAATTACAAAATATTTACCAGAATGGCAGGGTAAACCTCAGGATAATATAACTTTAGAAAATTTATTAGGTATGAGGTCAGGGATGGAAGATCATGCAGGAATAGGTGTTTATTTTCAGTCTGATATGGTTGCTTATTCTTTACAAAGAGAAATATTAAGAGACCCGGGGGAATCGTTCCAATATTCAAATGAAGATTCAATGTTATTTGGAAGAATTATTGAGAATGCTACTGGAATGACTTTCCAAGAATACGCTGATAGTCGATTATTTGATAAATTAAATATCGAAGAAACTTGGTGGACAGATAAAGCAGGAAATACTTTAACTTATGCGGGTTTAGATATGACGCCACGTGAATTTGCAAAATTTGGCCTTATGATAGCCCAAGAAGGTCTTTGGGAAGGGAGCCAGATAGTATCCGAATCTTGGATAAAAGATGCAACAACAGAGTTAGATAACTTAGCATCTTATGGTTATCAGTGGTGGACATCAACAATCTCTGAAGACGGTTTAGGTCTAATTAGAGATACAGAATATCCATTCTTTTCAGCTTTAGGTTTACATGGTCAATATATTTATGTTTGGCCAGAAAAAGATATCGTTTTAGTGAGGTTTACAAATTATACTCATTTGGGTGATCAAAATTCTTCAGTAGTTGATATAACTAAGGGAACTTATCATAGTACTGAATCAGGGAGTGTTATAGTTGCTCAATTAGAGGAATTATTATATGCAGTAGGTGATAATATAGAAAATCAAATAGTTCCTTCTTATTCAGACTTTGGTTAGAGAAATGATTAATATTGAAGAATATTCAGAAAAAATGGAGAATGCCGAATTATTTCAAGGCATGGGATTTCAGAAAATACTTGAGTTAAATGAAGATAGGGCTTGTTTTGAATTTTTAGCTGAGACTCGCCATTGTCATTCAGGAAATATTGTTCAAGGTGGATATGTCACAGGTTGGATCGATACAACTATGGCGCATGCGGCTATGGCGGCAGCAGATTTTTCAGTAAACCCTCTAACATTAGAATTAAAAGTGAGTTTTTTTAAACCAGCGCATCCCGGAATTTTGACAACATCTGCATCTGTTATTAAATTAGGAAAATCCACTGCATTTATAGAAGGGCAGTTAATGGATAGTGAAGGAATTATATTAGCAAAGGGCTCATCATCAAATAGGCTGATTAAAAATGAAAAATTTCCAAATAGAAATTAGAAGTAAATTAATATTCAAAACTTTTATTTTTTTTTCATATATTCTATTATCCTCTTTCTCTAATGTGGAAGCTATGGAAAACCCGTTTTATAAAGATTACGATACCCCTTTTGAGATCCCTCCTTTTTCTGAAATAGAGGAAAGTCATTTTATACCTGCATTTTTAAAAGGTATGGAAGAACATAATAACGATATTAGTGATATTATTTCAAACTCGGAAAAACCTTCTTTTGAAAATGTTATTATTGCTATGGAGCGTTCTGGCACTCTTTTGGATAAGGTAAGCTCTGTCTTTTATAATTTATCTGGGTCTACAACTAATCCTAAAATTCAAGAAATTGAAAAAGAAATTTCGCCGAAACTTTCTGAGCATTTTGATTCTATCAGCTTAAATTCTGATATTTTTAAAAAGGTTAAAGTTTTGTGGGAGGATATTGATAATCTTGATCTGTCAAAAGAAGAAAAAAAGATTCTTGAGGAAACCTATAAAAGATTTGTAAGAAACGGAGCCCTTTTAGAAGGCTCTGAAAAAGAAAGATATGCCGATATCAATCAAGAGATTACAAAATTATCGGTTCAATTTTCTCAAAATCTATTAGCAGAAACAAATGAATTTGAAATTATTTTGGAT
>JAYZKD010000044.1:0-6416 GCA_036163815.1 Pseudomonadota bacterium | reverse complement strand
ATTCAGATCATAGCGTAAGACATCAAGTAAGCGACTTTTTTTATAATTTTCCTGAAATTATTAACGATTCTGACCTAGTTATTTCTAGGTCTGGGGCGTCAACAATTAGTGAAATGGCCATAATGGGTAAAGCATGTATTTTTGTTCCTCTTCCAAGCACAATAGATGGAGATCAAGAAAGTAATGCTAAAATTTTAGAAAGCTCAGATGCTGCAATAGTTTATTCCCAGAATGAATTAAAACCATCCATTTTAGCTAAAAGAATCGAAGAGTTAATAAGTTTTCCTGAAAAACTTAGAGAATTGTCAGAAAATATAAAGAAATTTGGTAATGAAGGCGCTTCATTAAAATTAGTTAACTTTTCAGAGAACCTAATGAGTAAATAAATGGATCTATTAAATAAAAAAGGAAAGATATTTTTAACGGGAATAGGCGGCATTGGTATGAGCGGTATAGCGGAGATATTGCATAATCTAGGATATGAGGTTTTTGGTTCAGATATAAAGGATGGGTCAAATGTTAGAAGGCTGAAAAAAATGGGTATTAAGACAAAGATAGGTCACCATGAGGACAATATTATTGACGCATCTTTATTGGTCTATTCATCTGCAATTAAGCAAAATAATAAAGAGTTAAAAAAAGCGAGATCTCTAAGGATACCAATAATAAGTCGTTCAGAGATGCTTGCAGAGTTAATGCGCATGAAAAAAACCATTACCGTTGCAGGTAGCCATGGTAAGACTTCTACTATCTCCATAATTTCAGAAATATTTTATACTTCAAAACTTGATCCTACTGTCATAAATGGAGGTATAATTAATTCTTTTGGTTCTAATACCCGATTAGGCTCGAGCGAATGGATGATTGTGGAGACAGACGAATCCGATGGAAGTTTTGTGAATTTACCATCGTTTTGTGGGTTGATTACTTCTATTGATGATGAGCATATTGATTATTATGAAAATATAGAAAATTTAGAAAAAGCTTTTGAAGAGTATATAAATAACACATCTATTTTTGGATTCTCCGCAATTTGTTCAGACGATAATACTGCTTTTAATTTGGCTAAAAAACAAAATAGGTTAGACATAGTTTTTTACGGAACGAATAGAAAAGCAAATTATAGAGCAAAAAATATCAGGATAAAAAATAATGGTCAGTTTTTTGATATCGAGATTAATCACCTAAATAAGAAAAATAAGATCTATAAAAACATTTTTTTTCCTATGCATGGAAAACATAATTTAAATAATGCTTTAGGTGCAATAGCTTTATCTCATAAACTTGGAATTAATTTTCAATCAATTAAAAAAGCTCTGAAAAATTTTCAAGGAGTAAAAAGAAGACTTACTCTAGTATCAGAATATAAAGGTATATGTTTTTATGATGATTATGCTCATCATCCATCAGAAATAAGAGCAACTTTAAAGGCGTTAAAAGAGCTAAGGATGAATAGAATAATTACAGTTATTCAACCGCATAGATATTCCAGGGTTAAGCATACATTCCAAAATTATATAAGGAGTTTTGCAGATTCTAATTTAACCGTTGTATTGCCTGTCTATGCAGCGGGAGAAAAGCCTATAAAGAAATATAATTCTAAATTCATTGTAAAAGCAATAAACGAACAATCCAAGAATCTGGCCTGTAAATTTGATGATTTCCTTTCAGTAGAAAATTTTCTTTTAAAGGAAATAAAAAAAGGTGATTTAGTTGTTTTTATGGGTGCTGGAAGTATTTCTGGATGGGCTAATAATTTTGTAAGTAAATTGAGTAAATCAAATGAATAAATCAATTGATGAGTTTAAAGGATTAATAAGTGAAGAGTTCGAATTAAAGGGAAAATCTTTCTCAAATAAATCTTTAAAAAATATAAGTTGGCTTAAGGTAGGAGGGGCTGCTAAGACTTTGTATATCCCAAGTGATCAATATGATCTTTCAAAATATCTCCAAATAATAGATAGATTGGAAATCAACCTTCCGATTAATGTATTCGGAAGGTTATCCAATGTCTTGATTAGGGATAAGGGATTGACTCTCCCAACGATTTTAATTCCTCCAAGCTTCTCAAAATTCAACATACTTAAAGATAATACAATTGAAGTAGGCTCAGGTATGTTGGATAAAGATTTCACAAAAATTGCATTAGAAAATGAAATAGGTGGAATGGAATTTCTATCTGGTATTCCAGGAAATTTAGGTGGCGCAATTGCTATGAATGCTGGGTGTTATGGAAAGGAAATTAAAGATATATTTGTTGAAGCAAAGGTCATGAATAAAGATGGTAGCATAACAATTTTAAAGAATGATCAAATGCACTTTTCTTATAGGAATTCAATTATCAAAAATGATCAGATAATTATTTCAGGGATTTTTCGAGGTAAGAAAAAAAGCAAAAAGAAAATTATGGAAAAGCTGAAAGAAATAGAACTTAAAAAAAAGAATACTCAGCCAAGCGGAGTTGCAACAGGGGGCAGTACTTTTAAAAATCCTAAAGAAGCTAAAGCCTGGGAATTAATTAATTCTGTTGGATTAAGCGGGTTTCAATTAGGAGGGGCAATGATATCGCCTGAACATAATAATTTTTTCATCAATACAGGTAATGCAACAGCATCTGATTTTGAAGATCTAGGTAATTTAGTCATTGAGAAAGTAAAACATAAACATGGAATAACTCTTGAGTGGGAAATTAGAATTGTCGGGGATAGCTAAAGGTGTTCAAAGGTAAAATTATCATTTTAAAAGGAGGTTATTCTCACGAAAGGGATATAAGTCTCAAATCAGCAGAAAATGTAGAGAAAGCTCTAGAAAAGATTGGTTATAAATATGATTCAATTGATTGTGTTGATGAATTCATTAACAAAATAATAAACTCTAAGGCAGACTTATGTTTTAATGCTCTTCATGGAGAATTTGGTGAAGATGGTCAAATACAAGCTATTCTCGATAACCTTAATATTAAATATACCCACTCAGGTGTTTCTTCTTCAGTGATAGCAATGAATAAGGCAATCTCAAAAGAGATATTTATAAAAAATAACATACCAACTCCTGATTATCAGCTCATCGAAAAACAGAAGTTGCCTTCTTTAAATTTAAAGCCTCCTTTTGTTATTAAGCCGGTAAATAATGGCTCAAGTATAGGAATTTATATAATTTTGAATGAATCAGATAAGATTAGAATATTGAAAGAATTAGAAGATTGGCAGTATGGGAATTATGTTATGGTTGAGAAATACATTAAAGGAAGAGAATTAACTTGCGGAATTATTAGTGATAAGCCTACTGAGGTAATGGAGATTAAAGCCAAAAATAACTTCTATGATTATCATACAAAATACACCAAAGGAATGTCTAACCATTTTATACCAGCTGAATTACCAAAGAATATATATGATGATATAAAAGAAATGACTCTTGATTGTCATAATCTTCTTCAATGTGATGGAATTACCAGAACAGATTTCCGATTAGAAGAAGATTCAAACAAACCTTTTGTTCTTGAGCTAAACACACATCCAGGATTAACAAAAACCTCACTAATTCCTGAATTAGCAGCCGCTCAAGGCATATCTTATACAGATTTAATTGGTTTCATTATCGAGGAAGCAGCATGCCGAGAATAATCAGCAAAGTATATATAATTTCACTTTTGATCGTCAGCATTTTGTCGATATCTGCTTATCTATATTATAAAAAAGATAACCCAATAAATATGTACATGAGTAATAAAGCTGAAGGTTTTTTTAAACTTGAAACATTAAAACTTGATGGAAGATATAGATCTAGTAAAGAACATATATTATCTGCGTTATCTCTTAAAAAAGATAGCCCAATATTGTTTTTGGACTTAAGTGATTTAAGAAAGAAAATCCTTATAGTTCCGTGGATTAAGAATGCTAGTATAAGCAGAAAATTACCGAATGAAATTCATGTTAAAATTGAAGAATATCAACCATCAGCTATTTGGGAATATAGGAATGAAATTTATGTTCTTGATGAGGAGGGTTACCAGATTGAAAAGGTAAGTAGAAAGGATGGCTATGATGGCTTACTTCATATTTCCGGAGAGTCTGCTGATATAAATGTTGAAAGCTTGTTATTAGCTTTAAAACAATATCCTTCTCTACAGGATCGGATTGATTATACGAGATTTATAGGAAAAAGAAGATGGGATTTATATTTAGAGGAAGGGGTTCTTATAAAACTACCTATGGGAGATATTAATGATGCACTTTTAGAATTAGATCAGCACCTAAAGGATTATAATCTTATTGAGAAAGGACATAAGAAGATTGATTTAAGAGTAAAGGGCGAAATTTCGACAGATAGGATTTTTAAAGGCAAATAATGAAATCGAATACAACACAAGAAGATCTTTTTGCTAAACAATTTAAATCAAACCAATCAAAAGGTGTAATTACGGCTATTGATATAGGATCCGACAAAATTGTTTGTTTAATAGCTAAAATAGATGAAATAACAAGAGAAAAAAGAGCAATAAGGGTTATAGGTTCGGGATATTGCCAATCTAAAGGAATAATAAAGGGAAGAATTATTGATCCTAAAGAAGCTGAGAAATCAATAAGGCTTGCTCTTGATAAGGCTGAAAAAAGTGCGAATATTGAAGTCGAAAAAGTATTTATCTGTATTTCAGGAAATTTTATTAAAAGCCATGTTATTAAAGGTAAGTTAGAAATTCCTGATAAAACCATTAACCAAGAACATGTTTCTGAAGTTATTGCATTAACACATGAAAAATATAAAGATGATAACCAAAGAATTATCCACATAGTTCCTTCTAAATTTTTTGTTGATGGAACTAGAAATGTTACCGATCCGACAGGGTTAATTGCTGACAATTTAGGTGTGGAGTTAACCTATATTACATCAGATCATAATCCATTAATTAATATAGAAAATATCATTGAAAATATTCATCTAAAAATAGAAGGTATTGTCGCTAAGCCTTATGCTTCTGCATTGGCATGTTTACAAGAGCATGAATTTGATTTCGGTTCAGCTTGTATTGATATAGGTTGTGGAACAACATCTATATCTATCTTTTTTGAAGGCACCATAGTATTTGCTTCAACAATAAATATTGGTGGATGGCATATTACACATGATATAGCCTATGGACTTAATACACCTTTTGAGCATGCAGAAGGTATAAAGAATTTATACGGTAATGCCATCATGGGTTCACAAGACTCCGAGCAATATTATGAAGTACCAAGTGATAAAGATAATTCATTAATGAAGAAATTTAAATTAAGTGACCTTGTTTCTATAATTAGACCTAGATTTGAACAAATTATCGAAAAATCTGAAGAGGTGATTGAGCGCTCAGGTTATTCTGAACTAGCAAAGAGAAACATAATTCTAACTGGTGGAACTTCTGAGCTGAGAGGAGGTATAGAAATTGCTGAAAGATTACTCGATACAAACATAAGATTAGGTACACCAATAAAGATAGGTGGTTTATCAGAAGATATTGGAGGACCTTCCTTTGTAGCATGTTCAGGCGTTTTAATGCATTGTTTAAAGCAATCCAAAAAAAAACATGAGGCTATAAAAGACAAAAGAAGTTCAATAAATAATTTTTTTAAGAAAATAATGGGAGTTGATTTTTAAATCTGCCAACTCCTTGTTAATTATAAAGAATCAGTAGAAACATTAATAAAAGCCAGTGGAGGGTCTGTTGTCTATTGAATTATCTGCACCAGAAGTAGAAAAACTTAAGCCGAGACTAGCGCTCTTGGGAATAGGTGGAGGGGGCGGAAATGCTCTCAGAACTATGATTGATTGCGGCCTTAAAGGAGTAGATTTATATGCAGTAAATACAGACGCACAAGCTTTGGAAGAGCATGATCAAACAACAAGAATACAAATAGGCGCAAATATAACCAAAGGTCTTGGGGCAGGAGCAGATCCTAAAATAGGAAAAAAAGCTGCTCAAGAGTCTTTAGAAGAAATTGAAAGCTATCTCAAAGGGATTAATATGCTGTTTATTACAGCTTGCATGGGAGGAGGAACTGGTACTGGAGCTGCTCCAGTTATAGCTAAACTTGCCAAAGATATGGGTATTTTGACTGTAGGAGTAGTAACAACTCCCTGGAAATATGATGGCACAAAAAGAATGAAGATGGCAAAAGATGGCATAAATGAGCTCTCAAAATGCTTAGATACTTTACTTGTTGTGCCAAATGAGAATGTTTTTAGGGTAGCAAATATTGATACATCTTTTGATGAATGTAATGAAATAATAAATAGAACATTATACGATGGAGTATCTGCAATAAGCTCCCTTATAACAAAAAGAGGAAGAATAAATATCGATTTTGCAGATGTAAAAACAATAATGGCTTTTATTGGTAAGGCAATGTTTGGCGTTGGGCAAGCTTCTGGAGATG
>JAYZKD010000043.1:0-19920 GCA_036163815.1 Pseudomonadota bacterium | reverse complement strand
CATCTTGGACCGTTAAGCCTCTTTCATTTATTATTTGTAGTATGTCTTTATTTTTTTCGAAATTTATTAATGCTGAGTTTGCTGATTCTTGATCTATGAAAGGTATTAGATAATATGTTCTTTTTTCCGGTTTCTCATAGTCCTGAATATTGGTTTGATAAATTTCTCTAATTATATCTTCTTCAACATTTACAGAAGAACTTAAGTCCGTTTTAAGGAGTGATATTAAAGAAAAATTTCTCATTGGTTGAGATTTATACTTTTGTTTGTTTTCTTTATAATAATGATCAACATCGGTTTCTGTTAAAGATAATTCTTCCAACGAAAATTCATTCATGTTTAAAATTACATACTCTATTTCTCTATCTTCATACTGAAATTTATATATTAAATTATTAAATTCTTTGGATAATTCAAGGTTATCAAATAAAGCTTTGTATATTTGAACTTGAGATACAGAATCTCTTTCCATTTCAAGAAAAAGAGCTTCATTAATACCGTTTTGTCGAAGAACCTGGTTAAACACATTCTTATCAAATTGATTAAATGCATTTCTAAAAGAATTAGTATTTTTAATTCTTTCAGCTAATGATTTATCCGAAGGTCTTAGCTTCATTTTATCTCCGGATGAGTTAATTGTTTTTTCAAGAATGAGATTTGATAAAATTTGATAATCCAATCCAGATTCTCTTGCCTCTTCAGTTGAAACAAATCTTTCTAACTCAGAAGAAATTCTATTTAACTCTCGATTGTAACGAAATAAGAATTCTTGAGCATCCACCTCTCTATCTCCTATCCGAGCCAGAGTACCAACATCATAATTTCTAAAAATATCACCTATTCCCCAAACAGAAAACGCGAGAACTAATAATACTATCAAAGCTAACCCAAATGGACCCGAGGCATTTCTTCGTAAAAAATCTAACATCAAACTTATCTCATAATTATTTTAACATTATTTTCCGCATAATGTATCTTCTGTTAACAAAAACGCAAGAAATAGCTTATATTAAAAAGTATATATTATAGGATTTCAGTCATAATGAAGAAGAAAATACTTATTGCAGGCAATTGGAAGATGAATGGAAAAAAGGGAGATTTTGCATTTATTAAATCACTTAAAAAATTTGTATCTAAAAACTCACTTAAAAATATTGATGTTTTAATTTGTCCACCATATACATTGATTGATAGATTCTCTAAGTTGACTTCTAGGTCTACATTAAATGTCGGCGCTCAAGACTGTAGTACAAAAGAAAATGGGGCCTATACCGGTGAAATATCTTCATCTATGATCAGGAATCTTAATGCTAATTATTGTATTGTGGGACATTCAGAGAGAAGAATTTATCATAATGAGACCAATAAAATAATAAATGACAAGATTGTTAAGGCCCAAAACCAAGAATTAAATGTTATACTTTGTGTTGGGGAGACATTGGCGGAACGAAAAAATTCCAATACTCTAAAAGTGTTGGGCAATCAAATTAAGGGTGCGCTTAAAAATAATGTTAAGCCGAAATATTTGGATGTTGCTTATGAACCTGTGTGGGCTATTGGTACAGGTTTAGTTCCTGATAATTCTGATATAGAATTAGTTCATAATTTTATTTATAAAAAATTAAAAAAGCTTTATGGCGGTAGAGCCAAAAACATTCGAATATTGTATGGTGGATCAGTTAATCCTAAAAATGTGTCAACTATAATATCCCTCAATAATGTAAGTGGAGCCTTGATAGGTGGAGCTAGTTTAAAAATTAAGGATATGAAGGCTATCTTAAAGCAATTAATTTAATAAATTGAATTATATGCTGTGATCGGTTAAAAGCTTATTTATTATGTTAAGCTTTGTTTTAGTTATCCATCTTATTATTGCTATTGTTCTGATAGTCTTAGTTCTTTTACAGAGATCTGAAGGAGGAGGACTCGGAATAGGTGGTTCAGGAGATTTTATGTCTGGTCGTGCAGTAGGGAATATTTTATCTAGGTTAACCGCTGTTTTTGCTACTATATTTTTTATTACCAGCCTTTCTTTAGCATTACTTTCCAGCGCCAGCCAGAATTCATCTATTGTAGATGATATTGGTAATGAGAGCATGCCCCAACTTGAGATCGATGCTGATGAAAACAAAAATGATTTTCCTGATCTCAATTAATCAATCTTTATCTTTGTAATTTAATTTCTATTTGCTATAATTAACTTCCATGACACAGTATATATTTATAACTGGTGGCGTGGCTTCTTCTTTAGGTAAAGGATTAACTTCCGCAGCACTTGGTGCGCTACTTCAGTCCAGAGGCTTTTCAGTAAAAATAAAAAAACTGGATCCTTATTTAAATGTTGACCCAGGAACGATGAATCCCTTTCAACATGGGGAGGTTTTTGTTACTGATGATGGGGCAGAAACAGATCTGGATTTAGGTCATTATGAAAGATTCACTAATGTACCTTCATCTATAAATGATAATATTACCACTGGTCAGATATATAAGAGAATTATTAGCAAGGAAAGAAAAGGTGATTATCTTGGAGGAACAGTTCAAATAATTCCTCATGTTACAGACGAAATAAAAAAATTCATCCTCTCAAATAACAAAAATGTTGATTTTTGTTTGTGTGAAATTGGAGGAACTGTAGGAGATATAGAAGGACTTCCTTTTTTAGAAGCGATTAGACAATTAAGCAATGAGCTTAAAAAAAATACAACATGTTTTCTTCATTTAACATTAATGCCTTATATCTCAGCTGCTGGTGAAGTTAAAACTAAACCTACCCAACATTCTGTTAAGGAGTTAAGGTCTATAGGAATTCAACCTGATATTCTTGTATGCAGATGTGATAGAAAAATCTCTAAATCAGATAGAAAAAAGATATCGATTTTTTGTAATGTAAATGAAGATTCGGTTATACAAGCTATAGATGTTGATACGATTTATGCTGTTCCAAAGGATTTAAAAGATAATGGACTCGATATTGCTGTTCTTAACGCCTTGGGAAAGAAAAAGTTTCCTAAGTCAAATATAAGGAAATGGAATAAAGTTGTAGAAAGTATAAGAAATCCACAAGGCGAGGTAACAATAGGTGTGGTAGGTAAGTATCTGGATTTAAATGATGCTTATAAATCCTTATTTGAGGCGTTAACTCATGGCGGTATCTCAAATAATGTAAAAGTAAAAATTAAGACTATTGATTCAGAAAAATTAGAAAAATATAAAAATGTCAAGATTTTTAATAATGTTAACGGAATCCTTGTTCCTGGAGGTTTCGGGAAAAGAGGTTCGGAGGGTAAAATCTTATCATCAAAGTTTGCTAGAGAAAACAAGATACCGTTTTTTGGTATATGTTTTGGGATGCAAATGGCTGTTATAGATTCCGCAAGGAATTTACTAAATTATAAAAAAGCAAGTTCATCGGAGTTTGGTAAAACAGATAGTCCATTAATTGGATTGCTTAAAGAATGGGTAAAAGATGAGGAAGTAGTGAAAAGAAATCTTCAAAGTGATTATGGTGGCACTATGAGATTAGGGGCATATCCTGCTATTCTCAAAAAAGGCTCTAAAGTGAGAAGAATTTATGGAAATAAAGAGATAAATGAAAGACACAGACATAGGTATGAAGTTAACATTTCTTACAAGGCTGAGCTTGAAAAAGCTGGTCTTACTTTTGTTGGCATGTCTCCAGATGGGTATTTACCAGAAATTGTCGAACTTAAGAACCATCCTTGGTTTATAGGTGTCCAATTTCACCCTGAGCTTAAATCAAGACCATTTAATCCACACCCATTATTCGCATCTTTTATAAAAGCATCTATTGTTAATTCAAAATTATCTGCTAAGGGTAAATAGATGAAATCTATAAGTATTAAAAATATAAGTTTTTCTAACTCATCTCCAATATCAATTATTGCGGGATTAAATGTTTTAGAAGATGAGGATATGGCTTTAAATGTTGCTGAAAAATTAAAAAATATTACTGAGAAATTAGATATTCCTTTTGTTTTTAAAGCTTCCTTTGATAAGGCGAATAGATCATCAGTTAATTCATACAGAGGACCAGGATTAGAGGTTGGAATTAAAATATTTCAATCGTTAAAAGATAAATTGAATATTCCTATTATAACAGATGTACATGAAATTTATCAGGTGGATAAAATTGCTGAGGTTGCAGACATAATTCAAATACCTGCCTTTTTATGTAGGCAAACTGATTTAATTAAAGCGGTTTGCGAAACAGGTTTACCTATTAATTTAAAAAAAGCTCAATTTTTATCACCTAAGCAAATGATTAATATTATTGATAAATGTGAATCATTTGGGAATAAAAACATTATGCTATGTGAGAGAGGGTCATCTTTTGGTTATGATAATTTAGTGGTTGATTTTTTAGGCATGTCAGAGCTAAGAAATTTGGATAAACCTTTGATTTTAGATGTTACACATTCTTTACAAATTCCTGGAGGTTTAGGAGATTCAACTGGAGGTAGATCCCATCAAGCAACTGATCTTGCTTTGGCTGGTACAGCTTTAAAATTAGCGGGTTTATTTATTGAAGTTCACCCAGATCCTGATAAAGCATTATGTGACGGGCCTTCGGCAACAAAACTTAACGAATTTGAAGGTATTTTGAAGAAAGTTAAGGCATTAGATAATCTTGTAAAATCTTTTGATAATTAAAAATTAACTAACCTCTGCCTCTATAATTCTTTACTCCTTGTTCAGGTATCCATAAATCTTTAGGTGGCTCAGATGATTGCCAAAAAACATCTATTGGCATTCCCCCTCGAGGATACCAATATGCTCCAATTCTAAGCCATTTAGGCTTTAAAAGATTTATAAGATCTTTGCTAATAAGCATTGTTACTTCTTCATGAAAAGATTTATGACTTCTAAAGCTTTGAAAATATAGTTTTAATGACTTTGATTCAACTATCCATTTATTTGGTACATAATCAATAACAATGTGCGCAAAATCAGGTTGCGAAGTAACAGGACAAATACTTGTAAATTCAGGTTGAGAAAACCTTACTAAGAACTTTTCTTTTTCATTATTCTTAATTTTATCTAAAATTTTTATAGATGGTTTATTGGGCTGTTTATTTGGTTTTCCTAAATGTTTCATAATTTGTCCTATGGAATCCCAATGAATTTATGCATTTGAAAGCTTAATTTCCATTGAGGATTATCTCTGCAAAACTTTCTAGCTAAGATAACATTTTCTTTATAATTATTATCATATTTAGGTTGAAGATAGAAATAGTCAAATTTCATATTTTCAAATGACTTTGGTGATATATTTTCTTGTGGGTATACCAATTTTAATTCGTTTCCATAATTTTGAAGAATCTTTGTTTCGGATTTGGGGCTAACACATATCCAATCAATTTCATTAGGTACTTTGATTGTGCCATTGGTTTCTATAGCTATATTAAAATTTTTTTTATGTAATGCATTGATTAATTTGTCATTAACTTGGAGCATAGGCTCACCGCCAGTTAAAACAACGAATGGTTTATTTTTTACCTTCCAAATTGAAAGAGCTTTATTAGTAATTTCTTCTGCGTTTTTGAATTTTTTACCGTTTATACCATTGGTACCTATAAAATCTGTATCACAAAATTTACATATGGCTTTGGCTCTGTCCTTTTCCAACCCTGACCAAAGATTACAGCCTGTGAACCTACAAAAAACTGCATATTTTCCATAATTGTAACCTTCACCTTGTATGGTAAAAAACATTTCTTTAACTGTATACATCAAACTTTTCTTTAATTTTTGGATATTTATCAACAAAAGTTAACCAACCTTTTGATCTTAAGTCACATGCTGGGCAATTGTCACAACCATACCCCCAATTATGTCTATTTTTTCTATCTCCATTGTAGCAAGTATGTGTATTTTCTATAATCAATTCTAAGAAATCAAATCCAAAATCAAGAAATGCCATCTCCCATGTTTCAGCTTTGTCAATATTCATTAACGGTGTAATTATTTTAAAATCTTGTTCTGTTCCTAGATTTATTGTTTTTTCTTGATGTTTTATAGTTTCATTTCGGCAATCAGGATATCCTGAGAAGTCAGTTTCACACATACCTCCAATAATATTTCTTATTTTCTTTTGATAAGCTAATATTGCAGCGTAATTTAAAAATAGCAGGTTCCTTCCAGGAACAAAGGTATTTGGAAGATTATTTTCCATTTTAATTTCTTTATTACTTGTCAAAGAAGAATTTGTAATATTATTAACTTCCTTTAAGTCAATAATAAAATCGTCTTTAAGTTTAGTTTTATAATTTGAATAGTCAGATCTAATTTTATTTAGAATATTTAATCGACAATCCATTTCGATTTTATGGTTTTGATTATAATTGAAACCTACAGTGTAAACTTCTTTAAATTTTTCTAAAGCCCAGAATAAAGTTATGGTTGAATCCTGTCCTCCAGAAAATAGAACTAATGATTTATTTTTATTTAACATATTAGTTATTTCAAAATTTTTTTTAGTTAATAGCAAGAATGAACAAGATGTGATAGATAAATTTGTTATGGCATCAATAAAAAATGTATTTGGAAGGCAGATTTTTGATAGTAGGGGTAATCCAACTATTGAGGTAGATGTTAAATTAAATGATGGAAGTTTAGGGAGAGCTGCGGTGCCATCTGGAGCCTCTACTGGAATTTACGAAGCACATGAATTAAGGGATAAGAATAAGACATTATCCGGTAAAACTGTAAAAAAGGCAGTAGAAAATATTAATTCAGAAATAAAAGACTTAGTTTCAGGTTTGGATGCTTCAGAACAAATTTTAATAGATACTAAGATGATCGAGCTTGATGGAACTGATAATAAATCAAGATTAGGTGCCAATGCAATTTTGGGAGTTTCTTTAGCCGTTTCAAGAGCTCAAGCTATTTCTGAAAAAAAGAATTTATTTGAGCATCTTAATTCACTAGATAGTTATACATTACCTGTGCCAATGATGAATCTCATTAATGGAGGGGCCCATTCAAATAACTCTCTTTACATTCAAGAGTTTATGATTATGCCTATTTCCGCAGAGACTTTTAATCATGCAATTATTATGGGTTCTGAAATTTTTCATTCTTTAAAGGATTTATTATCTAATGATGGCCATAGCACAAATGTAGGTGATGAAGGGGGAGTAGCTCCAGACCTCAAATCTACTGAAGAAGCAATTTCTTATCTTTCTAAGTCTATAGAAAAGGCAGGTTATAAATTACAAGATGATGTTGTCCTTGCTTTAGATATTGCGGCCTCAGAGTTATACAAAGATGGTAAATATCATTTATCAAATAACGAATTAAAAGAAACGAAAGAATTAATTAAACTTTGGGAAGATATTGTAAAAAAATATCCAGTTTTTTCTATTGAAGACCCTCTGCACGAAGATGATTGGGAGGGTTGGGTAGATTTGACGAATTCTATTGGTGACAAAATTCAAATAGTAGGAGATGATCTCTTTGTCACTAATTCGAATAGGCTGAGTATGGGTATAGATAAAAAAGCAGCAAATTCTATACTTATTAAGGTTAATCAAATTGGAACAGTAACTGAAACTCTTGAGACTATCAAATTAGCTAAAAAAAATAGTTATTCTTATATTATTTCACATCGTTCTGGGGAAACAGAAGATACCTTTATCTCGGATTTATCTGTGGCAACAAATTCAGGACAAATAAAGACTGGCTCAATGACAAGATCTGATAGAGTGGCAAAATATAACCAATTAATTAGAATCGAAGAGATTTTGAAGGATAAATCGAATTATGCTGGTAATTCGATTCTAAAATAAAATTTATATTTTTCTTTCTTGACCAATAACATTGTTTTGTGATTCTGTGATTCTATGATTCGTTTTCTATTAAATAATTGGAATCTTTTGGAAAAATTTAGCATAAAAGAGTTAATTGTTAATTCTTCAGTAGTTCTCTTTTTTTTATTTATTAACTTTTTTGCATTAACTAATTTATTTTATTCTTCAAGAGGTATTATTCAATATGATAAAATGGACGCTCAATTATCAAGAAATGCTCTGGAGTTAGAAGAACTTATAAATGAAAATAATATTTTAGAGGTTAAGATTAAGAATTTAGTTGAATTTAATGATTCCGATTTAGTTGATCAAATAATAAGAGAATATCTCGGATATGCCTCTGAAGAAGATATATTAATTATTATTAATTGAGTAATTTTTGCTAAAATTGATATAACTAAATTTTTTTGTTAAATTAATTAAATATTAATAGGAAATTCAAATTGTCTTCAATCCGTCATCCTGAAAAGGTTAATAACAAAGAAACTAGTTCTTTAAAAAAACCTAGTTGGTTAAGGGTGAGGGTATCAGGTTCTAAAAAATTCCAAAAAACAAAGGATATTTTATCAAGATCTAATGTTGTTACCGTTTGTGAGGAAGCTAGTTGCCCAAATATATCTGAATGCTGGCAAAAAAATCACGCCACTTTTATGATTATGGGCGATACATGCACTAGAGCATGTGCTTTTTGTAATGTTAAAACTGGTATTCCAGACGAATTAGATCCTTTTGAACCTTATAGAATTTCAAGAGCGGTTAAAGAGATGAAATTAAATCATGTCGTAATTACATCTGTTGATAGAGATGATTTGAGTGATGGAGGAGCTTTACATTTTAACAAAACAATTAAAGCTATAAGGAAAAGCTCCCCTAAAACAACAATTGAAATTTTGACTCCAGACTTTTTAAGAAAAGAAGATGCCATTGATATCTTACTTGAAGAAGAACCAGATGTTTTTAATCACAACTTAGAGACTGTACCTAGCTTATATTTATCCATACGACCAGGAGCAAGATATTTTAATTCTTTGAAATTATTAGATAATGTAAAACACAAAAATCCAAATATTTTTACTAAATCTGGTCTAATGCTGGGATTAGGAGAAAAGAAAAGTGAGATTATGCAGGTTATGGATGATTTGAGATCTGCAAACGTGGATTTTTTGACCTTAGGGCAATATTTGCAACCCACCAAGAAACATGCCGCTGTTGAAGAATATTTATCACCTGAAGAATTTGAAAACTATAAAATTATTGCTGAATCTAAGGGTTTTTTAATGGTATCTTCAAGCCCCTTAACTCGTTCATCTCATCATGCAGAAGAGGATTTTCATACACTGCGTCAGAACAGGTTAAAAAGTAATAGATAATTGATAAAGATTGAAAAAAAGAAAAGGTCAACCGCTAGCTCTAAAGATCTTTTTGAGTTAATTTCTGATATTAAATCATATCCCGATTTCATTCCATGGTGTAAGTCTTCGATTATTGAGAGAGAGGTTCATGACTATTTTTTTGCTAGATTAGAAATGAAGTTTCTTATGTTTTCGGGTTCATTTATTAGCAAAGTAAGTATGGATAAGTATGAAAAAAGAATTAACGCTCTTGGCGTAAAAGGACCGTTTAATTATCTGGAGGCAAATTGGATTTTTGATGAATATGATAAAGGTACTTTGGTTTCACTCATATTGGAATTGGATTTAAAGAATAAAATTTTAGAAGATATTATTGAAAAAAATTCTGAGAATTTAATTAATAAAACTATTTTATCTTTTGAGAAAAGAATTCTTACTGTTTCAGAGAACGGCAAGAATCATTTTTAGTGCTTCGTAAACAGAAGATAATCTAATAAAATCCCTACCTTTATTGTCAAAGTTAAATTGATTACAATTTGTTGTAATATCATTGACGGTGGCTATATATACCCTTCCAACAGGATTTACATCTGTTCCACCAGATGGGCCAGCAACACCAGTTATAGAAACAGATATTCCTGCTTGTGAATTATTAATTACACCTAAAGCCATAGCAATTGCAGTTTCAGATGACACAGCTCCGTATTTATTTATTAAGTTAGAGTCAACTCCCAATAATTCAGTTTTTGATAAATTTGAATAGGTTATAAAACCTCTGTCAAAAACTTCAGATGACCCAGGGATTGAGGTAAGAAAACTAGAAACCATTCCACCTGTACAACTTTCCGCAGTTGCAATCATATAATTCTTTTCTTTGCATTTCTTAATTATTTCTTCTGATAAGTTGGTTATATTTTCTTCATTCATTAAATTATTCCAAGTTTCTTAATTAATAATATTACTAAGCATGCCATTAATCCAGCGACAATGTCATCAGCTAAAACCCCTAACGAGCCTTTAATTTTCTCTGCTTTAGAAACAGGAAATATCTTTAATATGTCAAAGAAACGAAAAAGTATAAATCCAATTAATATCGCAGGCAATGAGAAAGAAGTAAAAATTAAAACAATTAATTGGCCTATAAATTCATCAATTATTACTTCATTGGGGTCCTTTGATTGATGGTCTTTTATATAAATTTCAATTGAAAAGAAGGCAATTAAAGATAATAAAAAAATAGAGATGATAAGGCAATTAACACCACCTATTTTTAAAATTAATATACCAATTGGTATAGCTAACAGAGATCCTATTGTTCCAGGTATAAATTTTGAATATCCGATATAAAAAATTGTTGAAATGATTGTAGCTAATTTATTTTTCATCTTTGTGCCATAATTGATATTATAGATTGGCTAGCAATTCCATTTTTTGAATTTACGAATCCTTCACCTTCTGTTGAAGAGGCTTTCACATTAATTTTATCTTTTCTAGTGCTTAAAATTTTAGATAGATTAATTTTTATTTTTTCTTTCAATGGATCGATTTTTGGGTAATCACAAATGATATTAATATCTAGGTTAGAAATTTTTCCATAATTTTCTTCTAAAAAACCTAACGCTTTATTTATAAAAATTAAAGAATCCATATTCTTATATTTTTTGTCATTAGGTTTAAAATGATGACCTATATCATTTTTACCTAATGCACCAAGTATAGCATCAGTGATAGAGTGTAATACTGGATCGCCATCAGAATTAGCGTCTAAACTATATTTACCGTTTATTCTTAATCCACCTAGCTTTATAAAATTACCTTTTTTGAATTTATGAAAATCATATCCTATTCCAACTTTATTGGTGTAAGAATGATTTATTAATTTATCAAACATTATTAGGTCAGAATGATCTGTAATTTTAAAATTTAGCTTACTCCCTCTAATTCTTTTTAATTTAAGGCCATATTCATGAGCAATAGCAATATCATCAGTAAAATTACTTTTTACATTTTTATAAGCGCTTAAAATTTTATTTAATTTAAAGGCTTGCGGGGTTTGTGATCCAAGTAGAGAGTTTCTATCTACAGTTTCAAAATTCTTCTTATTCCTTAAAGTATCATCAATATTAATAGAGGGAAAAACTCCGTCATATTTATTACAATTTTTTATACATTGGTTTATTATTTTATCTTCTAAAAAAGGTCTAGCAGCATCATGGAGTAAAACAAAATCATTCTTATAATTTTTATTCGTTTTAACAATATTATTTAAGGCTTTGAATGATGATTCTTGTCTATTAGATCCTCCTTTAACTATCTTAGTTATCTTATTATATTCATTTAATAAATAATCATATTTTTTATAATACTCATTACTTAACACAACTGTTATTGTATCTATTAAAGGATTAGTATTAACTGAATTTAATATATGCTCTAAGGGTGTAATACCTTTTGTTTGATAGAACTGTTTTGGTAGTTTATTTTTACTACTTAAAGCTCTTTTTCCTTGACCAGCTGCTAAAATTACAAAGTGAATCATATAATTTTTTAATAATGAATATTGCCTATATATTAAGCATAATATATAAATGCCTAATTATTAGGCATTTTATTATGAATAAAGACCTCAATATACATGAACATATTATAAATTCAATTACCTTTCCGATCATAATAATAGATGATGAAAAAATCATATCAATGGTTAATTCTTCAGCCGAAGATTTTTTTAAAGTTAGTTCAAAAATTATTGTAGGTAGATCAATTAATGAATTTATACCGTTTTCATCACCGGTAAATTCATTAATTGAGAGCTGCATTGGAACTAGTTCGTCATTTAAAGAATATAAAATAGATTTATCAACTCCCACGGCGGGTGATCATAAAGATGTTGATGTACAAATTTCTATGATTTCGGGATTGTCAAATAAATACCAATTAGTCTTTCTTGAAGACTACTATCAAAAGAAACTTTTGTTCCAGAATGAGAATCATAAAAATAAATTAGCAATGTCTAATATGTCTCAAATTCTTGCTCATGAAGTAAAGAATCCTCTTTCGGGAATAAGGGGGGCTGCACAGCTCTTAGAAAAAAATCTAGAAAAGAAAGACCATGATATGACTAGCTTGATTTGCAAGGAAGTTGATAGGATAAGAAGGTTAATAGATAATCTAGAAGTTTTTGATGCATCTTCTCCATTAGATTTAGAATCTATCAATATTCATACTGTTTTAAGGCATGTTAAGGAAATAATGCTAAACTCAAGTGGCTTTGAATTAAATATTATCGAAAATTATGATCCGTCAATACCTAATGTATTAGGTAATCAGGACCAGTTGATTCAGGTATTTATAAACTTAATTAAGAATTCTATAGAAGCATTTGATAAAAGTAATAATGAGGATAATAAAATAATTCTATCTACATCATATGAACATGGGTATGTAGTTAAAGACAACTATAGTGACAGAAAGGTAAAGCTTCCTATTAAAATAAGCATTAAAGATAATGGACCTGGAATTCCAGAATCAATTCTACCAAATATTTTTCAACCATTTGTATCTTCAAAAAAAAATGGAGAGGGTGGTTTAGGATTATCTATAGTTTCCAAAATAATAAGTGATCATAATGGGTCGATTGATCTTGATAATGATATTAATGGATCCAAATTTACTATTAGATTAATGGCAGAGATCGAATAATGAGTGAAAAGACAATTTTACTTGCTGAAGATGATGACTCAATAAGATTGGTAACGACTAGATATTTGGAAGACTCTGGATACAAAGTTCTTGCTGTGGATAGCTTAAAAAAATTATGGAAATTAATTGAAAGCAATGATGGCGAAGTATTAATAACAGATGTGATGATGCCTGATGGCGAGTTGTTTGATATTTTGCCGCAAATAACTGAATTAAGAAATAACCTTCCTGTTATAGTGATAAGTGCAAAAAATAATCTTCAAACTGCAATTTCTGCTACACAACAAGGAGCTTATGAGTACTTGCCAAAACCTTTTGATCTTCAAGAATTGGAAAATCTTGTTCAAAAAGCGTTAGAGCATAAAAAAAATAAGAAAGAAAACCCAATTAGCCATCAAACGGGCGATAAGCAATTAATTATAGGAAGATCGATGGTTATGCAGGATCTTTACAAATCAATTGCAAGATTATCTCAAAATGATTTAACAGTTATGATTTATGGTGAAAGTGGAACTGGTAAAGAATTAGTTGCTAAAGCCTTACACCAGTATGGACCAAGATCTGATAAACCTTTTATTGCTCTAAATATGGCTGCTATACCTAACGAATTAATCGAGAGTGAGTTATTTGGTCATGAAAAGGGTTCTTTTACAGGCGCTCATCAAAAAACTGATGGAAAATTTAAATTAGCAGAAAAGGGAACATTATTTTTGGATGAGATTGGTGATATGCCTATTGAAGCCCAGACTCGACTGTTGAGGGTTTTACAGGAAGGTGAATTTACATCAGTCGGTGGAAAAGAAAAAATAAAAACTGATACAAGGATAATTGCTGCAACTCATAAGAATCTTCCCTCATTAATTGAAGAAGGAGTGTTTAGAGAAGATCTATATTATAGATTGAATGTTGTTCCTATTTCCATTCCCCCATTAAGAGATAGAAAAGAAGATATTTCCGAACTAATTAATCATTTTTTTGAGAAAGCTAAAACATTAAGACTTGAGCCAAAAAAATTTAATCCTGAAGGATATAAAATTATTGAGAATTATAATTGGCCTGGAAATGTAAGAGAGCTTGAAAACTTTATTATGAAATTATGTGCGCTTTATACAGAAGACATAATTGAGAATGATGTTTTAAAAAATGAAATTAAAACCTTAAAGAAAATGGATAAAAAAATTTCTTATATTGATAATAGCTTTTCATCAATTGCCTCTGGTTATTTTTCTAAAAATTTACATAAAATTTTTGAGGAACATTCAGGTGATATATATAATTACTATATTAGTGAGGTTGAAAAAGTATTATTATATGAAATCTTAAGAAATAAGAAAGGCAATCAATTAAAGGCTTCAGAGATTCTAGGCCTTAACAGAAATACATTGAGAAAAAAAATCACTGAACTTAATATTGATTTAAATTTAGATAAAAACAAAAGGAGTTAACATGAGTGGACCTTTGTCAGACATAAAAGTGTTAGAATTTGCAGGGATAGGACCTGGACCATTTTGCGGTATGTTACTAGCTGATATGGGAGCTGAAGTTCTTAGAATAGATAGATCTCCAAAGGGAGGTTCGAAACACCAAATTGAAGGAAGGGGAAAGAAGTCAGTGGTTTTAAATCTAAAAGACCCCGATCACTTAAAGGTTTGCTTAGATCTTGTTTCTCAGGCAGACATTCTACAGGAAGGAATGAGACCAGGTAAAATGGAAGATTTAGGAATTGGACCTGATGAATGTTTTGAAATTAATAAAAGATTAGTTTACGGAAGAATGACTGGTTGGGGACAATACGGAAGCCTCTCTCAAGCAGCTGGTCATGATATTAATTATATATCTTTGACGGGTGCTCTTGATTCTATAGGAAGAAAAGGCCATAAACCCGTTCCACCTTTAAATCTTGTTGGTGATTTTGGCGGTGGGGCTTTGTATCTTGCTATGGGAATGCTTGCAGCTCTTCACGAGGCAAAAATATCTGGAAAAGGTCAAGTGGTCGACTGCGCAATGACAGATGGTTCAGCGTCTTTGATGTCAATGTTTTATGGTTTTTCTAGTTCTGGTATTTGGAATGAATCAAGAGGATCAAATCTTTTAGATACAGGTGCGCATTTTTATGATGTATACGAAACCAAAGATAAAAAATTTATTTCTATTGGCTCAATAGAGCCACAATTTTATTCGTTATTACTTGAAAAAGCAGAAATAAAAGACCCTGATTTTGATGACCAAATGGACAGAGAAGGATGGCCAGTCCTAAAATCAAAAATCGAAGAAATCTTTAAATTAAAAACTAGAAATGAATGGTGTAAAATAATGGAGGGTACTGATGTCTGTTTTAGTCCAGTTTTATCAATTTCGGAGGCTCCCAATCATCAGCATAATATTGATAGGAAAACTTTTGTAGAAATTGATGGAGTGGTTCAACCTAATGTAGCACCTAGATTTTCTAGAACGGAATCAAAAGTTAATGGTCCATCCGTTATAAATGGACAACATAATGAAACTGCATTATTAGAGTGGGGAATTTCCGAAGATAGAATTAAAAATCTATTTTAATCACCTTTTTTTGGGAGTATTAGGGATCTTATCCAACCAAACAGATTGTTCTCTTTGAGATCTTCTTTTAGTAAGTAATCCATAAGTTGATTGTAATTATTAGATTCAAATAATTTTTCTCTAGTTCTTATTATTTTATCTTCTTCAAGTGATTTAATCTCTTTAGCTGGGTTACCTGCATATATCTTATTGTTAGGGACATCTGAAGTTACTATTGAACCAAGGCCAACAATTGAGTTAATTCCTATTCTTACTCCTTTTGAAATTTTAACACCTTCTCCTATCCAAGCATTATCGCAAATAGTTATTTTTTTACTAAATCCAGGAGAATCAATTCTATCGTAAGCATTGTGCCAATCTGAATCACTTATATAAACATTACTGGCAATCATAACATTGGAACAAATCTCTATTTCTTCCGCCGCTAAAATTCTTGCTCCAGGAGAAATAAGCACATTGTCCCCAATTTTAATTTTTGCATTCGCACCGTTTCTATTCCAAGAACAAATTTGAGTAATTATATTCTTTGAAGTTCTTATATGAACATTATTACCAACTGAAATATTATCGCCGTAAATATCCAAATTCCAAGGTTTATTGACATCAAGATTTTTTCCGACATTTTTAAATTGTGGTTTGATGAAATAGCTAGCCCAAAGTTTATAAAAATTTTCGATAATTTTTCTAATATAATAAGGTCTTCTATCTTTAATCAAAATATAATCTTTCTTTAGTGCATCTTACTATTTTGTATCTCATAACATCCATTTTTGAAGGTTCCAAATATTTCACCTACTTGAGGATGTCTTACTGGTTCACCAGTATCATCATAAAGTAAATTTTGTTCTGACACATATGCAACATATTCAGTTACTTCATTTTCCGCCAAGAGATGATAAAAAGGCTGATCTTTTTTTGGTCTAATATCTTCAGGTATTGAAAGCCACCATTCTTCAGTATTACTAAATGTCGGGTCAACATCAAATATAACACCTCTAAAAGATAAGAATCTATGCTTAACAATTTCACCTATTTTAAATTTAGCATCTCTTTCCATTATATACTCCGATTGAAGAAGTTACTGATACTTATCTAAGTTGTATTTTCATATTAATATTTTTATTTTAAATAAACAGCAAAATCTTTAGCCAATTTAGGATCTTTCTTTTTAATTTTCTTTGCTAGATTAATTATAACATTAGCCTGTTTAAATGTTGCATCATCTTGCATCTTTCCATCAACTTTTACTGCTCCTGTTCCATCACCCATAGCCTTAATAATTTTAGATGCTTTTTTAATTTCTTTTACGCTTGGACAAAAAACCTTTTTCGCAATTTCAACTTGAGAAGGGTGTAAAGACCATGCCCCCGAACAACCCAAAATAAATGCATTCCTAAATTGTGATTCACAACCTTCAGGATCATCAAAATCTCCATAAGGACCAAAAAAAGCTTTAATATTATTAGCTGCACATGCATCTATTATCTTAGATAAAGAATAATGCCATAAATCTTGTTGCAAAAATTCTCTTTCTGTATTTTTTTCTTTTTTATCTGCTAAAACTCCATAATCAGGATGGCTGCCTCCGACTCTAACGGTTTTCATTCCTCTTGATGCAGCAAGATCTGCAGGCCCAAGACTAAAACCATGTAACCTAGGGCTGCATGCGGCTAACTCTTCAACATTCATAATTCCTGCTGAAGTTTCTAAAATGACATGAATCTTAATCTGCTCTCTTAAATTATACTTTGCTTCATTTAATGCAATTATCCTGTCAGCAAATAATATCTCTTCTGATGTATTAATCATCGGAAGCATTATTACATCTAATTGATTGCCTAAATTTTCAATTATGTATGATACATCATCCAAAAACCATTCACTATTTATTGCGTTAACCCTTGTCCATAAACCAGTATTTTTTAGATTTAATTTTTTTGAAACTTTTACAAATGATTTTCGAGCTTTAATTTTATCCTTTGGTGAAATTCCATCTTCTAAATTACCTAAAATGATATCCGAGGCTTTACACAAAGAAGGCAACTTATCAGTCACATTCTTTAAATGTGGTGGAAAAAAATGAATAACTCTCTCTAAGTCATCATTCTGATTAATTGACGGTTCTGGAGCGCCAACTGCAAGAGGTTTGTAAAAATTTCTACCTGATTTCATGATATCCCTCGTTGATTATTTCTTAGACATACAGCATGTTTTCAAAAGGAGCAAATATCTTCTTTTGTATGGTAAAGAATTGACGTAATAAAGGTAATAATCATTTAGGAAAAATTATGAAGGATCTCACTATTATTCCTCCTATAGGAGAATTATTAAAACGAGAGCATATTGAAATTGGACAAGGGCAAGTTAAGCATAGCTATTTTTTTGACGAAAGATTTGCAAATAGAAATAACCAAATTACGGGAGGAATTTTATCTACAGCTTTAGATATGCTTTGTGGACATGCGTTACACACAATGCATAAAAATAAGCATGCTACCATTGAATTGAAGACAATCTTTTTATCTCCTGCTTCGCCTGGAAAATTTATTGGTGAAGGAAAAGTTATTAAAATTGGTAAATCTGTGGGATTTTCTGAGTCAGTTTTAAGGGATGCAAAGGATCAGGATATAGCAAGAGCTTCAGCAACATTTAGGATATTTAATCAATAATCCCCATTTTTCTTTTCAATTCGTTTCTTAAAGTAAGCTTATATATCTTCCCCGATGCTGTTCTGGGTAATTTTTCAAAATGTAAATCAAAATATTCAGGAATTTTAAAAGAAGCTAAATATTTTTTTAAATATTCTTTAAATTCATTTTCATTAAAATTGGCTTTTTTCTTTATTGATAATGAGCTACATAGTTTTTCACCCAGCCTCTCGTCAGGTATACCATAAACACTTGCCTCTAAGACATCAGGGTGCTTGTTAAGTATGTCTTCAACTTCTAAGCATGAGATATTTTCACCTCCTCTTATGACAATATCTTTAGCTCTATCAACTATAAATAAGAAGTTATCTTCGTCTAGGTAACCTAAATCACCCGATTTAAACCAATCTTCGTGAAAGGCTTCATTTGTAGCTTCTTCGTTTTTCCAATAACAGGTAAAATTAGTAATTGATTTAATCCAGATTTCGCCAACAGAATTTACTTCGCAGATATTATTATTCTCATCAACAATCTTGATACTAGTTAAAGGAGGGGTTGGTTTTCCGGTTGATCCAGGTCTTTTTAAATAATCATCTCCCGAAATGACTGCTCCTGCAGCATTTGTTTCTGTCAAACCGTAACCTAGACCAGGTGATGCATTGGGGAATTCGTTCTTTAATTCTTCAACATGTGAAGATGGTCTTGCGGCCCCACCACCAGAAAGTTCTTTTAAAGATGATATATCATATTTTTTTCTATTTTTATCCCGCATAACTTCCAGAGTCATTGTTGGAACGCCATTTAGGGTAGTTATTTTTTCCTTTTCTATTAAGGATAATGCTTCTTCAGAACTCCATTTATACATAATAACCATTTTTCTTCCTGATAAAAATGACAACATAAATTGTGCATGACTACCCGTTACATGGAATAAAGGAACAGTTAAAAGACAAGATGGTTGTAAGTCATCATCTGGGGTTATTTCTTCTCTTATGTTTCTCGCTGCAGAGACAACCATCCATTGTAGTAAAGTAGCAATAGTAGCCCTGTTAGATGAACAAACCCCTTTTGGATGGCCTGTAGATCCAGAAGTATAAAATATTGTAGCGTCATCATCAGGAGAAATCTGTTTTTGAGGCATGTCTTTGCCTAGATATTTTTCTATTAACTTATTCCAATTATCATTATCTGAATTATCTGGTCTTATAGTTAATGTCTTTAAATCTAATTTTTTTGAAAAGGGTTTAATTCTTTTTAACCTTTCTGAATCAACAATTGCTAATTTGGCATCACAATTATTTAATCCATATTCTAATTCGTTGGATGTCCACCAACTATTTATTGGAACTGCAATTGCCCCTATTGATGTAATCGCAATAAAACTAAATATCCACTCAGGGTAATTTCTTGACGCTATAGCTACTCTGTCACCTTTTTTGATATTAAATTCACTTAAAAGTACATTAGCAAAAGCTGAAGATTCTTTATAAGCTTCTTCGAATGACCACCTTTCTTTTTCAAAGACAACCATATCTTTATCGGCATGATCTTCGTAAAGTTTAAAATATTCGTAAAGGGTTTTTGGGCCCCAATCAAAAGCTTTATAATTATAACCATTTAAGCTAATAGAAGTCGTTGGGAATTCACCATTCTTTGTGCATAAATCTCCTACTATATCTTCAATTTCTTTTTTCATTTTGCTATTTGGCGGAGGGGGAGGGATTCGAACCCCCGAGACGGTTGCCCGCCTGCTGGTTTTCAAGACCAGTGCCTTCAACCACTCGGCCACCCCTCCGCAGGAATTATTACTTAATGTTTATATTTTCTTTA